>NZ_JBHWWF010000001.1:0-40755 GCF_042736455.1 Streptomyces sp. NPDC060064
CCGAAGTCCGGTGGCCGCCCCTCTCGTCGCGTATCTCGTGCACCTCGTGCATCTCGCCGAGGTCGGTCAACGCGCTTGCGCAGCAAGCTCCTTGGCGGCCTCGGTGAGATCCTTCGCGGTGTCGATCGCCCGCCAGTACGCGCCGTTCGGCAGCGGAAAGCCGGCCAGCCGCTGCTCACGGGCGAGACGCGGGAACGTGGTGCGCTCGTGGTCACCCCGGTCGGGGAGGAGCGCGGTGAAGGCCGCGGAGAAGACGTACACACCCGCGTTGATCAGATACGGCGACGGCGGAGACTCGATGAAGTCCGTGATGTGGCCGAAGGCGTCCGTCTCGACGGCTCCCCAGGGGATCCGGGGGCGGGCGAGGGCGAGCGTGGCGATGGCGTCGCGCTCCGCGTGGAAGGCGGCCATGTCGCGCAGCGAGAAACGGGTCCAGATGTCGCCGTTGGTGGCGTACCAGGGCTGGTCCGGGTGCGGCAGATGAGCGGCGGCGTACTTGAGGCCTCCGCCGCGGCCCAGCGGCTCCGTCTCGACGACGGTGGTGACACGCAGCGGCAGCTCCGCGGTCTCCAGCCACGTCTGGAGAACCTCGGCGAGATGACCGCAGGAGACGACGGCGTCCGTCACGCCCTCGGCGGCCAGCCAGGCAAGCTGATGGCCGATGATCGGGGTCCCGGTTCCGGGAATCTCGACCATCGGCTTGGGGCGGTCATCGGTGTACGGGCGCAGCCGCGAGCCCTGGCCGCCCGCCAGGACCACGGCCTGCGTCGGATACGTAGGCGTATGCATGCCGTGAACGATATGCGCCGTGGGCGGCGGCCCCGCGGCCAGCTCCCGGCTCAGCTCGTGCGGTCAGCTGCCCTGGGTCTGCTGCGAGACGCCGGTGGCGAAGGAGGTGTCGCAGACGGGACGGGAGAACGTCTGGGCGCGAGTGGGGCCGTAGCGGTCCACGGCGGCGCGTCCGAGGGCACGGGCGAGCGACATGCAGTGCCTGGCGAGCGACGGACGCTCCTCGACCTCGCGCTGGAGGTGGGTGAGCGCGATGCTCGGGTTCTTCTCCTGGAGTTCGGCGAGCAGTCGGTCGCGCAGAACGTCCTGCGGCGAGCGGGACTTGGCGCGCACGGAGACGTTCCGCGAGGACGCGGTGAGAATCTGCGACTCGGTGTTGCGCCCTGCCCACGGCACGCTGGTGACCGCGAGGGTTCCGGAGAGCACCAGGACGACGGGCAGAACGAGGGCAAGAGTGCGGCCGATTCGGCGGGCTGTGTGGGTCACGCGAGCGAGCGTAGCGGGCAGTGATGATTTGGCGACATTTAGTCACTCTGGCGAGGGATCGTTCGACGATGCTTTTCGAATCGGTGTTGACGAACAGGATCGAAATGGCGGATCTGCCGGGGTATTTGTCGACACGCCTGCCCTGGCAGCGGAACGGCTCCGCAGGTAACTGCGGAGCCGTTCCACCGAATTGGCGGTGACGCCGGACTCGGTCAGTCGCTACTCGGTCAGCCGCTGAGGCGCTCGCCCGTCGAGGTCGAGAAGACGTGGATCTCGCCCGGCCGCGGCACGACGTGCAGCTCGGCACCCTTGTCCGGTACGGAACGCCCGCCGACACGGACCACGAGGTCCTTGTGCTCGCCGCCGACCTGGGCGGAACCGTAGACGTAACCGTCGGCGCCGAGCTCCTCGACGACATTGACGGAGACGGCGAGACCGGCCGGAGCGTCCTCACTGTCCTTGGAGAGGGACTTGGCCGCGGAACCGTTCAGCTCGACCACGTCGAAGTGCTCGGGCCGGACACCGACCGTGACCGTGGTGTCACCCTTGTCGGCGGCCGCGGACAGGGCCTCACGGGAGACCGGTACGACGCTGTTGCCGAACTTCACGCCGCCGTCGGTGATCGGAACCTCGACGAGGTTCATGGCCGGCGAGCCGATGAACCCGGCGACAAAGAGGTTGGCCGGACGGTCGTACATGTTGCGCGGCGAGTCGACCTGCTGAAGCAGCCCGTCCTTGAGTACCGCCACCCGGTCACCCATGGTCATGGCCTCGACCTGGTCGTGAGTGACGTACACCGTGGTGATGCCGAGACGGCGCTGCAGACTCGCGATCTGCGTACGGGTCGAGACACGGAGCTTGGCGTCGAGGTTCGACAGCGGCTCGTCCATGAGGAAGACCTGCGGCTCACGCACGATGGCGCGGCCCATGGCGACACGCTGGCGCTGACCACCGGAGAGCGCCTTGGGCTTGCGGTCCAGGTACTCGGTGAGGTCGAGGATCTTCGCGGCCTCTTCGACCTTCTTGCGGATCTCGCTCTTGTTGACGCCGGCGATCTTGAGCGCGAAGCCCATGTTGTCGGCGACGGACATGTGCGGGTAGAGCGCGTAGTTCTGGAACACCATGGCGATGTCCCGGTCCTTGGGCGGCAGGTGCGTGACGTCGCGGTCACCGATGCGTATTGAGCCGGCGTTGACGTCCTCGAGACCTGCGAGCATGCGCAGGGAGGTCGACTTGCCGCAGCCGGAGGGTCCGACAAGGACGAGGAACTCGCCGTCCTCGGTCTCGATCTCGAGCTGGTCGACGGCGGGCTTGGTGGAGCCCGGGTAGACCCGGGTCGCCTTGTCGAATGTGACAGTGGCCATGGTGATGCTTCTCCTTCACCGGCAGGAACGTGCCGGACGATCCGAGTAAGGGAGTGGTCTGGTCCACACACGTGGACCTGCCGAGACGCTACCTGGCATGCCCCGTTCTGTCAGCAGCTGAACGGCGATGAAATATTCGACCGGAGCGCGTGACCGGTCCGGTTAGACTGCTCGGACGCGCCTCCTTAGCTCAGCTGGCCAGAGCAACGCACTTGTAATGCGTAGGTCGTCGGTTCGAATCCGACAGGGGGCTCAGCTGCCCAGGCCGGCGATTCGCCGGCCTGGGCTTTGTCATTCCCGGGGCTGCTGCCGAGTGCTGTCGGCCGGGGGCATCAGTGGCGGCCCGAGATCCGGTTCGCGATCTGTGCGATGCGGTCGGTTTCCGCCGTCCTGGCCGTCGCCTCGCGGCGGTCTGCGCCGCGGTAGGCCGCGTACATGCCCTGTACGCCCAGCCAGCGCAGCGGCTCCGGTTCCCATCTGCGGACCTTGTGGTTCACCCAGGGGAGCGCCGTGAGTTCGGTGGGGCCTGCCTGGCCCGAGTCCTGTTGGATCAGGTCGCGCAGGGTGCGGGCGGCGAGGTTGGTGGTGGCGACGCCCGAGCCGACGTAGCCGCCGGCCCAGCCGAGGCCGGTGGAGCGGTCCAGGGTGACAGTGGCACACCAGTCGCGGGGGACGCCGAGGACGCCGGACCAGGCGTGGTCGATACGGGCGCCTGCCGTTGTGGGGAAGAAGCGGACCATGATGTCGCGCAGTGCTTCGATGGTGGCGGGCTGGGTGCGGCCGTCGTTGTCGGTGCGGGAGCCGTAGCGGTAGGGGACGCCGCGGCCGCCGAGTGCGATCCGGTCGTCGGCGGTGCGCTGGGCGTACATGTAGGCGTGTGCCATGTCGCCGAGCGCTTCGCGGCCGTCCCATCCGATCGTGTCCCAGACGGACTGGGGGAGGGGCTCGGTCGCGATCATGGAGGAGTTCATGGGGAGCCAGGCGCGCTTCTGGCCCTTGAGGTTGGCCGTGAAGCCTTCGGTGCAGCGCAGGATGTACGGGGCGCGGACCGTGCCGTACGGGGTGATCGCGTGCTTTGGCTTGATCTCCGTGACGGGGGTCGACTCGTGGATGGTGACGCCAAGGGCTTCGACGGCTGCCGCGAGTCCCTTGACCAGTTTCACGGGGTGCAGGCGTGCGCCGTGCGGGGTCCAGGTGGAGGCGACGGCGCCGGTGACGCGTACGCGCTCGGCGGTCTCGCGGGCGCCGAGCAGTACGCGGTCCTTCTCGCCGAAGGCGATTTCGACGGCGTGGAAGGCTTTGAGGCGGGTCAGCTGGGCGGGGGTGTGGGCGACTTCGAGGACGCCGCCTTTGTGGATGTCGGCGTCGATCTCTTCTTCCGCGGCGACGCGTACGACCTCGTCGACGGTGTCGTTCATGGCCTGCTGGAGGCGGACGGCGGCGTCGTGGCCGTGGAGCTTGGCGTAGCGGTCGCGGCCGGCGATGCCGTTGTAGAGCCAGCCGCCGTTGCGGCCGGAGGCTCCGTAGCCGCAGAACTTGCCTTCGAGGACGGTGATGTTGAGGAAGGGGACGGCCTTTTTGAGGTAGTAGGCCGTCCAGAGACCGGTGTATCCGCCGCCGACGATGCAGATGTCCGCGGTGGTGTCGCCGGGGAGGGGCTCCCTGGGGAGGGGGGTGCCCTCCTGTGCGTACCAGAACGATATGCCGCCGTTGACGGTGTTCGTGCTCATGATGCCCCTGCTGCTCAGCTCGAGTGCGTGTGGCGGGAGGGTACTCGCAGGACCGGGTGGCTGATCGGGCGCCCACCCCATGGCTCCCATGGTCGTACGCGGCGGTGGTCCTCGCCCACGGTCGTCCTCGTGGGGGCGTGTGTTGCAGAACAGCCTGTGGCATGTGCAGGACGGGGAGACGCGGCTTCAGGCGGAGCAGGTGTCCATCGGTCGGAATCTGTTGGCACGGTAGCCCGGTCGGCGGGCACTCTGACCTCATGATTCGTATCGCCACGCCTGATGATGTCCCTGAGATCCACCGTATGGTCCGTGAACTTGCCGAGTACGAGAAGGCCTTGGACGAGGCCAGGGCGAGCGAGGAGCAGCTGCACGAGGCGCTGTTCGGCGAGCGGCCCGCCGCCTTCGCGCATGTCGCGGAGACTGCGGAAGGCGAGGTGGCGGGCTTCACGCTGTGGTTCCTGAACTTTTCGACATGGCGCGGGGTGCACGGCATCTATCTGGAGGATCTGTATGTACGGCCCGGGCTGCGAGGCGGCGGTTACGGCAAGGCGCTGCTGACGGAGCTGGCGCGGATCTGTGTGGAGCGCGGCTATGAGCGACTTGAATGGTCCGTGCTGAACTGGAACACCCCGTCGATCAACTTCTACCGGTCGCTGGGGGCGAGGCCGCAGGACGAGTGGACGGTGTACCGGCTGACCGACGGGGCGCTGGCGTCGCTGGGGGCCGGCCGGCCGGCCGTGCAGCCGTCCAGCCGTCCAGCCGTCCAGCTGTCCGGTCGTCTGACTGTCCAGCCGGTCAGCTGGATGCCGTCCGGGGGATGAGGACGACCTTGCCGACCGTGCCACGGGTTTCCAGGGCGCGGTGGGCGGCCGCGGCGTCGGCGAGCGGGAAGCGCTGTAGGGCGGGGCGGAGGCGGCCGGATGCGGCCTCGGCGAGGGAGCGTTCTTCCAGGGCGCGTACGTTGCCGCCCGCCTTCTGGAGCATCACCGGGCCGAGTACGCCTTCGGAGGTGATGCCGCGCTCGGCCAGTTCCTCGTCGGTGAAGGTGAGCGGGGCGCCGTCGTGGAGGCCTTCGCCGGACCAGCCGAAGACGATGTGCTTGCCGCCTTTGCCGAGAAGGTCGACGGCGGCGAGCGCGGTGGCGCCGCCGACCGAGTCGAAGAGCACGGTGGCGCGGCGGTCGCCGAGGTGGTCGCGGACCTGGCCGGCCCAGTTGTCCTGTTTGTAGTCGACGGCGAGGTCGGCGCCGTTCTCGGCGACCAGGGAGACCTTGGCGGGGCCGCCGGCGAGGCCGATGACGAGGGCGCCGGCGTTCTTCGCGTACTGGACGAGGAGGGTGCCGATGCCGCCGGCCGCGGCCGTGACGATCGCGATGTCGTCGGGGCCGAGATCGGTGAATTGCAGGATGCCCATGGTCGTACGGCCGGTGCCGATCATGGCGACGGCTTCGGCTTCGTCCAGGTCACCGGGGATTTCGTGGAGTTTGGCGGCGTCGACGACGGTGAGTTCGGCGTAGCCGCCGGGGGCCATGCCGATGTGGGCGACGACGCGCTTGCCGAGCCAGCTGGTGTCCGTGCCCTCGCCGAGGGACTCGACGATGCCGGCGACCTCGCGGCCGGGGATGGTGGGCAGCTCGGCGGGGGTGGGGTAGGGGCCTTGTATGCCTTCGCGCAGGGCGGTGTCGAGGAGGTGGACGCCGGCCGCGGCGACGGCGATCCGTACCTGGCCCGGGGCGGGGACGGGGTCTTCGGTCCGCTCGTAGGTGAGGTTCTCGGCGGGGCCGAAGGCGTGGAGGCGGATGGCGTGCATGGCGGGCTCCCCCTGAGCTGTGTGGTCGGTGACTCCGTGGTCGGTGACTCCGTGGCTATGGGCAACACCCTCCAACCTCAAGCGCGCTTGAGGTCAAGGCGGCTCATCCGGGCGTTGTCAGTGGGAGGGGGCACCATGGGGCCATGGCACGGAAACCGGAGAGATCGCGGACAGCGCAGCGGCCGGAGGTGCGGCTGCCGCCGCTCGTTCCGTACGACGGCGGCGGGCTGGAGCCGGACGGCGACTACGACGGCCTGGAGTTCCAGGATGTGGACCTCACGGGGCAGTCGGGGCGTGGCGCGCGCTTCATCGACTGTGCGCTGCGCGGGTGCGGCCTGGACGAGGCGGAGCTGCTGAACGCCCGCTTCGTCGACTCCGTGCTCAGTGGCATACGAGGTGTGGGCACTGATCTGGCGGGCGCTTCGCTGCGCGATGTGGAGGTGACGGACGCGCGGCTGGGCGGGGTGCAGCTGCACGGAGCCGTACTGGAGCGGGTGCTGATCCGCGGCGGGAAGATCGACTACCTGAATCTGCGGAAGGGCAGGCTCAAGGACGTCGTCTTCGAGGGATGTGTGCTGTCGGAGCCGGACTTCGGGGGTGCGCAGCTGGAACGGGTGGAGTTCCGGGACTGTGTGCTGCGGCGGGCGGACTTCAGCGCGGCGCAGCTGAAGGACGTCGATCTGCGGACGGTCGCCGAGCTGGACATCGCGCGGGGCGTGGACCGGCTGGCGGGTGCGGTGATCAGCCCGGCCCAACTGCTGGATCTGGCACCGGCGTTCGCGGCGCAGATCGGAGTGCGGGTGGAGAGTTAGTACTGCGGCCCCGTTGCCTCAGCACAGTTGGAGTACTAGAGGCGGGGGAAGCGTGCCTGGAGGTCCCAGACCACCGGGTTGTCGTCGAGACCCTCGTGCATGTCGGAGAGGTCCGCGATCAGGTCGTGCAGGAAGTCGCGGGCTTCGCGGCGCAGCTCGGTGTGGTTGAAGGTGAGGGGCGGTTCGTCGCCGGGCATCCAGTCGGCTTCCACGTCCACCCAGCCGAAGCGCCGCTCGAAGAGCATCCGGTCGGCCGATTCGGTGAAGTCCAGCTCGGCGTACTGGGGCTTCGCGGCGCGGCTGCCGAGCGGGTCGCGGTCGAGTTGCTCGACGATGTCGCACAGCGCCCAGGCGAAGTCCAGCACCGGGACCCATCCCCAGGCTGTGGACACCTCGCGGTCCTCCTTGGTGTCCGCGAGGTAGACGTCGCCGCAGAAGAGGTCGTGGCGCAGCGCCTGGACGTCCGCGCACCGGTAGTCGGTCTGCGGGGGGTCTGGGAAACGGCGGGAGAGGGAGTAGCCGATGTCGAGCACGTGCTCGATGGTGTCATGCCCGGTGCCGCTTCCAGTACGACCAGGTCACGGCAGCGAGCAGCGGGCCGATGACAAAGAGCGGGGCGTAGCAGAAACCCGTCACGGTGTTCGCCGTGCCGGACATGTAGGTCTGGCTCTCGACGGTGAAGTGGACCACCACCTGGCTCAGGGCCAGCAGCGTCGCGAAGGCCGAGGCGGCGGCGGCCGTGATGGCGACGGTCTTCGGGCGGGGGAGCCGCCACCGGTCGGTGACGAGCAGGAGGGGGAGCAGGGCGGCGCACTCCTGGAGGACGGCCAGGCCGATGACGTACGCGATGCCCCAGCCGGGGATGCCGAACTTGTCGCGCAGGATCTCGTCGCTGTAGCCCACGTAGATGCCGGAGGCCATCGCGAGTCGCCACAGTCCGGAGGGGACGGCGCAGAGCGCGATGACATGTGCGGTCCGGCGGGCCCAGCGGGGCGCAGGGGCGGTGTGTGTGGTCACGGTCGCCGAGGTCACGTTCGCTGTCGTCATGGAGAACAGACTGGCCGTGGACACGGCGAAGCCGCGTCGGCGTTCGGGGCGGACCGCCTCCGCCGCACGGGGGAGGCGACCGGCGAGGGGGAGGAGCCGCCGCTCCTTCGCCACCGCCACCTCGCCTGCCCTCGTGTCGACGGGGGCGGCCGGCCCGTGCCCGCAGACGGTCCAGGACGCGGCCGGCGGCCGGGGCCCGGCGACGAGGACCGGGCGGCCCTCCTGCGCACAAGCGGCTGAAATCCGCCCCGGATAGGATCAAAAAGGTGGACCTGCGAACTCTCGTACGCACCCTGACGCCCGTCGTCGCCCTGCTTCTCCTCGCGGGCTGTACCTACGCCGAGGCGGGCGTGCGCGGAAAGCCGGGCGCCGCGGGCAGGGGTGATCCGCTCTTCCCCAAGCTCGGCAACGGCGGTTATGACGTCCAGCACTACGCCCTGACGCTGGGCTACGACCCGAAGACGGGCCGCCTCGACGGCACCGCCGAGATCACCGCCCGCGCCACTCAGGATCTGAGCGCCTTCAACCTCGACTTCCACGGGATGACGGTCACGGGCGCCACCGTCGACGGCAAGGCGGCCGCTGCCAACCGGGCGGGCGACGAGCTGACGCTGCGGCCGCACCGCGACCTCGACAAGGGCACGACCTTCCGCGCCGTCGTCCGTTACTCCGGCGTCCCGAAGACGATCGTCGACAAGGGCGCCGACAAGGACACCGGGAAGCCACGGGAGGGCTGGCTGAAGACCGCTGACGGCGCGCTCGCGCTGGGCCAGCCCATCGGGTCGATGGCCTGGTTCCCCAGTAACAACCACCCGAGCGACAAGGCCACGTACGACATCACCGTCACCGTCCCCGCAAAGCTGCAGGCCATCTCCAACGGCGAGTTGAAGGCGCCCCCGAGCACCACCGACGGGCGTTCCACCTTCCGCTGGACGTCGAAGCAGCCCATGGCGAGCTACCTCGTCACGCTCGCCGTCGGCGACTACCGGCTGACGAAGTCGCGTACGCCGTCCGGTCTCCCCGTACTCACCGCCGTCAACCGGGCCGTGCCCGGCGAAAGCACCAAGGTCCTCGCCCGGATCCCCGAGATGACGGAGTGGGGGGAGGAGAACTTCGGCCCGTATCCCTTCTCCTCCACCGGTGCGATCGTCGTGCCGGGGGCCGCTGCCGACTACGCCCTGGAGACGCAGACCAGGCCGGTCCTCCCCCTGGACCCGGGCGAGAACGAGCTCGATGTCGAGACGCTCCTCGTCCATGAGGTGGCGCACCAGTGGTTCGGCGATTCCGTGTCGCCCAAGTCCTGGAAGGACATGTGGCTCAACGAAGGCTTCGCCCAGTACGCGGAGTGGATCTGGCTCGAGGACTACCACGACACCCCGGCCCGGAAGAGCTTTGACGAGGCCTTCGCCGAGGAGGCCAACTGGGCCTTCCCGCCGGCCGTTCCGCCCTCCGGGGCGGAGGTTTCGGACGCCCCGGTGTACCACCGCGGCGCGATGGTCCTGCACAAGATCCGTCAGGCGGTCGGCGAAGAAGTCTTCTTCGACATCGTGAAGGGCTGGGCGGCGGCGCACCGCCACTCCAACGCCTCCACCGCCGACTTCACCGAGTACGTCGAGAAGAAGTCCGGCAAGGATCTGACCGAGCTCTGGGACACCTGGCTGTACGGCAAGGACAAGCCGGCGACGCCGTGACAACGGCAGGAGCCCCGGGCCGACGGCCCGGGGCTCCTGTGTGCAGCGCGTACGTCAGAGGTTGACGCCGAAGTCGCGGGCGATGCCCTCGAGGCCCGAGGCGTAACCCTGTCCGACGGCGCGGAACTTCCACTCCGCGCCGTTGCGGTACAGCTCGCCGAAGACCATCGCGGTCTCGGTGGCGGCGTCCTCGCTCAGGTCGTAGCGGGCGAGCTCGGCGCCGCCGGCCTGGTTGACGATACGGATGTAGGCGTTCCGCACCTGGCCGAAGTTCTGGCTGCGGGTGACGGCGTCGTAGATCGAGACCGGGAAGACGATCTTGTCGACGTCGGCGGGCAGACCCGCCAGGTTGACGTTGATCTGCTCGTCGTCGCCGCCGCCCTCGCCGGTGCGGTTGTCACCGGTGTGGACGATGGTCTGGTCCGGTGTGGCCTTGTTGTTGAAGAAGACGAAGTGGGCGTCGGAGGCCACCTTGCCGCCGGGGTTCACACCGATCGCGGAGGCGTCGAGGTCGAAGTCGGTGCCGGTGGTGGTGCGGACGTCCCAGCCGAGGCCGACCGTGACGGCGGTCAGGCCCGGTGCCTCCTTGGTGAGCGAGACGTTGCCGCCCTTGGACAGGCTTACTGCCATTGGGAAGTCCCCTTCGTGATCGACTGTGCGGGCTTCGAGCCCTCCCGAAGTTACCGTCACACCTCATAACGCAGGCAGGGGACTGCCAGGTTCCACCCGCGTTTGTTCTTTTTACCTGCGCCTGCCTGCGGTGCCTGGCGCTGTCCGGTGGAAAAGCGGGTGACGTGGACGGCGCCGCACGCGACCATGGACTTATGTCCGGGACCCAGCCCCATCGGGGGTCCGGGGGGCGTCCCCCGGGTAAGCACAGCATCCGCGGTTCGGTCTTCCTGCCGGAGGCCGAGCTCATGTGGCGTTTCTCGAGGTCGTCGGGGCCCGGTGGGCAGCACGTCAACACCAGCGACTCGCAGGTGGAGCTCCGTTTCGACCTCGCCAAGACCGAGGCGCTGCCGCCGGTGTGGAAGGAGCGCGCGCTGGAGCGGCTCGCGGGGCGGCTGGTCGGCGGGGTGATTGCCGTACGCGCGTCGGAGCACCGCTCGCAGTGGCGCAACCGTGAGACGGCCGCGGTCCGGCTCGCCTCGCTGCTCGCGGAGGCGACGGCGCCTCCGCCGCGGCCGCGTCGGGCGACGAAGATTCCGCGCGGTATCAACGAGCGGCGGCTGCGGGAGAAGAAGCAGCGGGCGGAGACGAAGCGCGGGCGCACGGGCAGGGACTGGTAGCGCGCGGCCTCTTGCCGGGGCTCCGCCCCGGGCCCGGCGCCTCAATCGCCGGCGGGGCTTGTTGTTGGGCTCCGCCCTGGGCCCGGCGCCTCAATCGCCGGCGGGGCTTGGGTTCGCTCAATCGTCGGCGGGGCTCAGTGTTGCTCAACCAAGCTGGTGGTAGCGGCCCTTGAAGTACGTCAGTGGGCCGCCGTCCGAGCTCTCCAGGCCGGCCTTCAGCACCCGGCCGATCACCAGCGTGTGGTCGCCCGCCTCGATCCGCTGCTCGGTACGGCACTCCAGCGTCGCGAGCGCGCCCCGCACCAGCAGCGACCCGCACACCTCGCCCCTCGTGTACGGGATGTCCTCGAACAGCAGCCGGTCGCTGACCCGCCCCTTCATGGCGAAGCGTCCGGCGATGTGCCGCTGGCTCTCCGAGAGCACCGAGACGCCCCACAGCGGCTGTTCCGCCAGCAGGTCGTCCATGCGTGAGCCGTTGCGCAGACTCACCAGTACCAGGGGCGGGTCCAGCGACACCGACATGAACGCCGTCGCGGTCATGCCGACGTCCTCTCCGTGCGGTCCGTAGTCGGCGTCGTTCGCGGTCACCAGCACCACACCCGCGGCCAGCCGGGACATGGCTGCGCGGAATTCCTCGTTGCTCACCCCCTCAGCATGGGGGATGGCAACAGCGGCGGGAGTGGGGGTCGTCTGCAACACACGAGGAACGCTAGTCTCGGCCGTCCGTCGCCCGCATCGGGCCTTGGGACCAGTCGAGTCCTAGGACCCGCGCACCGGATTTGCGTTCAAGAAAGCGATGGAGCGCTCCCACTCGGCCGCGCAACTTTTCATCACCTGATGTGACTTGAGTCACAGAGTGCGGTATTTGTTGACCCTGTGTACCGAGTGGGCAGCTCGCTGTGATTCAGTGGCCGTGATACCGCAACAAGAACGCTGATGAGAACCCTGGAGTTTGCTGTCGAGGTCTCGGGGAGAGCGAGCAATGGAGACCGAGTCGGAGCCCTACGTCCGTCTTGCGACCCTGCGGCAGCTGCATCAGGCCGTCGCGGACCTCAACACGGCCCGGAGCTTGGCCGACACTCTGCAGACCGTCGCCGACGGCATCGTCGCAGGACTCGGCTACGAGCTGGCCTGCGTCAATCTCGTTCGTCCCGACGGTGATCTCGTCGTCGCCGCGTTCGCCGGCAGTGCCGCCGCGGAAGCCCTGATCACCGGGCGGGTCGGCTCCCGCCCCTCCTGGGAACGCCGGCTCTCCATGGGCGAGGCCTGGGGCGAGCTGCGTTTCATACCGCACACCGAGGGCTGGGTCCTCATCGAGGACGACGTACCGCAGTGGCACACCGAGGGCCCCGATCCCCGCTTCGAGGACGAGTGGCACCCGCAGGACCGCCTCTACGCCCCCATGTACGCATCGGGCGGCGGCCGCGAACTCCTCGGTGTCATATCCGTCGACCGGCCGCGCAATGGCCGCAGGCCGGGAGCCTGGGGCCAGGAAGCGCTCCAGATGTACGCCTCCCAGGCGGCCATTGCGATCAGCAACGCCCGGCTGCGAGCAAATATGCAGCGCGCCCTGGTCCGCCTCGAGCGCGAGCAGCAGGCCCTGCGCGCCAGCGAGGAGTCCTTCCGGCAGGCCTTCGAGTACGCGCCCAGCGGTATGGCCATCGCCGAGATGGGCGGCGACCAGCACGGCCGGCTGCTGCGCACCAACGACGCCCTGTGCCGGCTGCTCGGCCGTCCCGCCTCCGCGATGCGCCGCTACTCCTTCGCCGATCTCGTCCATCCCGAGGATGTCGGCACTCTGCTGCGTACGTCCGCCGAGGGCGGCCGTGCCGAGCTGCGTCTCGGCAGACGGGACGGGACGTACGTCTGGGTCTCGCTGCGCAACTCCGTCGTCGCGGACACCGCCGACGGGCCGCGCTTTCTGCTGACGCACGTCGAGGACATCGAGGAGCGCAAGCGCCATGAGCTGGCGCTCGCCCACCGCGCCTCGCACGACTCGCTCACCGGCCTGCCCAACAGCGCCGAGCTGCGGGCCCGGCTCAGCTCCCGGCTGTGCGAGCGGCCGTACGCGGAGCGGGAGTCGGCCATCGAGGCTCTGGACGCCGCGTACGCCGGTGACGGTGAGCACATTTTCCGCAGCGAGCGCTTCGACACCGACTCGGTCGGCGGCCCGTACAACCACCATGTCCACTCCGTCGCGCCGGACGGAGAGACCGACGACGGGACGAAGGGCCTCGCGGTCCTCTTCTGCGACCTGGACGGATTCAAGTCGATCAACGACCGCTTCGGGCACCAGACGGGCGACGCCGTGCTGGTCGAGGTGGCGCGGCGGCTCACCACGGGCGTACGGGACGGGGACACAGTGGCCCGGCTCGGCGGTGACGAGTTCGTCGTTCTCGCCGACGGCCTGGGCTCGGCGGACGCCGCCGACCTGGCCGTACGCCTGCGGAACGCGATCATCCTGCCGATCCGGGTCGGCGGTCGCGGGGTCCGCGTCGGGGCCAGCTTCGGTATCGGCTGGGCGAGCTGCGGGATGTCCGTCGAGGAGGTCTTGCAATCCGCGGACCAGCGGATGTACATCGAGAAGCGGTCCCGCGCGAAGGTGCACAGGCGGGCGGGCTGAGGTCTACGCCACCCTTTCGGTTGCTCCGAACCGGGTAGGCTCGCCCGCGTCGGCGATGTGCTGACGACATGGTGAGGAGTGACTGGGATGACGGCCGCGAACAACGGCGCGAGCACGCCCGAGGACGACGATCCGTTCGGCTACCTGTACGAGGACGGACGGGCAGCAGGCGCGACACCGCCCGGCCAGGGCCGCGGCTACGGCTACCCGGGTCCCGCCGCGCAGCCCGGCGTCCCCAGAACCTCGTACAACCAGGTCCGGACGGTCGGCGAGCGCCAGTACGGCCAGCAGGTCCCGCAGCAGTATGCGTACGGTCAGCCGCAGGGCCAGGCCCAGGGCCAGCCGACCGCGCAGTACGCGGCGCCCGAGACCTACCCCGGCGGCGCCACCACCCGCACGGTTCCGCAGCAGGGCACGGGCCACGGCGGCGGCCGCAGTGGCGGCCCCAACACCAAGGGCTTGCTGATCGGCGCGATCGCGGTCGTCGCGGTCGTCGTGATCGGCATCGGCGCGGCGCTCCTGACGGGCGGCGACGAGGACAAGAAGGCGGGCGGCAGGCCGGGCGGCAACGGCGGCGCGACCGCGGGCGAGTCCGTGAAGCCCAGCGAGCAGCCGTCCGCGTCGGACAAGCCGGCGGAGCTGCCGAAGCAGGACGCGGCGACGCTGCAGCTCGGGGCGCCGGCGGCGCTGGCGAAGGACATCAAGGGCGCGGAAGGCACCGACGGCGCGTTTGTGACCGGCTTCAACGCGGTGGGCGCCTCGGTCACCTGGAAGGCGAACGTCGCCGAGGCCAAGGAGTACCGGCTGTACGTGCGCTACGCCATCCCGGCCGTGGACGCCAACGCCACCCTGACTGTGAACGGCAAGGCGAACAGCAACCCGCTGGGCCTGAAGAACTTCGTCAAGTCCACGGACCCGAACTGGGAGAAGAACTGGCAGACCACTTGGGCGCCGGTGAACCTCAAGAAGGGTGAGAACGAGATCAAGATCTCGTGCGAGAACGGCAATCAGTGCAACGCCATACTCGACTGGCTCCAGGTCAGCGACGGGGAGCTCTGAGCACCCTCAGCCCAGCCGCGCTGTGAGTCCGGGCCTCGGCCCGGATCGTCACAGCAGCTCCAGGAAGCCCGCCACCGTCCCGGTCATCGCCTCGCGAGCCGGGACGAGGTATTTCCGGGGGTCCACCGCCTGCGGGTTCGCCTCCAGGAACGCCCGCACCGCGCCGGTGAACGCCGTGTTCAGTGCCGTGCCGACGTTGATCTTGGTCATGCCGGAGGTGACCGCCGCGCGGATTTCCTCGTCCGGGACGCCGGATGAGCCGTGCAGGACGAGCGGCACCGGCACCGCGTCCCGTAGCCGGCCGATCAGAGCGTGGTCCAGGGCCGCCGTGCGCTCCGTCATCGCGTGCGAGGAGCCGACCGCCACCGCCAGCGCGTCCACGCCCGTGGCGGCCACGTAGGCCGCCGCCTCGGCCGGATCCGTACGGACGCCCGGGGCGTGGGCGTCGAGCGGGGCCTCACCCTCCTTGCCGCCGACCTTGCCCAGTTCCGCCTCGATCCAGATGCCGCGCTCGTGGCCCCAGCGCACCGCGTCCGCCGTGGCCCTGACGTTCTCGTCGTACGGCAGCTTCGAGGCGTCGAACATCACCGAGCTGAAGCCCTCGTCGTCCGCCGACCGCAGCAGGTCCACCGAGACGACATGGTCCAGGTGGAGGGCGAGCGGCGTGGTGGACGCGTGGGCCACGGAGGCCGCGGCGGCGGCGATCGCGGAGAGCCGGCCGCCGTGGAACTTCACGGCGTTCTCGGAGATCTGCAGGATCGCGGGTGTGCCGGCCTGCTCGGCGCCGGCGGCGATCGCCTCGGCGTGCTCCAGGGTGATGACGTTGAAGGCGGCGATGCCGCGGCCGTCGGCCGCGGCGGCCGCGACGAGTTCACCAGTGGTGACGAGTGGCATGGTGCATCCCAATTCCCGGGCGGCTGAGCCCGTTTGTGCGGAGTCGGGCGCACACGCCCGGAGAGTTGCCGCCGCGGCACGATGGTGTCGGCGTGCCGGGGCGCCGGTGCTGCGGCGTCGAGTCGGACCGGGGGCGACCGGCCTCGGGGCCGCCCGGCAGCTGCCGCCCGCGCGCCGTCACGCCGAGCCCGCGTGCTCTCACGCCGAGCCCGCGTGCTCTCACGCCGAGCCCGCGTGCTCTCACGCCGAGCCCGCGTGCTCTCACGCCGAGCCCGCGTGTCCTCACGCCGCGGCCGCGCGCTCGGTCACCGCTATGCGCGGCAGCAGATCCTCGTACGCCCCGGCGTCGTACTCGCCCGCCGCGGGAGCCAGTACGGTCGCCGCCGACAGGGCCACGGCCCGGGACAGCCGGTCCGGCCACGGGAGCCGTTCCACGAGCCCGGAGAGCAGTCCGGCCACCGCCGAGTCGCCCGCTCCCGTCGGGTTGCCCTTCACAGACGTCGGCGGGATCGCCTGCCAGACGCCGTCAGGAGTGGCCGCCAGCACGCCGTCCGCGCCGAGCGAGGCGACCACCGTGTGCGCGCCGCGGCGGCGGGCGTCGCGGGTGGCGCGCAGTGGATCGCGGGAGCCGGTGAGCTGCGCGAGCTCGTCCGCGTTGGGTTTGACGAGGTCGGGACGGGCGGCGATGCCGCGGCGCAGTGGCTCGCCGCTGGTGTCGAGGAGTACGGGGACGTCCGCGCTGCGGGCGCGGCGGACCAGTTCGGCGTATGCGCCGACATGGATGCCGGGCGGCAGGCTGCCGCACAGGGCGACGGCTTCGGCGTCCCGCAGGAGGGAGGCGTACGAGGAGAGGAACATGGCCCACTCCTCGGCGGTCACCGTCGGGCCCGGCTCGTTCAGCTGGGTCGTGTCGCCGCTGGTGTCGTCCACGACGGCGATGGTGCGGCGCGTGGTTCCGGCGGTCGGGACGAGCGCGTCATGCGGTGCGAGAGGGGCCAGCAGATCGCGCAGTACGGCTCCGGTGGAGCCGCCCGCGAAGCCCGTGACCACCGTCTCGTGTCCCAGTGCGGCGAGCACGCGGGCGACGTTGAGGCCCTTGCCGCCGGGGCGTTCGCGGACCTCGCTGACGCGGTGACTGGCGTGCGGGACCAGCGAGCCCACTCTGTAGGTGATGTCGAGAGCGGTGTTGAGCGTGACCGTCAGGATCACCCGTAACACCCCCCGGAGAATGCGCGTGCCATGCTCGTACGGGACCTGATCATGCCAAACGGAAGACGGTTGGCCCAGACCCCCGAGCCAACCACCTTGCCGTAACTTGCGCAGAAATCACCCAACTTGGGGCTCAACCAGCCATTCGCCCTTGCGCATGACCCCCTTGAGCGTGAACTCCGCGTCGAGGACCACCAGGTCGGCGTCCTTGCCCGGCTCCAGCGAGCCGACCGTGTCGTATGCGCCGAGCAGCTTCGCAGGATTGGCCGAGATGGCCCGGACGATGTCCTCCACCGGCAGCTTGTCGATCGTGGCCGCGCGTTTGAAGGCGGTGTCCAGGGTGAGTGTGGAGCCGGCGATCGAGCCGCCCTCCACCAGCCGGGCGACGCCGTCCTTGACGTCGACGGCGAGCGGGCCGAGCTGGTAGCGGCCGTCGCCGAAGCCCGCCGCGTCCATGGCGTCCGTGATGAACGCGACCCGGTCCGCGCCCGCGCGGTGGAAGGCGAGTTCCAGGGCGGCGGGGTGCAGATGCGTGCCGTCGTTGATCAACTCGACCGTGATCCGCTCGTCCTCGAGGAGCGCGGCGATCGGTCCCGGCGCGCGGTGCCCGAGTGCGGGCATGGCGTTGAAGAGGTGGGTCGCCACGGTCGCGCCCGCGTCGATGGCCTCGACGGTCTGCTCGTACGTCGCGTCCGTGTGCCCGATCGCGGCGATCACGCCGTGCTCGGCGAGCAGGCGTACGGAGTCGATGCCGCCGGGCAGTTCGGTGGCGAGGGTGACCATCTTCGCCGTACCGCGCGCGGCGTCGATCAGCTTGCGCACCTCGGCAGGGTCGGGGTCGCGCAGCAGCGCCTCGCTGTGCGCGCCCTTGCGGCACGGCGAGATGAACGGGCCTTCGAAGTGGATACCGGCCAGGTCGCCCTGTTCGACGAGTTCGGAGAGGAAGCCGGCCCGTTGGGCGAGGAAGTCCATCTCGCCGGTGACGGTGGAGGCGACGAGTGTGGTCGTGCCGTGCTCGCGGTGGGTGCGTACGCCCTTCAGCACGTCCTCGGCGCTGCCGGAGGTGAACGAGGCGCCGCCGCCGCCGTGGTTGTGGATGTCGACGAAGCCGGGGACGAGCCAGTGGCCGGACAGATCGCGGGCGGGCGCGTCCGCCGGCGCGGCGCCGGCGATCTTCGTGCCGGCGACGACGAGCCGTCCGTTCTCGACGATCCCGGTCGGCAGCACCACCCGGGCGCCCGCGAGAACTGTGCTTTCGGCGCTTGCGGCCATTAGGCGGTTACCTCCGAGTCGGTGGCGAGCAGATCCCAGGCGAGCAGCCCCGCGCCCAGGCATCCGGCGGTGTCCCCGAGGGCAGCCGGGACGATCGCGGGCAGCTTCTGGAACGTGACGCGTTCCTCGACCGCGGCCCGCAGTGGTGTGAACAAGGTTTCCCCCGCCTCGGCGAGACCGCCACCGATGATCAGCGTGCGGGGGTCCAGCAGGGTGAGCGCGGTGACCAGGCCGGCGGCGAGCGCGTCGACGGCGTCGTGCCAGACCCGTGCGGCCCGTTCGTCGCCGGACGCGACGGCCTTCGCGCAGTCGGCGGCGTCCGCGTCCGGGTCGCCGGACGCGGCGGCCCAGGCCCTGGTCACCGCGGCGGCGGAGGCCAGCGTCTCGAGGCAGCCGCGCTGGCCGCAGCCGCAGTCGGGGCCTTCGGGGCGTACGACGATATGGCCGATCTCGCCCGCGTATCCGTGGGCGCCGGCCTCGATGGATCCCGCGATGCCGATGGCGCCGGCGATCCCGGTGCCGAGCGGCACGAACAGGAACCGGTCGGCGCCCTTGCCGGCCCCGATCCGGCCCTCGGCGAGGCCGCCGGTCCTGACGTCGTGGCCGAGCGCGACCGGTACGCCGCCGAGGCGTTCGGCGAGCAGGGCGCGCATGGGTACGTCGCGCCAGCCGAGGTTGGCGGCGTAGACGGCGATGCCGCGGTCGGCGTCGACGATGCCGGGTACGGCGACGCCGGCGGCGAGGGAGCTCTCGCCGAGGTGCTCGGCGCCGTACGCGCGTAGCTCCTCGGCGAAGCCGAGGATGGTCTCGACGACGGCGTCGGGCCCGCGTTCGCGCCCGGTCGCGCGGCGGGCCTCGTACAGCAGCGTCCCGTCCACCCCGACCAGGGCGGCTTTCATCCCGGTGCCGCCCACATCGAGGGCGATGACGTGTCTCACGTGGACAGTCTGGCGTGTACACCCAAGAAAGGTCTAGTCCACTACGACGGATTGTTGCGCGGTCATACAAACGGCGGAGTGACCGGGGTCCTGCCCCGGACCCCGCGCCTCAATCGCCGGCGGGACTGGATCTCCGGCGGAAATTCAAGCCCGTCCGGCGATTGAGGACATGCGGCCGAAGGTCGCATACGGGGTCTGGGGCGAAGCCCCCCACGCGGCGGAGCCGCACATCGACACAGCGGGAAGGGGCGGGTAGGGGAACAGGGCCCGCCGCAGGCGCAGCCGCACCCGCACCCGCACCCGCGACCCGCGGACCCGTCAGCCCAGAATCACGCTGCGGGTCAGGTTCTGCGGGCGGTCCGGGTCGTAGCCCTTCGACTCGGCCAGCGTCACCGCGAGACGCTGCGCACGGATCAGGTCCGCCAGCGGATCCGTCTCCTGACGGGCCACCAGCGTGCCGCCCACCCGGGCCACGTCCACCGACAGGCCTTCCGGCAGCGCGCCGAAGACCCAGGCCACCCGGCCGGGACCGGTGATCGAGATCGGACCGTGGCGGTACTCCATCGCCGGGTACGACTCCGTCCACGCACCCGCCGCCTCGCGCATCTTCAGACCCGCCTCGAGCGCCAGCCCGTACGTCCAGCCGCGGCCCAGGAACGTCCACTGCTCCGCGCCGACCACCGCGTCCGCGAGCGGCTCCGTGATCGCCAGCTCCGCGTCGACCGCCGCGTCGGTGACCGACTTCAGACCGGGGATGTCGCCGAGCCCCGCGCGCAGGAACGCCAGCGCGGTCGTGGCGAACCGGGTCTGGACGACCGACTCCTCGTCCGCCCAGTCCAGCACCGCCACCGCGTCCGCCGCCTCCATCACGGGTGTCTTCGGGTCCGCGGTCAGAGCCAGCGTCGGCACCGAGCCCTTCAGTTCGCGCAGCAGGTCGAGCACCTCGGTCGTGGTGCCGGAGCGGGTGATCGCGACGACACGGTCGTAGGACCGGCCGGCCGGGAACTCGGAGGAGGCGAAGGCGTCCGTCTCGCCCTGTCCCGCCGCCTCCCGCAGCGCGGCGTACGCGATCGCCATGAACCAGGACGTCCCGCACCCGGTGACGGCGACGCGCTCGCCCGGCGCCGGAAGTCCCTCGAAGACGGCGGCGGCCTCGGCCGCTCGTCGCCAGCAGGCGGGCTGGGTGGCAATCTCTGCTGCGGTACGGGACATGCGGCAAGGCTCCTAGTGACGTACGCGTAACTCGGGACCGGCACCGACCACTTCGTGCCGTGACGTGCTTAGCAGGCCGTGGCCCACCCGGGCAATGCCCCTCCGCCGTGGGCCAGGCGTTGCGGAAGTGATATCCAGTGGAGTAGACCTCATCACTCGGATGGGGGAAAATCGCAGCTCATCTCAGAAGACGTCGCGGGGGACCGTCTGGGACAAGACGGGCAACCAACGGCAGAGGGTGGGGAAGAGCTGTGCAGCAGCGCTTCTTGGGTCTGACCGCGGCAGTCGCCGCGCTGGGTATGACGGTGACGCTCGCGGGCTGTGGCAGCTCCAGCGCTTCCGGAGATGTGACGCTCAAGCTGGTCGCGGCCGACTACGACGTGGCCGGCGGCCAGAGCAGCAAGAAGTACTGGGCGGATCTCGCCGCCGCGTTCGAGTCCAAGAACCCCGGCATCAAGATCGACGTCCAGATCGAATCCTGGAACGACGTCGACCGCAAGGTCGCCGAGATGGTCAAGGCGGGCAAGGCCCCTGACGTCGCGCAGATCGGCGCGTACGCCGACTACGCCGCGGCCGACAAGCTCTACAGCGCCGACCAACTGCTCTCCGTACCCGTGCAGTCCAACTTCCTCGCCCCGCTCGTCGACGCCGGCGAGCACCGGCATGTCCAGTACGGTCTGCCGTTCGTCGCCTCCACCCGGCTCCTCTTCTTCAACAAGAAGCTCTTCAAAGAGGCCGGCATCAAGGAGGACCCGAAGACCTGGGACGACCTCAAGGACGACGCGGTCAGGCTGAAGGCCAACACGGACGCGAAGTACCCCTTCGCGCTGCCGCTCGGTCCGGAAGAGGCCCAGGCCGAGACCATGATGTGGCTGCTCAGCGGCGGCGACGGCTATATCGACCCGGTCGGCAAGTACGCGATCGACTCCGCGCAGAACATCAGCACCTTCACCTGGCTGAAGGAGAACCTGGTCGAGAAGAAGCTCACCGGCCCGGTCGCGCCCTCCAAGCTGAACCGCAAGGAGGCGTTCGCCGCCTTCACCCGCGGCGAGGTCGGCATGCTCAACGGCCACCCCTCGCTGATGCAGGCCGCGGAGAAGGCGGGCGTCCAGGTCGGCGAGGTGGCGCTGCCCGGCAGGAACGGCAAGGCCAAGTCGGCGATGGGCGTCGCCGACTGGATCATGGGCTTCAAGCAGAACGGTCACCGGGTCGAGGTCGGCAAGTTCCTGGACTTCGTCTTCAGCGACAAGAACGTCCTCGACTTCGCCGGCCAGAATGCCCTGCTGCCGGCGACGGTCACCGCGTCCGAGGCGATGGAGAAGGACCCGGAGCACCTGGAGCTGAGGAAGTTCCTCCACGAGCTCCCCACCTCGGTGCTTCCGCCGGTCGGCAAGACGTCGTGGGCCTCGGTCAGCGAGAACATCAAGGGGAACATAGGCAAGGCCGTCGAGCCGGGCGGCGACCCGGCGACCGTCCTCGGCCGGATCGGCCGGGCGGCCACCGCCGCGGAGAACGCCGAGTAGCCGAGGTCCGGCAACCGCGCAGCCGAGTGGTCCGGCAACCGGGCAGCCGAGTGCGCGGGCAGCCGGGCAGCGGGGCAGCCGGGCGGCCGAGTGCGCGGACAGCCGGGCAGTGGGCCTCGTCGCGCGGATATGTTGGATCGTATGACCCACGACGAGGCGCTCTCCGAGCGGGACCGTGCCGTTCTGGCCATGGAGCACCACTCCTGGCCGGGACCCGGCGCAAAGGAGCGGGCCATCCGCGAG
Organism: Streptomyces sp. NPDC060064; assembly: GCF_042736455.1. NCBI lineage: Bacteria > Bacillati > Actinomycetota > Actinomycetes > Kitasatosporales > Streptomycetaceae > Streptomyces > Streptomyces sp. NPDC060064. The sequence continues at coordinate 21,991 of NZ_JBHWWF010000001.1, forward strand.
CAGCTCGGCATCTCCCCGGTCCGCTACTACCAGCTCCTCAACGCCCTTCTCGACGACGAGCGCGCCCTGGCCCACGACCCCGTGACCGTCAACCGGCTGCGTCGCGTCAGAGACGCCCGGCGAAGTCGCCGATAGGGTCGGGGGATGGGCAGCACTCCGTATGCGCACCCCTTGCCGACACCGTCGACGCCCGCCGGCCGGGAAGGTCTGGCCGCGATCCTCGCCAGGCCCGGGAAAACCGTCGTCGGACTCGACTTCGACGGCACCCTCGCCGAGATCGTGCCCGACCCCGACCAGGCCCGCGCCCACCCGGGCGCGGTCCCCGCGCTCGCCGCGCTCGCCCCGCGGGTCCTGTCCGTCGCCGTGATCACCGGCCGCCCCGCCGGTGTCGCCGTGCGGTACGGCGGCTTCGCCGGAGTGCCGGGCCTCGACCACCTCGTCGTCCTCGGCCACTACGGCGCCGAGCGCTGGGACGCCGTCTCCGGCACCGTCCATACGCCTGCCCCGCACCCCGGCGTCGCGGCCGTCCGCGCCGAACTCCCCGGATTCCTGGACCGCATCGGCGCCTGGCAGGGCATCTGGATCGAGGAGAAGGGCCAGGCGGTCGCCGTCCACACCCGCCGTGCGTCCGACCCGCAGGCGGCTTTCGAGGCCCTGCGTGAACCGCTCGCCGAACTCGCCGCACGCCACGGCCTGATCGTGGAGCCGGGCCGTATGGTCCTGGAGCTGCGCCCGCCCGGCATGGACAAGGGCGTGGCGCTCGAGGAGTACGTACGCGAGGTGAAGGCCGGTTCCGTGCTCTACGCCGGCGACGACCTCGGCGATCTGCCCGCTTTCGCCGCGGTGGAGAAGCTCCGCGCGGACGGCGTCCCCGGTCTGCTGGTGTGCAGCGGAAGCGAGGAGGTCCCCGAGCTCGCGGAGCGGGCCGATCTGCTGCTGCCGGGCCCGGCGGCGGTGGTCGGGTTTCTGTCAGATCTCGCGCAGCGCCTGTAGCTGGTCCAGGAACCACTTCTGCGGCGGCAGCGCGGTCGCCGCCGCCGCCAGCCGCTTGGTGCGCCCGGCCCGTTCGTTGTCCGGCATCGTCAGCGCCTCGTGGAGCGCCTCGGCGGTGCCGGTCACGTCGTACGGGTTCACCACCAGCGCGTCCTCGCCCAGTTCCTCGTACGCCCCTGCCTCCCGCGACAGCACCAGCGCGCAGCCGTTGTCCGAGACGACCGGGATCTCCTTGGCGACGAGGTTCATGCCGTCACGGATCGGATTGACCAGGGCCACATCGGCCAGCCGGTACGCGGCCAGGGAGCGTGCGAAGTCGTCCTTCACATGGAGGACGACCGGGGTCCACGTCGGTGTCCCGTAGCCGGAGTTGATCTCGTCGGCGAGGCGCTGGACCGCCGCCGTGTAGTCGCGGTACACCGCCAGGTCCTGCCGGGACGGGTAGGCGAAGGCGACATGGACGACCCGCTCCCGCCACTCCGGACGGGACTCCAGCAGCTGCCGGTAGGCGAGCAGGCCGCGCACGATGTTCTTGGACAGCTCGGTGCGGTCCACCCGGACGATCGTCTTCCGGGGCGCCGACGGGGTGCCGCCGATCTCTTCGCGCAGCGCCACCAGCCGCTCCGCCACATCCGGCCGGTGCGCGCGCTCCCGCAGGAAGTCCGCGTCCGCGCCGAGCCCGTGCACCCCGATCCGGGTGCCCTCCAGGGAGTCCGCGCCCAGCAGCTCCGTACAGCACGCCGTGAACGCGTCCGCCCACCGCCGGGTGAGAAAACAGGTCCGGTCCGCGCCGAGCAGGCCGCGCAGCAGCTGCTCGGCGATGTCGTCGGGCAGCATCCGGAAGTAGTCGACGGGCGCCCACGGCGTGTGCGAGAAGTGCCCGATCCGCAGATCCGGGCGCAGCTCGCGGAGCATGCCGGGTACCAGCGCCAGGTGGTAGTCCTGCACCAGGACCGCCGCACCGGGAGCCGCCTGAGCGGCGAGCGCGTCCGCGAAGGCCCGGTTGTAGGTCTCATACGAGGCCCACTGGCGGCGGAACTCATCGTCGAAGACCGGCTCCACCGGCGTCTGGTACAGCAGATGGTGGACGAACCAGAGCACGGAGTTCGCGATGCCGTTGTACGCGTCGGAGTGGACGGCCGGGTCGATGTCGAGCATCAGCACCCCGGCCTCGCCGACCCCGCGCCGTACCGCCTCACGGTCGCCGTCGCCCAGCGCGGCGCACACCCACAGGGCGTCCGCCTCGGAGCCGATGGCGGAGAGACCGGAGACCAGCCCGCCGCCGCCGCGCTTGGCGTCGAGCGAGCCGTCCTCGCGCAGCGTGTACGAGACCGGGCCGCGGTTCGACGCGACGAGGACCTGGGCAGCAGGGTGCTCGGAGACCATGTGGCGAAACCTAGCCCGTCGCACAAACCCTCAAACGTGCGTACGGCCGAAGGGCAGGTCGGCAGATTGGTGATTCACGGGAGCAGGCCGGTGATTGCGGCGCCCCCTCAGTGATCGCGGCGCCCGCGCGAGGCGGCGACCGCGATCACGCCGGCCGCGGTCAGGCTCAGCGCCAGACCGCCGAGGAGCCACAGCCGCTCGGAGCTGTGGTCGCCCCGGTTCGCCGGGGCGACGGTGTCGGCCATCGCCTGTCCCTGGATGACCACAGCGGTCAGAACGGTGGTGATGACTGCCAGGGCCCCGAGGAACCGCGGCAGCCCGGCACTGCGGCGCGGAGCGCCCGTACTGCATCTGAAGGCCATAAGCAGGAAGTGTTGGACAAACCGCTACAGCGGTGGTGGTTATGCCGCGCGACGCGCCGCGTACTCACCGATCTCGCGCATCGGCGGCCGCTCCTCCGTGTCCACCGGATAGGTGCGCGGTTCGAAACCGTCCTCGCCGCGCTCGAATTGCGTGAGTGCCGGCCGCACCAAGTGGCCCCGGGACAGCCGCAGTTGAGCCGTACGGTAGATCGCCGCGGCCATCCGGCCCAGCGCCTGCCCGTCCTGGTGCCGGTGCTTGCGCGAGCCGACGTCCACCTGGGCCAGCGCGTCAAGACCTACCGTGTGCAGCGCGTCCACGAGCAGGCCCAGCTCCACTCCGTAACCGACGGGGAAGGGCAGCCGCTCGAGGAGCGAGCGCCGCGCCGCGTACTCGCCGCCGAGCGGCTGGACGACCCCGGCCAGCTGCGGCCAGTGCAGATTGAGCAGCGGGCGCGCCACCAGCTCGGTGACCCGGCCGCCCTGACCTGCCACATCGCCCAGCGGCCGGTCGTACATCGCTTTGACGAACTGCACTTCGGGGTCGGTCAGCAGCGGTCCCACGATCCCGGAGACGAAGTCCGCCGAGAAGTCCCTGAGGTCCGCGTCGATGAAGCAGACGATGTCGCCGCTGGTCACCATCAGCGACCGCCACAGCACCTCGCCCTTGCCGGGGGCCGCCGGTATCCGCGGCAGTATCGCGTCGCGGTGCACCACCCGCGCGCCGGCCGCCGCGGCCACCTCGGCCGTACGGTCGCTCGAGCCCGAGTCGATGACGACCAGCTCGTCGACGAGCGGCACCGCTTCCATCAGCTCGCGCCGGATCACGGTGACGATCTCGCCGACCGTCGCCTCCTCGTCGAGCGCGGGCAGGACGACACTGACGGTCGTACCGCGCTTGGCAGCGATGAGCTGGTGCAGCGGCCGGTCGGACGCGGACCAGGAACGCCTGCTCAGCCAGCGCTCCACCTCTTCCAGCACGCTCGTTACTCCCTGGTTGTGCCACGCCGCGCCAGCGGCAGGGGCCATGATCTTCATCTCGCGGTTCGGACGACTATCTCAACCGTCCAGGCCTTCGGTTACAGTCTTGAACAACGCGGATGACCGTCGCATGTCGGGGGTCCTCACGCTGACAATCGAATACCGCTCATCCAGAGGGGCAGAGGGAACGGCCCGTTGAAGCCCCGGCAACCCTCCCGCCGACCGCGAGGTCACGGTGGGGAAGGTGCCAATTCCGTCTCGTGGCGAAATGCGTCACGGGGAAGATGAGGAGAAAGGGCCTCGCCTCCATGGCTGTTCAGACTGTCGCAAGCACCACTCCAGTGAACCTCGGTCCCGCCGCGGCGCTCTCGTGTCGCGAGTGCGGAGAGCGTTTCGACCTCGGCCCGATCTTCGCCTGCGCCCTGTGTTTCGGGCCCCTCGAAGTCGCGTACGACCTGCCGAGCGGCGACCCCGACGCGCTGAAGAAGCGGATCGAAGCGGGTCCGAACAATATCTGGCGGTACGCCCCGCTGCTGCCCGTCCCCGCCGACGTGGCCGAGAAGCCGAACATCAACCCCGGTTTCACCAAGCTCGTCAAGGCCGACAATCTCGCCCGTGAGCTGGGCGTTACCGGTGGCCTGTACATCAAGGACGACTCCGGCAACCCGACGCACTCCTTCAAGGACCGCGTCGTCGCGATCGCCGTCGAGGCCGCGCGCGCCTTCGGCTTCACGACTCTCTCCTGCTCCTCCACCGGCAACCTCGCGGGCGCCGTCGGTGCGGCCGCCGCACGGGCCGGCTTCCGCTCCTGCGTGTTCATCCCGCACGACCTGGAGCAGGGCAAGGTCGTCATGGCCGCGGTGTACGGCGGCGAGCTGGTCGGCATCGAGGGCAACTACGACGACGTCAACCGCTTCTGCTCGGAGCTCATCGGCGACCCGCTGGGCGAGGGCTGGGGCTTCGTCAACGTCAACCTCCGCCCGTACTACGGCGAGGGCTCCAAGACGCTGGCGTACGAGATCTGCGAGCAGCTCGGCTGGCAGCTGCCCGACCAGATCGTGATCCCGATCGCCTCAGGCTCGCAGCTCACCAAGATCGACAAGGGTCTGCAGGAGCTGATCAAGCTCGGTCTGGTCGAGGACAAGCCGTACAAGATCTTCGGTGCCCAGGCGGAGGGCTGCTCGCCGGTGTCGACGGCCTTCAAGGCCGGGCACGACGTCGTACGCCCGCAGAAGCCGGACACCATCGCCAAGTCGCTGGCCATCGGCAACCCGGCCGACGGCCCGTACGTGCTGGACATCGCGCGCCGCACGGGCGGCGCGGTGGAGGACGTCAACGACGAGCAGATCGTCGACGCGATCAAGCTGCTGGCCCGTACCGAGGGCATCTTCGCGGAGACCGCGGGCGGTGTGACCGTGGGCGTGACGCGGAAGCTGATCGAGGAGGGCGTGCTCGACCCGGCGCTCACCACGGTCGTGCTCAACACCGGCGACGGTCTCAAGACCCTCGACGCGGTCGCTCCGACGACCGGACCCACGGCGACCATCCGCCCGAGCCTCGACGCGTTCCGCGACGCCGGCCTGGCCCGCTGACTACCTACGGAAGGCAGAACACCATGAGCGTGAACGTCCGCATCCCCACCATTCTCCGTACGTACACGGGCGGTCAGGCCGAGGTCCCGGCGGAGGGCGCGACGCTCTCCGAGGTGATCGCCGACCTGGAGAAGAACCACACGGGCATCGCCGCGCGCGTCCTGGACGACCAGGGCAAGCTGCGCCGCTTCGTGAACGTGTACGTGAATGACGACGACGTCCGTTTCGAGCAGGGTCTTGAGACCGCGACGCCGGACGGTGCGGGCGTTTCGATCATTCCTGCCGTCGCCGGCGGCTGAGCTACGCAGCGTCACCAGAATTGCCCCCTCCGCAAGAGAAGCGGAGGGGGCAATTCTGTATGGTTGAGCGCGGTACAGTTGGGGAAGGCCCCGCCGCTGCTTATGCCGGCCGCATATGAGAATGCGTCCTGGCCCCATCAAGAAGCAGCCAATAAGTTCGCTCGAATTGCCTCTTAAGCGCCATTTGCCGGGCCCGACTTGCCCCGGAATTTATTGAATTCAGTTCAATTATCCGTTCACGCGTGCTCGGATTTCTCGTCGGATTGACCTGTTGCAGAGGGCAGTTGGGCAGATACATTCAGCCGCGGTCGACGCGTTCCGGCGCACACCCTCTCCTGTCGGAGGGTGGAGGTCTGACCCGGGTCCGCGAAGTGCGGTCCTGCGCAAGGGCCAGTAATAGGGGAGTTAGGCATGGCTCAGGGCACCGTCAAGTGGTTCAACGCGGAGAAGGGGTACGGCTTCATCGCGGTCGACGGTGGTGCGGATGTTTTCGTCCACTACAGCGCGATCCAGATGGACGGGTACCGCACCCTTGAAGAGGGTCAGCGAGTCGAATTCGAGATCTCGCAGGGCCAGAAGGGTCCGCAGGCGGATATGGTCAAGCTCGCCGTCTGATCTCGGCGCGATCGGCCACCGACGCACTCACGCACGAGGGGCCCGCATCCCACCAGGGATGCGGGCCCCTCGTGCGTCTGCCCGCGGGTCCGCTCGCGCGTCCGCTGCTGGGTCCCTTCGTGGGTCCCTTCGCGCGTCCGCTGCTGGGTCCGCCCGTGGGTCCGCTCGTGGGTCTTCGATCCGTGAGAGTCGCTTGCACTCTCCTAGGGCGAGTGCTAATCATTGGCGTTAGCACTCTGACAGTGAGAGTGACAACGAGGACCGGGTTGGTGAGGTCCGCAGGCCGGGTGGGGCAAGGAACCACAAGGCATGCAGGCCGTCCGTCGCGGGCGCCAGCGCGGTCCGGAGAATCCACCCCAGTCCGGGAGGACCACTTCACATGGCCAAGATCATCGCGTTCGACGAGGAGGCACGGCGCGGTCTCGAGCGCGGGATGAACCAGCTCGCCGACGCCGTCAAGGTCACCCTTGGCCCCAAGGGCCGCAACGTCGTCCTCGAGAAGAAGTGGGGCGCCCCCACGATCACCAACGATGGTGTATCCATCGCCAAGGAGATCGAGCTCGAGGACCCGTTTGAGAAGATCGGCGCCGAGCTGGTCAAGGAAGTCGCCAAGAAGACGGACGACGTCGCCGGTGACGGTACGACCACCGCGACCGTCCTCGCCCAGGCGCTGGTCCGCGAGGGCCTGCGCAACGTGGCCGCCGGTGCCAACCCGATGGCTCTCAAGCGCGGCATCGAGAAGGCCGTCGAGGCCGTCTCCGGTGCGCTGCTCGAGCAGGCCAAGGACGTGGAGACCAAGGAGCAGATCGCTTCCACGGCCTCCATCTCCGCCGCCGACACCCAGATCGGCGAGCTCATCGCCGAGGCGATGGACAAGGTCGGCAAGGAAGGCGTCATCACCGTCGAGGAGTCCCAGACCTTCGGTCTGGAGCTTGAGCTCACCGAGGGTATGCGCTTCGACAAGGGCTACATCTCGGCGTACTTCGCCACCGACATGGAGCGTATGGAGGCGTCGCTCGACGACCCGTACATCCTGATCGTCAACTCGAAGATCAGCTCGGTCAAGGACCTGCTGCCGCTTCTCGAGAAGGTCATGCAGTCCGGCAAGCCGCTGCTGATCATCGCCGAGGACGTCGAGGGCGAGGCCCTGTCGACCCTGGTCGTCAACAAGATCCGTGGCACCTTCAAGTCCGTTGCCGTCAAGGCTCCGGGCTTCGGTGACCGCCGCAAGGCGATGCTGAACGACATCGCCATCCTCACCGGCGGCACGGTCATCTCCGAGGAGGTCGGCCTCAAGCTCGAGAACGCCGGCCTGGACCTGCTGGGCCGCGCCCGCAAGGTCGTCATCACCAAGGACGAGACCACGATCGTCGACGGTGCCGGTGAGAGCGACCAGGTTGCCGGTCGCGTCAACCAGATCCGTGCCGAGATCGAGAACTCCGACTCGGACTACGACCGCGAGAAGCTCCAGGAGCGCCTCGCGAAGCTGGCCGGCGGCGTGGCCGTCATCAAGGCCGGCGCCGCGACCGAGGTCGAGCTCAAGGAGCGCAAGCACCGCATCGAGGACGCGGTGCGCAACGCCAAGGCCGCCGTCGAGGAGGGCATCGTCGCCGGTGGTGGCGTGGCTCTGCTCCAGGCGACTTCGGTCTTCGAGAAGCTCGACCTCGATGGTGACGAGGCGACCGGCGCCAACGCCGTGAAGCTCGCGCTGGAGGCTCCGCTCAAGCAGATCGCCGTCAACGGTGGTCTCGAGGGTGGCGTCGTCGTCGAGAAGGTGCGCAACCTGGCCGTCGGCCACGGTCTGAACGCCGCGACCGGCGAGTACGTCGACATGATCGCCGAGGGCATCATCGACCCCGCGAAGGTGACCCGCTCTGCTCTGCAGAACGCGGCCTCCATCGCGGCGCTGTTCCTCACCACCGAGGCCGTCATCGCCGACAAGCCCGAGAAGGCCGGTGCCCCCGCGGGCGGCGGCATGCCGGGCGGTGACATGGACTTCTGAGCCTCGGCTCAGTAAGCCCGGTTACGCAACCGAAGGCGGCATCCCTGACAGGGGTGCCGCCTTCGGGCGTTTCAGCGCGTGTTCACGCGGGGACCCGGACCTCTCGGCCGCTCAGGTCCCGCAGGTTCGTCAGGCGACGCCGGAGCCGGAGATGGTGATCTTGGCCTTGGTCCGGCCACTCTGCGATCCGTAGCTCTCGATCTTCTTGACCAGGGCCATGCTGTCCTCGTCGGCGACCTCGCCGAACACGACGTGCTTGCCGTCCAGCCACGGCGTCAGCACGGTGGTGATGAAGAACTGGGAGCCGTTGCTGTTCGGGCCGGCGTTGGCCATCGAGAGCAGGCCCGGCCTGTTGTGCGTGAGCTTGAAGTTCTCGTCGGCGAACTTCTCGCCGTAGATGCTCTTGCCGCCCGTGCCGTCACCGCGGGTGAAGTCGCCGCCCTGCAGCATGAAGTCGGGGATGACGCGGTGGAAGGAGGACCCCTCGTAGCCGAACCCCTTCTCGCCGGTGGCGAGCGCGCGGAAGTTCTCTGCCGTCTTGGGAACGACGTCGTCGTACAGGTTGAAGTTGATCCGCCCGGCGGGGGCGTCATTGATGGTGATGTCGAAGTAGACCTTGGTCGTCATAGGACCATCCTGACATCCCCGGCAGGCGTGGGCGCGACGGGCGCCCCGGTCCGCCGAATCGGTGGGCGCAACGGGCCGCCGCCGCGCGGGCTACTTGGTCCGCCCAGAGGGCGGCCCCTCGGCACACGAACAAGACCGGCCAGTTCCGAGGGGCTCCGCCGGCTAGTGCTGCTTGAGGTCCGCGACGAAGACGGACCAGGCGGCGCTCCGGAACACGAGCGCAGGGCCGGCGGGGTTCTTGGAGTCGCGGACGGGGACGATGTCGGGGTGGCCGTCGGCGACTTCGAGGCAGTCGCCGCCGCTGTGGGTGGACTTGCGCCAGGTGGCGACCTCGAGACAGCTGCCGTCGCTGTAGCTGGGCTTGTGCCAGGTCGCCACGCTCAGGTCGTACTCAGGGCTGATCGTCATGCGCGTAATCCTCCGCCACTGATTCGATCAGGGCCAGGGATTCTTGGGGTGACAGTGCGCTGGCCCCGAGCAGATCGTAGGTCAGTTCGTGCCGTGCGACCGTGGCCCGGGTCGTCCAACAACTGGCCTGTGCCGGGGCCATCGACGTAAGCGAGAGGGGGCGCGTCAGGGAAGTACATCAGCTTGAGGGCGCCGTCCATAGCAGCGTGTGCGCCCGCGTTGAGCAGGAGCACCTGCACGATGATCTGGTGGCTGCGTACCCGTGAGGCCACATGGCGCAGCGCCTCTGCCATCACCGCGGGTCCACCCACCGTCCGCCGTAAGGCTGCTTCGTCCAGAACGGTCCAAAACAAGGGCACCGTTGGACCGTTCAACAGGTGCGCGCGAGCGAGTCGTGCCTCGACCAGCTCGTCGATCACCGACGCAGCTCCGCGCCGAGCAGTGCGCGCGGGGACGATGACGGGTCGAGATCCTTCGGGCCAGGCATGGGCAACTCCCGGTCGTACACGGGGGATTGTTGGGCGGCCGTCGCTGTTCAGGCTAGCCACCTGTCGGACGCGCTGTGTCGTAATGCGGACACTCAGCGTGGATGTGCCTGGTCATGGTGGTGCGATCGGCGGAGCGGCTGCGGGCTGCGGAAGAGGTGGTGGCCCAGCTGCGGGTCGAGCTCGGCGAGGTGGGGGTGAAACTGCCGTCGCTGCGGGTGGACCCGGTGATGCTCGCGAGTGAGGACCCGTATCCACTCGTGGACCTGGGGCGCTGCAACCTGGACACGGCGCTGCGGCTCGCCGCTGTGCTTCATGAGGTGCGCCGGTGACCGCCGGGGAGTACGTGATCGACTCCCGCAACGGGCGGATCGGTCGGGTCATGGGGCGCGTGGGCACCTACGTACAGCTGCGCCCACCGGGTGGCGGACGGGAGTGGGACTGCCCGCTTGAAGCAGTCACTCCCGCCCGGCCGGGCGAGGTGCTGCGGGCGCGAGTGCGGGAGGTCAACGCGGAGGGGCGGCTCCCGTGACGCGCAGCCGGGCCACGTGTGCTGTGCCCGGAAGGCGTACGGGGGCGTCAGTTCGTGGCCGACGCGGGTTCCTTCGGTGGGGCGGGGGAGCCCGCTGCCACTGGGGGCAAGGACTCCTCCGGGGCCACGTTGAGCTCCTTGAGCATCGGCCCGGTGAAGCCGAACCAGTACGTGGCCAGGAAGCCGACGACGTAACCGACCAGCAGCCCGGCCGCGTAGACCCCGATCGTCTCGCCCAGGCCCTTGTTGCCGTCGAGCAGCGGGAACAGCGCCCAGCCCGAGGGGCCGATCGCCGTGGAGCCGACCTTGTCGCCCAGCATGTTGAACAGGCCGACGAAGCCGCCGCCGAACGCGCCGCCGACGCAGGCCGTGATGAACGGTCGGCCCAGCGGGAGCGAGACGCCGTAGATCAGCGGCTCGCCGACGCCCAGAAAGCCCGCCGGGAGCGCGGACTTGATGGTGCTGCGGATCGAGGTGTTGCGGGGCAGCCGGACGTAGACCGCGGCCGCCGCGCCGACCTGCCCGGCGCCCGCCATCGCGAGGATCGGGAGCAGGACCGTATAGCTCTGCTGCTCGATGAGCGTGGTGTGGATCGGGATCAGCGCCTGGTGCAGGCCCAGCATCACCAGCGGCAGGAAGAGACCTCCGAGGACGAAGCCCGCGGCCGCGCCGCCGCCTGCCAGCAGCCAGTTCGCGAACTCGCCGATCGCGGTGGAGATCTCACCGGCCACGAACATCAGGCCGAAGAGAGTCACCAGGCCGGCGACGAGGACCGTGAGGGTCGGCGTGACCAGGACGTCCAGGGCCTCCGGCACCCAGCGGCGGCACCACTTCTCCACGTACACCGCGAGCACCGCCGCGCCGAGGGCGCCCAGGACGCCGCCCTGGCCGGGGGAGAGATGGACACCGAAGGCGCTGATCTTCGCGACGCCCGGGAAGACGATGATCGCGGCGACCGCGCCGCCCAGGACCGGCGTACCGCCGAACTCCTTCGCGGTGTTGTAGCCGACGAAGACCGCGATCAGCGACATGAAGCCGGAGGCCGTCGCGGCCAGTGCGGGCACCACGGCCGGGGCCCAACCGAGGTTGGCCAGCAGGCCGTTGAGGCCGGCGATGATGCCGCAGCCGATGAGGGCCGGGATCAGCGGGACAAAGATGTTCGCGATACGGCGCAGGAACAGCTTGAAGGGCGTCGAATTCTTCGCCCTCCGGGCCGCCTTGATGGCGGCGCCCCGGTCGGCCAGGTCATCGGCGGTCCTGGGGGCCGCTGCCACGAGCGCCTCGAACTCCGGGGTGACCCGGGCGACCGTGCCCGGGCCGAGCACGATCTGGTACGTGTCGTCCTCGACCACGCCCATGACCGCGGGAAGCGCCTTCAGCGCCTCTTCCTGTACGAGGGAGGAGTCGCGCAGCCCGAGGCGGAGGCGGGTCATGCAGTGCGCGACGGTGGTGATGTTCCGGGCGCCGCCGACCAGGGGGAGGATGGCGGCGGCGACGGCGCTGTTCTTGTCCGGGGCGTTGGGGCCGTTGGGGCCGTTGGGGGCGTCCGGGCCGTCCGGGGTGTTGGGGGCGTCAGGAGCGTTGGGGGCGTCTGTTGCCATGGTGCGGAGTGCCTTGCTGTGGGGGGACGTTCAGTCGGTGGTTACCGGCGGGCGGACTGCAGTGCCGCGCGCAGATGGCCCTTGCTCTCGGTCAGGAGTCGTGCGGCGGTGGGGCCGTCGACCGAGCCGAGGATGGTGAGGATGGCGTTCTTCACCTCGCCGTCGGTCGCGGCGAGGGCGGCCTCGATCTCCTCGTCCGACGCGCCGGTGGCCAGCGCGACGATCCGGCGGGAGCGGGCGCGCAGCTTCTCGTTGGAGGCGCGGACGTCCACCATCAGATTCCCGTATGTCTTGCCGAGCCGGATCATCGTGATCGTCGAGATCATGTTGAGGACCAGCTTCTGCGCCGTACCGGCCTTCAACCGGGTGGAGCCGGTGAGCAGTTCGGGGCCGACGACGATCTCGATGCTGTGGTCGGCGGCCGCGCCGAGTGCGCTGTCCGCGTTGCAGGACAGGCCGATGGTGAGCGCTCCGAGGAAGCGGGCGTGCTCGACCGCGCCGATCGCGTACGGGGTACGGCCCGAGGCGGAGATCCCGACCACCGTGTCGTCCGCGGTCAGCTTCAGCGCGTCCAGGTCGGCGGCGGCCAGCTCCTTGCTGTCCTCGGCACCCTCGACCGCCTTGACCATGGCTGACGGGCCGCCCGCGATCAGGCCCACGACCTCGGTCGGGTCGGTGTTGAAGGTGGGCGGGCACTCGCTCGCGTCCAGTACGCCGAGGCGCCCCGCCGTGCCGGCGCCCGCGTAGACCAGCCGGCCGCCGCGGGACATCCGCTCGGCGGTGTCGTCGATCGCGGCGGCGATCCGCGGCAGCTGCGCGGCGACGGCGGCGGGGACGGACTCGTCCTCGCCGTTCATGATCCGGGCGATCTCGAGGGTCGGGAGCCGGTCGATCTCGGCGAGTTCGGGCCGGAACGCCTCGGTGGTGAGGGTGGCCAGCTCGGCGCGGAGTTCACCGTAGGAGAAGGTCATGAAGAGCGGCTCAGCTTTCTCGGTCCGTGGGGGGAGGGGGTGATCGGGGTGCTCAGCGGGTGCGGGGGCTGTGCCGGTGGGCGAGCGCCTCGTACGAAGCGGCCAGGGCAGGGGCCGCCGTCTCGTACGTGCGCTGCGCCACGCCTATGAACAGGCAGTCCACAACGAGGAGTTGGCTGGTACGGGACGACATCGCGGCCGGCCGCAGCTCGCTCTCGCGGGCGGTCGAGGTGGTCAGCACATGGTCGGCGTACTGCGATACGGGCCCGTCCGGGCGGCCGGTGATCGCGACCGTCGTCGCACCCCGGTCGAAGGCGGCGCGCAGCGGCTCGATGACATCGCCGGTGGAGCCGGAGTGGGTGATGGCGATGGCGACATCGCCGGAGCGGAGCTGCACGGCGTTGGTGACGGCGAGGTGCGGATCGGTATGGGCGTGCGCGATCAGACCGATGCGCAGCAGCTTCTGGGCGAGGTCCATGCCGACGAGGGAGGACGCGCCGACGCCGTAGATGTCTATACGGCGGGCGGTCGCCGCGGCGCTCACGGCAGCGCCCAGCTGTACGGTGTCGAGCCCCGCGGCCGTGTCGGCGAGGGTCTGCTGCTCGTCGTACGCGAGCTTGGCGACGACGTCCGCGATGGGGTCGTCGACGGCGATGTCGGCGGTGACGGCGGGCGCGCGGCCGGACTGCTGGTGGGCGGCGAGCCCGGCAAGCGCGAGGCGCAGGTCGCGGTAGCCGGGATAGCCGAGGAGCCGGGCGGTGCGGACCACGGTGGCCTCGCTGGTGCCGGTGAGCTCGGCGAGGCCGGTGACCGTGAGGGCCGCGCAGCCGGCCGGGTCGTCGGCGACGGCTTCGGCGACCCGCTGCATGGAGCGGGTCATGGACGGCGCGAGGGTCCGGACCTTGGCCGCGAGGGCGGCGGGGGCGGGCGGAGCGTCGACGCTGAAAATTTCCTTCACTGGATTGGTCACTCTTGAAAGATATTTTCGGTGTTCCTTTGTCGTCAACCCCCTTTGGCCCGGGGTGGACCGGCGGCCGGGAGCGGACCGCCGGCCGGCAGTGCGGCGGGTGGGGTGACAATGGCTTCATGGACGACGCGAACCCACTCGAGCAGGCCCTGCACGCGGCGCGTGCGCTGGTCCTCGCCGACCTGGCCGCCCGCGATGTGGCCGACGCGGCTGTCGTCTCGCTGGTCGAGGACGCGGTGACGCACCGCCGTTGGTGGGTCGAGCAGTGGCCGGAGGGCGTCGAGTACATCGCCGGCCTGGTGGCCCAGGACGTCCAGGACGCGCTGCTCGAGCGGCACGGAAGATGGCCGCTGTGCCCGGTCTGCGACGCCGGCGACCCGCACGCGCTGGACGTCGAACCGGAGCTGGGCCCGGACCCGCACTGGGTCTGCGCGAAGGCGGGCGTCGTGGTGGCGCCGGTCGGCGGCCTCTCGTGACGGTGTACATCGACCCGCCGACCTGGCCGGGCCACGGCCGGCTGTGGTCGCACCTGGTCAGCGATGTCTCGTACGAGGAGCTGCACGCGTTCGCGGCATCGATCGGCTGCCCGCCGCGGGCCTTCGAGCGGGACCACTACGACGTGCCGTCGCACCGGTATGCCGATGCGGTGGGGGCGGGCGCGGTGGAGGTGTCCAGCCGCGAGGTGGTGGTGCTGCTGACGAAGGCGGGGCTGCGCAGACGCAAGGGGCGCCGCCCCGCTTGAGGGCGCCCGGCGAGAGTCGGGCGGGCGAACCCAGGGAGAACTCCGCGCGCGCCGTTCCGCGCACGCCGTTCCGCGCACGCCGGGAACGCCGAGGACGCGGGTCAGGACGCCAGCAGCTTCAGCTCTGTCGCCAGGTTGTGCCGCGCACGCGACTCCCACTCCCGCTCCCCGTGCGGCGTACGGAACAGTCGCGGCAGGCCGAGCAGCTGGCGCAGCACCGCCGCGCGGCCCTCGCGGAAGGCGTCGTCCGGGACGAAGGCGTACTCCTCGCGTACGGCCGCGGTGTACGCGGCGTACGGCTCAGGCGGCGCCGCCAGGACGGCCAGGTCCGCGTCGCACAGGACCGCGCCGTTCAGATCGTCGATCTCAGGCGCGTGGGTGACGGTGAGGCGGACCAGCCGGGCCACCTCGGCGGTGGCGGCGGGGGTCAACCCGGCCTCGGTGAGGGCGCGTTCCGCCAGGTGGGCGGAGCGTTCCTCGTTCTCGGAGCGGTCGGGGAGGTAGACCGCGTCGTGGAACCAGGCCGCGAGGCGGACCAGGTCCGGATCCGCGGCGTGCTCCTCCAGTACGTCGATATGGTTCAGCACCGCCGTCAGGTGATCGACCGTGTGGTAGCGGCGCTGCGGCTCCGACCAGCGCGAGAGCAGATTCTCGGCGTACGGCAGCGGGTCCGGTGCGCCCGCGTCGTGGCGGGCGGCGAGGAGGGTCCGGTGCCAGCGTGCGCGCAGGTCCACGAAGTCGTCGGTCATGGGGCGACTCTAGAGCGGGGCCCCTCGGGTGCGGTTGGCTGGGCGCCATGGAATCTGTACGCGATCCCGAGCTTCCCGGCCGGCTGCTGCGCACCGAGCGCGACGTCCTGGTCCCGCTGCTGCGTGCCCGCCCCGACGAGGACTTCGCCCTCCGGACGTGCTGTCCCGGCTGGACCGTGCGCCATGTGCTCGCGCACTGCGGCGCGGCGCTGATGCGGGTGGTGGAGGGGCGGTTCGAGGAGGGTGTGTTCAGCCCCGAGTCCAATGACCGCGATATCGCCGAACGGGCCGAGTGGTCCAACTCCCGTGTCGTGGACGAGCTGGAGCGCGGTATGACCGAGGCCGGGCCGGTCATCGCGAAGGCGGAGCATGGGCTGCTGGACGGCATCGCGCTCGGCGAGTGGGTGCACGCCGGCGACGTACGGGAGGCGTTCGGCGAGCCGGGAGCGTACGCGGGCGAGGGCCTCGGGTACGCGCTGGAGCTGCTGGCCGGGCTCACCAGGGCCCGCAGGACCATGCCGCTGCTGGCCCGGCTGGACGGCCGGGACGGCCCGATCGTCCTCGGCGCGGACAGCCCCGACCCCGCCACGTACACCGGAGCGGCTCCGACTCTGATCCGCCTGCTGGCAGGCCGCCCGCTGACCGGCACGCGCTACGAGCTCACCGGAGCGAACGAGAAGGAGCTGGTCTTCTTCGGCTGAAGCGGTGGTGACGGTGGTGAGGGGCGACAATGGGGCAAAGGGCATGTGTGCCATTCCGGTGGTGTGCGGAGGCAGACCCTATGAACGCCTTGATGCTCGCCCAGAACAGCCCGGTTTCCGACCTCGCGGTCGCTGAGCAGCTGAAGGGAGCCGCGCCCTTCATCTTCGGAATCTTCCTCATCGCGCTCCTGGCGGGCGCCATGTGGTTCGACGGGAGACGGCGGGATCAGCAGCGGGTCCCGCCGCGCCCCGAGGAGCAGCCGAAGCCGCCCGACCATCCGACGCACATCGAAGAGGTCCGTGAGCCGGACGAGGACGACTTCCCGCATGACGGCGGGCGGCTCCTCCCGTACAACATGAAGACCCACAGCACGCACAGCCCCAGCAAGAAGCCCGAGGCCGCGCCTCCGCCCGGGGAGGACAGTGACAGCGCGTCCGGGAGCGGCGCCCAGGGCGGGAGTGGCGGCCCCGGCGGGAGTGGCGGCGCGTCCGGGAGCGGCGGCCCGGGCGGCTGAGCCGCCCCTACGGTCCCGCTGGGCCGCCTTGAAGCCGCGCCGTCCCAGGTGACGGTGACGGTGACGGCGATCGCGGTACGGCCTGCGGCTACGGCCTCGTCCTTGGCGCCCTCCAGCGCGACGAGGTGCTCGGACGCGTGCTCCAACGCGCCTGCCTGCCGCAGGACTTCGGACTCGTCCTCATCGGTGTGTACGGCGAGCAGCGTCACCCCCCCCGCATACCCCCAGGTCGTATACGGCGCACGTGGTGATCCTGTGCGGAAGCCCCGCTCGGAGCTCGGTACAGCTGCCTTCGTCGTACATGCGTATTAGGCTGTGATTGGACTAGACCTGTATGAGCCGTAGTCGTCTCCCTCGAGGAATGGGGTTCCATGAGCAACCGTGCAGTCCTGGAGGTGATCGCTCTCGACGCGGAGGACGCGGTCGCCGCCCAGTCCGGAGGGGCCGACCGGCTCGAGCTCGTCACCGACATGGCGGCCGACGGGCTGACCCCGACCCGGGAGACATACGCCCGGGTCCGCGCGGCCGTCGACATCCCGTTGCGCGTGATGCTGCGCCTCGCCGACGGGTTCGCCGCGGGTGACGTGAGCGGCGTGGACGCGCTGGTGCGGGCCGCGCGAGAGCTGCGGGCGGAGGGTGCGGAGGAGTTCGTGCTCGGGTTCCTGGACGAGAACGGCAATCCCGATCTGGTCGCGGTGGAGCGGGTGGTGGCGGAGCTGAACGGCTGCCGGTGGACGTTCCACCGGGCGATCGACCGGGCGGCGGACCGCGATGCGCTGCGCAAGCAGTTGGCGGATTTGCCGGGTCTGGACACCTATCTGACCGCGGGCGCGGCCGAGGGCGTCGACGCCGGGCTTCCGACGCTGCTGACGGAGGCGGCGCGACGGGGTGAACCGGGTTACGAGCCGCAGATCCTGGTCGGCGGTGGCCTGCGCCTCGACCACGTGCCGGCGCTGCGGTCGGCGGGCGTGGACGCGTTCCATATCGGCGGCGCGGCGCGGCCGGGCGGCTGGTCGGCCCCGGTGGCGGCGCCGGCGGTGCGGGAATGGCGGGAGGCGCTGGACGGGTAATCGGGGCCTAGGGCCCCGCTCACACGCCGGAAAGGCTGATTTTCAGCCTTTCCGGCGTGTGGTGCACTTTCGGCGCAAATACCTCGACCGGGCAGGTGATACGCGGAGGTGAAAGGTCAAGATTTATCCCTCTTGCTCCGATTGTCCACGCAGTAGCGGATCGACGTTCAACAAGTCTCCGCCAAGGACCAAAGGACCAAGGGAGAGTCGCATGATTCCTGGTAACAGGAGCTTGCCGCGCGCGTTTCTTCGCAAGAAGTTGGTGACCGGCAGCATGCTTGCGCTGCTGACCGCCGCGCTGGGAGCGGCCTCGGTACCCGTACAGGCCGCCGCCCACACCGCCGTGGGGCAGTCCCGTGTCGTTGCGGGAGTGAATGCCCCGACGACCACGATGGACCAGCCCGGGCCTCGAGGACTTCGCGGTAAGGAAGGGCGGGACGGGAAGAACGGGAAGAACGGAAAGAACGGGCGCCGCGGGCCTACGGGTCCGACCGGACCGACCGGGGATGTCGGTCCGACCGGACCGACCGGGCCGACCGGTGGCGTAGGGCCGACCGGTGACACAGGGCCGACGGGTGGGACCGGACCGACCGGTGCTGACGGGACGTGCCACAGCATCAACTCCAACATTCACGGGCAGACGCAGGTCTTCGCGGCTGTCAACGACGGGACAATCTGGGTCGGGGTCAGGGGGCTCACGCCCCAGGTCGACCCGTTCGATTGGACGGACATCACCACGCTCGGTGTTGACCCGCCGGTGACGATCGAGGGCGCCTGCGACGCCACGATCGACGAGAGAACCCCCAACCAGGTGTTCGTCGAGGTCATCACCACGAGCGGGCAGGTCTGGGAGACGCTCTGTGACGTCGATCGTGGAGACGAAGCCGTCAATCCTCCCCCGGGCACGACAGACCCGGCGTTCGCAGCAGCCTCTCTCGACTGCGACGGAACGTGGACGCTGGTCAAGAACCAGTTCGTCCCCTAGCGCGAGCGGGTACCGACGGGCGGCATGCCCTGTCTGTCGGAACCTGACCTGAGGTGTCGTGGCCCGGTGCCCGGTGGGGGGCGGGGCCCCAAACCGGGGGGGCCAATTGGGGGTGGGGCGACGGACCCCCCGGGTGTGCCGGGCGCGGGGGGGGGGGGGGGGGATTTGGGGTATTAAAAAAAGAA
>NZ_JBHWWF010000001.1:40765-370695 GCF_042736455.1 Streptomyces sp. NPDC060064
TCCTACTCGGGGGCGGCGCGCGGGCGGGGGGCCGCGGGGGGGGCGTGTTTGGTTTTGGGGGGGGGGGGGGGGGGGGGGGGGGCCGGGGGGCCCCCCCCCCCCCCCCCCCCCGACACTCGCGGCTACCTATGGCGAGTCGCGCTACTGACCGCCGAGTTGACCGGGCAGCGGGGCGGCGTGCAGGACGGTCAGTCCTGATACGGCCCGGGTCAGGGCCACATAGAGCCGACGCAGGCCGGTCCGTTCGTCGGGCTCGCCGTCGACGACCGCGGCGGGCTCGTCCAGTACTACGTAGTCGTACTCCAGGCCCTTGGCGAGCGACGCCGGGACCAAGGTGAGGCGGGACTCGGCGGTCGTCTCCTCGCCGGGCGAGAGAAATGCGTGGCCGGCCGCCGTCAGGGCCTCGGCCAGCGCCGGGATCCGGGCATCCGCGGCGATCAGGCCGATCGACCCCTCGTGGCGCAGCGACTCGGTACAGGCGGTCACCACCGCCGTGTCCAGACCGGCGACGTCCGCCACCTCCCGTACCTCCAGCGAGCCCGGCGACTCGCGGACCGACCGGACCTCCGCCAGGCCCGGCGACATGTGCGGCAGCAGTCGCGAGGCGTACGCGATCACCTCGCGCGGCACGCGGAAACCGGCCGTCAGCTCCTCCACCACCGCGTCCGCCTTGCCCAGATGCACGAGGGCGTCGGCCCAACTCGCCGTTGCCCAGGGCGTGGTGCCCTGCGCCAGATCGCCGAGTACCGTCGCCGAGCCCGTCGTGCAGCGCCGGCCCACCGCGCGGTACTGCATAGGGGACAGGTCCTGCGCCTCGTCCAGCACGACATGGCCGAGCGAGTGCGTGCGCTGCACCAGATCGTTCGCCTCGTCGATCAACACCGCGTCCGCGGAAGACCACATGGCGGCCCGCACGCTACGTGCCGGCTTCGCCCACAGCACCGTCTTCTGTTCGTCCGCACTCAGCAGCCCCTCCGCGTGCTCCGCCAGAAACTCCGCGTCCGACAGCAGCCGCAGCACCAGCTTCGCCGGGTCCACCGGCGGCCATACCGCCTTCACCGCTGCCTTCACCGCGGGATTGCGCGCCACCGCGTCCTGCACCCGGTCGTCCGGCGCCTCGCCCGCCTGCTCCATACGGACCAGCACCGCATGCGCGATCCGCTGCGGAAGAGCCTCGCGCGCCGCGCCGTAGCGGATGTCGCGGTCGAGCAACTCCCGTACGATCTCCTCGATTTCGTACGCGGGTACCCGCCACCGCCGCGAGCCGCGCACCACCATCAGCGGCTCGGTCGGCATCGTCACATGGGCGCGGACCGCCCGGCGCAGCACCTCCGCCATCCGGGCATCGCCCTTGATGACCGCCGCGTCCGCCGCATCCGTGCCGCGTACCTCACTGTCTCTTTGCAGCAGCGGCGCCACCACCAGGTCGTCGACCGTCGCCTGCTTGACCTCCAACTCGCCGAGCGCGGGCAGCACTTGCTCGATGTAGTGGAGGAAGGAACGGTTCGGCCCGATCACCAGCGTCCCGGTCCGGGCAAGCCGCTCACGGTGCGCGTACAGCAGATACGCGACCCGGTGCAGGCCCACCGCGGTCTTTCCGGTGCCCGGACCGCCCTGGACACACACGGTGCCGCCGAGCCCGGACCGTACGATCTCGTCCTGCTCCGGCTGGATCGTGGCGACGATGTCCCGCATCGGGCCGACGCGCGGGCGCTCGATCTCGGCCTGGAGCAGTTTGCTCGTCCGCGACCCCCCGGCGGAGCCGGAGAACGTATCGGTGGCCGGGTCGGTCAGATGCTCGTCCTCGTACGCCGTCAGGTCGCCGCCCGTGTAGCCGAAGCGCCGCCGCAGGCCGACGTCCAGCGGGTCCTTCTTCGACGCCCGGTAGAACGGCTGCGAGACCGGCGCGCGCCAGTCGATGACCATCGGTTCGCCGTCCGCGTCGTGGACATGGCGGCGGCCGATGTAGAAGCGCTCTCCCGACGCGCCCTCCGCCTGTTCCGCGCCGACCACATGCAGATAGTCCAGCCGGCCGAAGAAGAGCGGCGTGTGGGAGAGATCGGCGAGCGCCTTGATGCGCTCCTCGATCTGGGCCCCCAGCACGGCGGCGTTGACCCAGTTCGCGGTGACATCGCGGATGTCGAGTGCCTGGACGTCCTCGCGCATCGCGCGGAGCGCGGCACGCGAGTCGGCGAGATGGGCCCGTTCGCGTCCCAGCGGATCGACGGAGTCGGGGTCGAGGGAGCCGGGCTCGGCGGAGCTGGGCTCGGTGGGTTCAGGGATGTGCGCGGGCACGGGTTGCCTCCGGCGGATACGGCGTGGGTCGGGATCACGGCAGGGACCCCGGCATGGATCACGGCAGGGATCACGGCAGGGCGGACCGGCCGGTTTCCGTCCGGGCGGCGGCGCTCCCCAGGGGGAGGCGGGCAAGACGGGCGATTGTAGTCAGAGCGCGGATCGCGGGCGAACGGTTTTTCACGCGGAGAGCCGCGGCCGTCCTCCCCGTAGGGGA
This sequence comes from Streptomyces sp. NPDC060064, assembly GCF_042736455.1. Classification (NCBI taxonomy): domain Bacteria; kingdom Bacillati; phylum Actinomycetota; class Actinomycetes; order Kitasatosporales; family Streptomycetaceae; genus Streptomyces; species Streptomyces sp. NPDC060064. Next base: position 43,278 of record NZ_JBHWWF010000001.1, read on the forward strand.
TGACCTATGTCTGGAGTCGTACGCGGGCGTCCTCACGGGTCAGTCCGCAGATCGATGCGCCGAGCGGGCCCTGGAACCATCATGGAGACATGAGCACAGCAACCTTCACCCCAGGCGGCCACGTACCCCACCCCCATCGCGGCGCCACCGCCACCGGTGCCGCCCCCCACTCCCCGCACCGTGTCGGCAACGCACTCCGCGCGGTAAAGGTCTTCGCCGAGGCCGTCTTCAGCGTCGCGGTCCTCGGTGAGTACGCCGAGGAGGCCGGAGTCCGCCGCCGCTGAGGAGCCGACCACCTGCTCGAACCGGTCGCCCCACGCGACCTGCTCGACCTGCTCGACCGTCTTCAGCCGAGCCACTAGTAGGGTCGCGGCCGTGAAGTACCGGAACGTGACCCCTCGTTTACTCACCGCAGTAACCGTCGTCGCCCTCGCACTCTCCCTCACCGCGCTCGCCGCGCTCTGCGTCGCCCAGCGCATCCCCGTGGCCGACACCCTCGTGTACAGAGCCGAGGGGGCGGCCGTCGCGAACGGCATCGATCTCTACGGACTCACGGTCACCGATTGGCGACTTCCCGCCACCTGTCCGCCCTTCGCCGCGATCCTCTTCGTACCGACCACCTGGCTGCCCGTTCCGGCGCTCAAGGTGGTCTTCGTCGTCGGGAACGCCGCTCTGCTCGCTCTACTCGTGCGCCTCTCCTGCCGGTTCGCCGGGCTCCCGGCGCGGCCCCCGCTGGTCATCGCCGCGATCGCCGCCGGCCTCTGGCTCGAACCGGTCTTCCAGACCCTCCTCTTCGGGCAGATCAACCTCGCACTCGTCTGCCTGGTGCTGTGGGACCTGTCGCGGGACGAGGAAGCCATCGGCAAGGGCTTCGCGCTCGGCGTCGCGGCCGGAGTGAAGCTCACGCCCGCCGTGTTCATCGTCCATCTCCTGATCACCGGCCGGGTACGGGCCGGGCTCACCGCGCTCGCCTCCTTCACCGCCACGGTGCTGCTGGGCGCACTCGTACTCCCGCACGCCAGCGCCGAATTCTGGACCCGGCGCATCTTCGGGACCGGCCGGGCGGGCAAGGCCTGGGCCACCGAAAACCAGTCGCTGCAAGGGCTCTTCGCGCGGGTGCTGCACACGCCGGACCCGGGCACGGTATGGCTGCTCGCGGCAGTGGTGACCGGTGTGGCGGGCCTGTGGATCGCCCGCCGGGTGCCGGAGCGCTGGGGCGTGCTGACCGTCGCGTACACCGCGCTGCTCGTCTCGCCGATCAGCTGGTCGCACCACTGGGTGTGGTGCGTACCGCTGCTGGCGGTCCTGATCGCCGAGGGGCGGACCCGTACGGCAGCCGCCGTGGCCGCGGTCTTCATGGCCCGTACGCTCTGGCTGGTCCCGCACCACGGCGAGCCGGCCCTCCGACTCCCCTGGTGGCAGCAGTCGTTGGCATCGCCCTACCCGCTGCTGGGGATCGCGCTGCTGGCGTACGCGGGAGGGCGGACCGCGTCCGCCCTCGCACTCCCCGGGCCCCGTGGTGAGTACCTGCGCACGGACGATCTGAGTACGCCGCCGGAGGTGCCGACCGGACGCCCGGAGGTTGACTGTCGTCCATGACGAACCGCACCAGGACGACCCCCGCTCGCCGGCTCCCCGGCGCTCTGCCGCAGGCGCGCGACCCGCGCACACACGACGGCAAGGCCGTCGTGGTGCGGATCGTCGCGGGCGTCCTCCTCGTCCCACTGCTGATGATCGACATGTTCTTCGTCGGGCTCTCGCCGATGGCCACCGACAGTTGCGGCCCCGACCACTGCTCGGACGCGCTCAACCAGTCGCTCGTCGCCGCACCCGTCTTCTGGCTCGCCGCGGTGGCCATGCTGCTGGTGACATGGGGCCTGCCCGCGCGCCCCCGTTTCCGGGCGGCGCGCGGCTGGCTGGCAGTGGCCTCCGGAGGCAGCGGGCTGATGACGATCGCCATCCTCGCGAACCTCCCGACGGGCTAGGGCCCCAGGTCAAACACCCTTCAGTCGCTCGCCAGCAGCTCGTCCGCATCCACGATCCGGTACGCGTACCCCTGTTCCGCCAGGAACCGCTGGCGGTGCGCCGCGAAGTCCTGGTCGATCGTGTCCCGCGCGACCACCGAGTAGAAGTGGGCCTGGTGACCGTCCGCCTTCGGCCGCAGCACACGTCCCAGCCGCTGCGCCTCCTCCTGGCGGGAGCCGAAGGTGCCCGATACCTGGATCGCGACCGTCGCCTCCGGCAGGTCGATCGAGAAGTTCGCGACCTTCGAGACGACGAGCACCGAGATCTCGCCCTGGCGGAAGGCGTCAAAGAGCTTCTCGCGCTGCGCGTTCGACGTCTCGCCCTTGATGACCGGCGCGTTCAGGTGCTCGCCCAGCTCGTCGAGCTGGTCGATGTACTGGCCGATGACGAGGATCTGCTGGCCCTCGAACCTCCGCACCAGCGCTTCCGTCACCTTGCGCTTGGTCTCGGTCGTCGCGCAGTAACGGTACTTCTCCTCCGTCTCGGCGGTCGCGTACGCGAGCCGCTCGGAGTCGGTGAGATTGACCCGTACCTCCACACAGTCCGCGGGCGCGATATAGCCCTGCGCCTCGATCTCCTTCCAGGGCGCGTCGAAACGCTTCGGCCCGATGAGCGAGAAGACGTCCGACTCGCGGCCGTCCTCGCGTACGAGCGTCGCGGTCAGCCCGAGTCGGCGCCTGGCCTGCAGATCCGCCGTGAACTTGAAGACCGGCGCGGGCAGCAGATGCACCTCGTCGTAGATGACCAGGCCCCAGTCGCGGGAGTCGAAGAGCTCCAGATGGGGATAGATCCCCTTCCGCTTCGTCGTCAGCACCTGGTACGTGGCGATGGTGACGGGGCGGATCTCCTTCCGCGTACCGCTGTACTCGCCGATCTCGTCCTCGGTCAGCGAGGTGCGCTTCACCAGTTCGTGCTTCCACTGCCGCGCGGAGACGGTGTTCGTCACCAGGATCAGCGTCGTCGCCTTCGCCTGCGCCATCGCACCGGCTCCGACCAGCGTCTTTCCGGCGCCGCAGGGCAGTACGACGACACCCGAGCCGCCGTGCCAGAAGCCCTCGACGGCCTGCTTCTGGTACGGGCGCAGCCCCCAGCCCGTCTCGTCCAGATCGATACGGTGCGCCTCGCCGTCGACGTAACCGGCGAGGTCCTCGGCCGGCCAGCCCAGCTTCAGCAGCGTCTGCTTGATCTGGCCGCGCTCGGAGGGGTGGACGGCGACCGTGTCCGGGTCGATCCGGGCCCCGACCAGCGGCTGGACCTTCCTGGACCGCAGGATCTCCTCGAGCACCGGGCGGTCGGTGGTGGTCAGCACAAGCCCGTGGACGGGGTGCTTGGAGAGCGTGAGCCGGCCGTAGCGGGCCATCGTCTCGGCGACATCGACGAGGAGGGCGTGCGGGACGGGGTAGCGGGAGTACGCCACGAGCGCGTCGACGACCTGCTCGGCGTCGTGCCCGGCGGCGCGGGCGTTCCACAGGCCGAGCGGGGTGACCCGGTAGGTGTGGATGTGCTCGGGGGCACGCTCCAGTTCCGCGAAGGGCGCGATGGCGCGACGGCAGGCGTCCGCCTGCTCGTGGTCCACCTCGAGGAGGAGAGTTTTGTCGCTCTGGACGATGAGGGGTCCGTTCACACCTGCGCCCTTTCGGTATGGCCAAACCTCCAGTGTGCCGTACTGAGCACCCGGACCGGAGTGGATGAGCAGCCGGATGCCGCCGGCCTGCCCCTTCGCGTCCGTCTCGCGTCCCTCCACTCGAAGATCGGCAACGTCCGGGCCTGACCAGAGGCGGCGGGGGTACCCGCAGTTCCATGACAACGGGAGCACAGCCCCGTACATCGTGGGGCAGAACAGCATTGCGCGTATGCGCCGTGGTGGTGGCCTTTCTGGCGCTGGTGGCCTTCTCGGCCGTACTGGCCAGGCTGACCCTCGCCCCTTCGCACGCCTCCGCGGACATCGCCACGGCCAATCTCCGCCCCGGCTCGTCGCTGCGCCAGTACGCCGAGGACTACACCTTCCTGGCCGCGTGCAAGCAGGTCGGCGGCAATCTGCTGCTGGGTGTGCCCTTCGGTGTGCTGCTGCCCGTCTTCGTACCGCGCTCGATGCGCATGGTGCGGGTGATCGCGCTCACCGTGCTGGTGATGGCGCTGGTCGAGCTGGCACAGGGCGCGTTGGTGGAGGGGCGGGCCTTCGACGTGGACGACGTCATCCTCAACACGACGGGTGCGCTGCTGGGCTATCTGCTGCTGGGGCGCAGGTTCGCGCATGCGACAGCGAAGAGGCCTGCCAGGCCCGTCAGGCGCGTGAAGCCCCGCAGGCGCGTGAAGTCTGCCAAGCGCGTGAAGCCTGTCGAGCGCGTGAAGCCCTTCAGGTGGGGTCGTCCGCGAGTTCGGCGACGCCGGTGATGCGGTGCAGCGGGTACGTACGGACCTCGTCCGCGGTGTGGTCGTACGCCGTGACGAAGCCGCCCTCGACGCGTACGGGTGCGATGACGCGCTGGCTCGCCGCGCCGTCCGCGTTGACGTAGCCGATCCAGAGGGCGGAGCCGGTCAGCGCCGCGGCCTGCACGGTGGCGAGAGTCTCGGCGGAGGTCGTACGGGGGAGCTCGCCGTTCCTCGCAGGTTCCGGGACGGGCTTGCGTACGACGGTGGCCGCGAGGTCGCCCGCCCTGATCGCCTTCACCGCGGCGCCGAGCAGTATGCCGTCGGGCAGGGGCGGTCCGTCCGGGACCGGGACGGGCGGGGTGCGGGGCGGGGTGCGGCGGGCGTGGGCGCGGGTGATCAACACATCGCCCTCCGCGGACTCGGCGGCCGGCGCGTAACCCATGGTGCGCAGCCCTTCGAGGAGCGTCGCGGGATCGGCCTGGGCCGCCAGCACGGTGGGGGCGAGCCGGCGCAGCCGCAGGCCCTGGGACCGCTTGTCGGCGAGGATCTCGCCGAGCAGCGCGTCGTCGTCGCAGCGTACGTAGGCGGAGGCGGCGCCGATCCGTAGATGGCCGTGGCGGCGGGCCACGTCGTCGATGAGGTAGCTGAGCGGCTGCGGCACCGGGGTGCGGGAGTGCGTGGCGAGGAAGGTGTGCAGTTCGGAGGCGGACCGCCCGGCGTCGAGTGCGCGGCGTACGGAGCCGGGCGTGAAGCGGTAGACGGTCGCGCCGCCCTTGGACTCGACGTCGGCGAGCACGGAGAGGGTCTCGGCGAGCGGCCGATCGAGGGGCCCGGGGGCGACGGCGGTGAGGTCGGCCTGCAGAAGGACGTGATCGAGCGGCGCGGGGAGGAGCGGCGCGAGGGCGCGGGCGGCGGCGTGCGCGTCGGGCTCGCCGGTGAAGCCGGGTGTGACCGCGCCGTGCGGGGCGGGTCCGGCGGCTGCGCCTGAGCCGGTCTCCGCTGCGGAACCCGCGCCTGAGCCGGTCTCCGCTCCGGAACCCGCGCCTGAGCCGGTCTCCGCTCCGGAACCCGCGCCTGAGCCGGTCTCCGCTGCGGCGTCCGTCGGCGTCCGAGCGCCGTCACGCGCCCCCGTCGGGCCCGTGCCGCCCAGCAGCGCCCGTCCGTGCGTCGACAGCGCCCCGCGGCCCGTGACGCCCAGCACCTCCGCCTCCATCAGCGTCCACGCCGCGATCCGTGAGCGCAGGTCCGCCGGGCCGCCCGCCGCGTTCCGGGCCGCGTTCGTGTCCGGGCCCGCCGCGCCGCCGCCCCGCAGCGGGCGTTCCCAGCGCAGCCGGGCCAGCACCGTCTCCGGGTCGGGTGCCGTGCCCGTCGGGAGTGCGGCCAGGAGCTCGAGGACCCGGCGGCGGACCTCCAGTGCCGCCGAGCGGTCCAGGTCCGGGCCGAGGGCGGAGAGCGTACGGCCCTTGGCGTCCTGGCTGCCGACCAGGCCCGGTGTGCGGGTCGCCCTGAGCCAGGCGCCGGCGAGGGGCGCCCACCGTTCCGCCGAGGGGAGGGTCAGCCACTCGTCGTACGCGGGCGTCGGCGCGTACCGCTCGTCCGCCTCGCCGTCGGACGCCAACAGGCCTGCCGCGTAAGCGAGTTCGAGCCAGAACGCGGCCATCTGCTCGGTGGTGTCCAGTGCGGTGGCCGCGCGCTTGAGGTCACGTACCGACAGACCGCCGGATCTGAGCACCGCAGGGCCGCCCTCGTGCCAGTCCTTCAGCAGGTCCTCGACCGTCGAGAGCGCGGTGTACGCCTGGCCCGCCGCCGTACTGTCCACAACCTGTGGACGGCCCGCGGTGATCGACGCGGTCGCGGCCGGCGTGACCGCCGGCGGCACCGGCTCCGGCGCGCGATGCGCGCGGCCGGCCCGCAGATGCAGCGCTGCCTCGCGCGGCAGCACGACCGTGCGCGGTGACGCGGGCAGCAGCAGCCCACGGTCGCGCAGCCACCGCACCGGTGGCGTGGGGTTGGCCGTCACCTCTCCGTACGGAGGGCCCCAGACCAGCCGGTCGAGGACCGTCAGCGCATCGGGCGGTGCGGTGTCCAGCAGCGACTCCATCCGCGTTCGGTCCGTGAACAGCGAGGTGAGCGCGGCGACCGCGGAGACCGGGTCGTGCGACGACGGCAGCCCGGCGGCCGCCAGGATCTCCTGCAGCCGGGTCGGCGACATACCGGCGGTGGCCTCGGCGACGGTCGGCCCCAGGCCGGTCGGAGAGGGACGGGTGGGGGACGGGGCGAGGAGTTCGCGCGCGGTGCGCACCAGCCGCAGCCGGTCGTCGCCGCCCCAGACCAGGGCCTGCGCGCGCAGCACGCCGACGGCGTGCGGCAGGGCCGCCTCGATCGTCGCGTCGCCCTCGTAGCCGGTCAGCAGCGCCAGCAGGGTGTCGTACGGGGCGGGGTCGGGGGCCACGGCCAGCGCCTCGGCGGTCTGCAGCGTGAACCGGTCGAGACGTTCCAGGGCGCGTACGACGGAGGCGCGGGTGCCGGCCCGGGTGGCGAGCTGCGTCAGGTCGTTCGGCACGGGGTTCAGCAGATCGGGGCGGGCGCGCAGCAGTACGGCGAGCTCCTCGTCGCCGCGGGTGCGCAGGGCTTCGGCGAGCGTGCGCGGGCTGCTTGGACTGCTCGGACTGCTTCCTTCGGGCATGGTCCCCATCCGCCCCACGGTAGTGCCTGGAGCGCTACCGTCGGGGACAGGGCGGGCCCGGGAGACAGGGCGGCCCGGCAGGGAACGTCAGGGGAACGCCGGTGGGGATCGAGAGCGACCAGCTCGTCTACGACTATCTGAGCCGGGTCGGCGACCTGGCGCAGCAGTACCAGCTGCCGTCCGGCACCCGGATGCGGCTGGTGTCGACGCTGCGCAGCGAGATCGACCGGCAGCGGGCCGGGTTCGGCGGCGACAGCCCGTCCGCCGTCCGCCGTATCCTCGGCCGGCTCGGTACGCCGGACGAGGTGGTCGCGGCCGCGTCGGAGGACGGCGGCGGTTCGGTGCCGAAGCCACGGCCGGCCGGGCCGCAGACCGACGTACCGCAGACCGATGTACCGCAGCGGCGGGTACGGCTCCGGATCCCGCGACCGCGCAAGTCGGCGTCGGAGGCGGGACGGGCACAGGGATCCGGATCGGTACCGGGACACGGCGCCGCGGACGGGCCGCCCATGACGTACGGCGCTTCGCCGCCCCATCTCGCCGGGATGGACGAGCTCGGCCCGTCCGGCAGCGAGCCCGACTGGTGGCGGATCGATCCGGGGCCGTTCGGCGCGGGCGAGAGCGTCGCCGGGTTCGTCGGCGGTGTGGAGATCCCCGAAATACTGAAACCCCCGCCGTCCGAGGAGGAGTTGGCAGCGCGGGGCACAGAGCAGGCCGAGAAGGGATACCCGGAGGAGTACGAGGAGGAGGCCGAGGGCGACGACGCGGTGGAGGCGGAGGCCGAACCGCGCCGGTGGCGTCCGCGGCTCCGCCGCCGTACCGCGGGTGCCGGGCCGCAGTCCGTACGGACGGGCCTCGCCAACCCTTTCCTGCTGCTCGCCGCCGCGCTCCTCGTCGCGGGCGCCGTCCTCGGCTCCTGGCTTGCGCTCGGCGGCGGCTGGCTCCTCGCGTACGCCTCGCGCAGGCTGTCCCGCGCCGAGGCGAAATGGGCGGTGGCAGGCCTGCCGGGAGCGGTCGCGGTGGGCGGGCTGGTCTGGCTGTGGGGCCGGATGAACGGCCGCTGGGGCGAACCGATCCCGGAGAACGGGATGCGCGACGCGCTCACCGGGACCTGGCCGTGGGTGGTGAAGGGGGCGGCCGTCGCCTCCGCCCTCTTCCTGGTGTGGCGGGCGCGGAGGCGGTGACTCAGAACGGTGAAGCGCTTGGGCGCGTCGGGGACCCGGATACCGCCCACGGCCGCCTTCACCGTGTGCGTATCTGCTCCCGGGCGAGCCGGCCCGGGGCCGGTAAGGCCTGACCAGGTCTCGGCATCGGGCCCCCGCGGCCGGATGGGCACAATGGCCCCTATGGCTACGCATCCGCTGACGGTCGGCTTCGACCTCGATATGACGCTGATCGACTCCCGGCCCGGCATCCACGCCGCGTACCTGGCGCTCTCGGCCGAGACCGGGGTGCGGATCGACGCCGACCTGGCCGTCACCCGGCTCGGGCCGCCCCTCGAACTGGAGCTGGCGCACTGGTTCCCGGACGAGCAGATACAGGAGATGGGCGACCGCTACCGCGAGATCTACCCCACGTACGCGATCGAGCCGACCCTCGCCCTGCCCGGCGCCCGCGAGGCCGTCGCCGCCGTCCAGGGGCTCGGCGGCCGCGCCATCGTGGTCACCGCAAAGCATGAGCCGAACGCCAAACTCCACCTCGCCCACCTGGGCATCGCCCCGGACGAGGTCATCGGCTGGCTGTGGGCGGAGGCCAAGGCGGAGGCGCTGCGTGAGCACGGCGCGAGCGTGTACGTCGGCGACCACACCGGGGACGTACGCGGCGCGCACACGGCCGAGGCACTCGCGGTCGCCGTGCCGACCGGCCCGTGCGACGCGGCGGAACTGCGTGAGGCCGGCGCGGACGTGATCCTGGACGATCTGACGGCGTTCCCGGACTGGCTGCGCGGCTACAGCCGGAACCAGCCGGAACCAGCCGGAACCAGCTGGAACCAGCCCGGACCGGCCGGAATCAGCCGGAACTAGAGCGCGGATTTGGCCTGTCGGCGCTGCGCGGCGATCGAGCGCAGTACACCCGCCGCGGCGATCAGGAACCCCACGCCCATCAGCATGCAGACCGCGTACGCGATCGAAGGAAAGGGCTCGGTCCCCAGGAACAGCGGGGCCAGGGTGACCAGAGTGGCCACAGCGCCGACGATGAAAACGATCGCGCCGACACGCACCAGCCCGTCACCGGGTGCGGGAGGAGTAGCAGTCATTCGGCCAGGGTAGTTCCTTGCGCGGAGGAACCGTTCGGCGACGTCTTGTCACCAGCCCCTGGACCATTAGCCTTGGGGGTGGCGGGTCAGACGACCCGCTGTAGTGCTATCCAGAGCCGTTTTCGGTGCCCGGGTTCAGGCGCCGCAAGCGACCCAACGAGTACGAGGACGAGGACAGACGTGCCTACCGGCAAGGTCAAATGGTTCAACAGTGAGAAGGGCTTCGGCTTTCTCTCCCGCGACGACGGCGGCGACGTCTTCGTTCACTCGTCGGTGCTCCCCACGGGGGTCGACGCGCTCAAGCCGGGCCAGCGCGTCGAGTTCGGCGTCGTGGCAGGACAACGTGGTGACCAGGCACTTTCGGTGACAGTTCTCGACCCGACCCCCTCCGTGGCAGCGGCCCAGCGTCGCAAGCCCGACGAGCTGGCGTCCATCGTGCAGGACCTGACGACCCTGCTGGAGAACATCACGCCGATGCTGGAGCGCGGCCGGTACCCCGACAAGGTGCACGGCGGCAAGATCGCGGGCCTGCTGCGGGCGGTGGCCGACCAGCTGGACGTCTAGGGCAGCCCCGGTCGGCTGTACGCAGCGGCTACACGAAGCTGAGCGCATCGCGGCCGAGGGGCGGTACGAGTCCCTCGGCCGCGGCGCGCGTGAGCAGTCCGCGTACCGCCGCGTGCCCGTCGGCGCCGAGGTCGGCGGTGAACTCATTGACGTAGAGCCCGATGTGCTGGTCGGCCACGGCCGGGTCCATCTCCTGGGCGTGCTCGAGTACGTACGGCCGCGAGGCCTCCGGGTCGTCCCACGCCATCCGTACCGAGGTGCGGATGGAGTCGGCGAGCAGCTTCAGGGTCTCGGCGCCCAGCGACCGCTTGGCGATGATCGCGCCCAGCGGGATGGGCAGGCCGGTCGTCGACTCCCAGTGCTCGCCCATGTCGGCGAGGCAGTGCAGTCCGTAGTTCTGGTAGGTGAACCGCGCCTCGTGGATCACGAGTCCGGCGTCGACCTTGCCGTCGCGCACGGCCGGCATGATCTCGTGGAACGGCATCACGACGACCTCGCCGACGCCGCCCGGGACGATGTCGGCGGCCCACAGCCGGAAGAGCAGATACGCGGTCGAGCGCTCGCTCGGCACGGCGACGGTCTTCCCGGTGAGATCGGTGCCGGGCTGCTTGGTGAGCACCAGCGGACCGCAGCCGCGGCCGAGCGCGCCGCCGCAGGGCAGCAGCGTGTACTCGTCGAGGACCCACGGCAGTACGGCGTACGAGACCTTCAGCACGTCGAACTCACCGCGCTCCGCCATGCCGTTGGTGATGTCGATGTCCGCGAAGGTCACATCGAGGGCGGGCGCGCCGGGCACCCGGCGGTGCGCCAGGGCGTCGAAGACGAAGGTGTCGTTCGGGCAGGGCGAGTACGCGATCTGCAGGGTCACGGCGACTCCTCGAGGAGTGGGTTGAGCAGCTGGAAGGCGTACCGCAGCGAGTCCAGTGCCTGGCCGATGCGCCAGGTGGCCCGGTCGCGCGGGCCGACGACGTTGGAGACCGCGCGGATTTCGAGGACCGGCACGGAGTGGGCGGCGGCGGCCTCCGCGACGCCGAAGCCCTCCATCGCCTCGGCGGCGGCACGGGGGTGACGGTTCCTCAGCTCGGCCGCGCGGGCGGCGGTGCCGGTCACGGTGGAGACGGTGAGGACGGGCGCGTACACGGCGTCGAGCGTGTCCGCCGTCTGCTGGGACAGTGCGGCCGGCGGACGATGGATGCTGCGGCCGAAGCCGAGTTCGTCGACGGGCAGATAGCCGTCGGGGGTCTCGGCGCCGAGATCGGCGGCGACGATCGCGTCGGCGACGACAAGCGCGCCGATGGGGGCGTGGGGCTGGAATCCGCCGCCGATCCCCGCGGAGACGACCAGGTCGTAGGCGTCGAGGGCGAGCGCGGTGGCGGTCGCGGCCGCGGCGGCGGCGGGTCCGACACCGGCGGCGAGCACGTCCACGGTGCCGTGGCGGGACAGCGTGTACCCGCCGGGCAGCTGCCGCGCGTCGAGTACGGGACCTGTGAGCCCCGCGGCGACGGAGTCCGCCTCCGCCGCCACCGCGGTCACCACCAGTACGCGCACGGCACGGTCCTTGGGGTCAGGAGTCCTTTTCGAGCTGGAAGTGCCAGATGCCGACGAGCTTCTTGCCGTTCGTCTCCACGATGCTGACCTGAGCCTTGTTCGAGGTCTCACCGGTCTGCGAGGCGAAGAAGGCGTTGCCCGGAATGGTCCGGTACGACTTCTTGTACGGCTCCTGCTCGGCCTGCTGGCCGCCGATGAACAGCGTCCAGCCGTGGTCCGCGATCTCCGGGTCGACGCCGAAGCGGACCTTGTCGTCCATCGCGACCTTGACGACCTTCTCGGCCTTCTTGTTCAGGCAGCTCTGGATCAAGGACTCCTTGATGGCCTTGCCGTCGTTGTAGCAGGTCGCCTCGGTGTGCACCGAGTCCGTCCCGACCGTCACGGTCGCGAGCGGTGTCGGCTTGTCGCAGGCGGAGAGTACGAGGAGCCCGGCGGAGACGGCACCGAGAGCGGCAGCGGCCCGGCGGCGCTTGCCCGAGAAGAACGCAACGGTCATGGTCCGAAGGCTATCGGGCCCCCCGCGCCCCGCGACGCCCGGGTACGGCGTGCCGCGAGGGTTGACCGTACGGGCCTCGAATCAGGCCCGTACGGCGGTTGAGGCCGGCGCGGCCGAAGGACGCGCCAACGGCAGCGCATGCGGCCAAGGCACTGGCGCGTCGCCCCGGCGTGCCGCGCTGTACGTGTCGCCCTGGCGTGCCGCGCTGTACGTGTCGCCCTGGCGTGCCGCGCTGTACGTGTCGCCCTGGCGTCCCGCGCTGTACGTGTCGCCGCGGCGTGCGGCGCTGTACGTGTCGCCCCGGCGTGCCGTGCTGTACGTGTCGCCCCGCGTACCGCTGTGCCCGCGTACCGCTGTGCCCGCGTACCGCTGTGCCCGCGTACCGCTGTGCCCGCGTACCGCTGTGCCCGCGTACCGCTGTGCCCGCACACCGCGCCTCAGGCCACCCGAGCACGTCGCATGCCGCCGTGGCGGGCCGCGGCCAGGAGGCCCCTCACCGTCGTCAGCGCGCCGAGCGCGACGATTCCCGCCGCGACCGACATACCCAGCGTTCCGTTCAGCGGCAGCGCGATGCCGATCGCGCCGCCCGCGACCCAGGCCATCTGCAGCAGCGTCTCCGAGCGGGCGAACGCGGACGTGCGCACCTGTTCCGGGACGTCCCGCTGGATCAGCGCGTCCAGGGACAGCTTCGCCAGCGCCTGGCACAGACCCGCCGTCGCGCCCAGTACCGCCACCATGCCCGCGCCGAAGAACACCGCGGCGGCGATCGCCGCGGCCAGCACCACCGCCTGCACCGTGGCGATGATCATCTCCGGGCCGCGGGCCTTCAGCCAGGCTCCGACCGTCGTGCCGAGCGCGTTGCCGACGCCGGCCGCCACACCCACTATCCCGAGGGACACCGCCGCGCTCTGCCCGGGCAGCGGATGCTCGCGCAGCAGGAACGCGAGGAAGAAGATCAGGAAGCCGGAGAGCCCGCGGAAGGCGGCGTTCGCCTGCAGCCCGTGCAGTACCGAGGGTCCGACCGTACGCAGACTGGGCTTCTTCTCGCCGTGGGTGAGCATGTGCGCCTTGCCCTCGCCCTTCGCCGAGTCGACCTTGGCCGGCATCGTGAACGCCCAGTACGTCCCGAGCAGGAAGAGCGCGCACGCCCCGTACAGCGGCCACTGCGGCCCGACCTTCTGCAGCCCCACCCCGATCGGTGCCGCGACACCCGTCGCCAGCAGCCCCGCCAGCGTCACCCGGGAGTTGGCCTTCACCAGGGAGAAGCCCGGCGGCAGCAACCGGGGCACGACCGCGCTGCGCACCACTCCGTACGCCTTCGACGCGACGAGCACCCCCAGCGCCGCCGGATACAGCTCGAGGCCGCCCGTCGCCACCGCGCCCGACATGGTCACGGCCAGCACCGCACGGGTGAGCATCGCGCCCGCCATCGCCGCTCGGCGCCCGTGCGGGATGCGGTCCAGAAGCGGCCCGATGACGGGGGCCAGCAGGATGAAGGGCGCCATCGTGATGGCGAGGTAGAGCGCGACACGGCCGCGTGCCTCGTCCGTCGGTACGGAGAAGAAGACCGTGGACGCCAGCGCGACGGTGATCATGACATCGCCCGCGCCGTTCACGGCGTGCAGCTCGATCAGCTTCCCGAGCCCCGACTCGCCCGCGCCGTGCGCATGCGTCGCCTTGCGGATGCCGCGCGCCGTTCCGGTGAAGGGCAGATGCAGGGCGCGGCCGACCGCCCGGCCTGCTCTGCTGAGCGCACCGGGTCCTTCGGACGACCTCACGGCTGCCACCCCGTCATAGTGCCCCAAGCCCTGCCGAGGCGAACCGCGATGCGCCGTTGTTCGCCCCTTGTTGGGGCGGGCATGTGGGCGGGGAGCGACAGAGGGGGTAGCGTGCGTAGCGCGCCACCGGCGGTAGTTCTCGGCCGCGCGCCTCTTCGGCATCCCGCAGAATGGATGACGATAGGTGTGCCCGAGACGGGTTGGTCTGGGCGCGGACGTCGATGCGGCCCCCTGGTCCGCTCCGCCTGCGGCCCGTACCTCGCGAATCGGCCGGCGCACCCGTGAGACGGCGTAGGAGAGAAGCGAGACCTGTGAGTGCAGCGACGACGCGAAGCCGGACCCCTGACCGCCTGTGCGCCGAGGCGGTAGACCTTGCCCGGTCGGCGGCCGAAGAGGCCGCAGCCCCTGGGGTGGTCGGCGAGCATGTATCCCTGGTCTCGGAGGGTGACCGTGTAGTCACGCACTTCTTCGAGGCCAAGGAACCCGGATACCGCGGCTGGCGATGGGCGGTGACCGTCACGCGGGCCTCCCGCGCCAAGATCGTCACGCTGGACGAAACCGTCCTGCTCCCCGGCCCCGATTCGCTGCTCGCGCCCGAGTGGGTGCCGTGGAGCGAGCGGCTGCGGCCCGGCGACCTGGGCCCCGGCGATCTGCTGCCCACCGAGGCGGAGGATCTGCGGCTGGAGCCCGGCTTCACGGGCGAGGACGTGCCCCCGCCGAATTCCGTGGTCGCCGAGACCGTGCCGCCGTCCCACGACCTGGTCGAGCGGGTCGAGGCGGAGGACGCGGAACTCACCGAGCGCAGGCCCATCGACGAGAGCGTCGCCAATGGCCGCGGTGCGATCGCGTCGGTCGCGGAGGAGCTCGGCATGCGCCGGGCCCGCGTGCTGTCCCGGTACGGGCTGCACGTCGCCGCGGACCGTTGGGACGAGTCCTTCGGCGCGCAGACCCCCATGGCGCAGGCGGCCCCCGCGTCCTGTGCGAGCTGCGGTTTCCTCGTTCCGCTGGCGGGCTCCCTGCGGCAGGCCTTCGGTATCTGCGCGAACGAGTTCTCACCGGCGGACGGGCGCGTCGTGTCCCTGTCGTACGGCTGCGGCGCGCACTCCGAGGCGGCTGTGATGCCGAAGCCGCCGCAGCCGGCGCCGCATGTCTTCGACTCGATGGGCACGGACGAGTTCCCGCTGCGTCCGGCCCGCGAAGGCGGTTCGGTCTCCTCGGAGCCGGACGGCGAGTCGGAGGATCTCGGCCACTCGTAGTCCGCTTCCGACAGCTCGCGGGTTCCTGCGGAGTGCTGAGCGCGCAGTTCGCGGTACCTTCGGCCGCATAAGCAGTGGGCGGGTCGACCGCGGGTGCACGGCACGTGGGTCGCGGTCGGACCGCCCATGGTCCGCACGCAGACTGCGGGTCAACCGGAGAGAGCGGAGTCACAGCGTGAGCGTCAGGACGACCGAGTGGGCGGACCCGTTCGGGACGGCGCGGCTGCGGCGCGGGGTGCTCGACGCGTGGGGGGCCAGTCCCGCCCGCTTCCGTGAGGACGCCAACGCCGAGGAGGATCTGGCCCTCGGCGGCTACCGCGACCGCCTTGTCGTCGAACTCGCACAGAACGCCGCGGACGCCGCGGCCCGCGCCCGTGTGCCGGGCCGGCTCCGGCTGACCCTGCGGCCCGGCACGGGCGACGAGCCCGCTGTCCTCGCCGCCGCGAACACCGGCGCGCCGCTCGACGCGACCGGCGTCGAATCGCTGAGCACGCTGCGGGCCTCGGCCAAGCGCGAGGGCCACGAGGCCGCCGTCGGCCGCTTCGGCGTCGGCTTCGCGGCCGTCCTCGCGGTGAGCGACGAGCCCGCCGTCATCGGCCGGCACGGAGGCGTGCGCTGGTCCCTGGCCGAGGCCAGGGAACTGGCCCAGCAGGCGGCCAAGGCGAGCCCCGGGCTCGGCGACGAGCTGCGCCGCCGCGACGGACACGTACCGCTGCTGCGCCTGCCGCTGCCTGCCGAGGGTACGGCTCCCGAGGGGTACGACACGGTCGTCGTGCTGCCGCTGCGGGACGGGGCCGCGGTCGATCTGGTGGAGCGGCTGCTCGCCGGGATCGACGACGCGCTGCTGCTCACGCTGACCGGCCTGACCGAGATCGTCGTCGAAACCCCGGGCGGCGTACGGGTGTTGAGGCGCTCCGAGCACGGCGCGTACGTCCATATCGAGGACAGCGTGCAGGGCGACCGGCGGTGGCGGGTGGTGAGCCACGGGGGCGCCATCGAGCCGGCGCTGCTCGCGGACCGGCCCGTCGAGGAACGGCTGCGGCCGTACTGGACCGTCACCTGGGCCGTGCCCGTGGACGAGGAGGGCGCGCCGGCCCGGCCGCGTACGGCCCCTGTGGTGCACGCGCCCACGCCCACCGACGAACCTCTCGGCGTGCCCGCGCTGCTGATCGCCTCGCTGCCGCTGGACACCACCCGCCGCCACCCGGCGCCCGGGCCGCTCACCGACTTCCTGGTGCGGAAGGCGGCCGGGGCGTACGCCGAACTCCTCGGCAGCTGGCAGCCGGTGACCGTCGGCACCATCGACCTGGTGCCCGGTCCGCTCGGCAAGGGCGCGCTGGACGGCGCGCTGCGGGAGGCGATCCTTCAGCTGCTGCCGCGTACAGCGTTCCTGGAGGCGGCGCTGCCGCGCGATGTGTCCGGCGAGTGGTCCGGGGACACCGGGCTGCCGGACCGTGAGGATGTCTCCGCCGGGCTGCGGCCGATCGAGGCGGAGGTCCTGGAGGGCGCGGGCGCGGACACCGTCCGCGTGCTGGCCGAGGTGCTGCCGAGCCTGCTGCCCGCGGGTCTCGAGCGCCGCGTGGAGCTGCGCACGCTCGGCGTGGCGCGGGTGCCGCTGACCGAGGCGATCGACCGGCTCGCGGGTCTTGAGCGCGAGCCCGGCTGGTGGCAGCGGCTGTACGACAGCCTCGCCGGGGTCGACCCGGACCGGCTGACCGGGCTGCCGGTGCCGCTCGCCGACGGGCGTACGACGATCGGGCCCCGCCAGACGCTGCTGCCGCTGGCCGAGACCCCGCCGCATCTCGCGCGGCTCGGGCTGAAGGTGGTCCACTCGGAGGCCGCGCACCCGCTCCTGGAGAAGCTGGGCGCCCTGCCCGCGACACCGCGCGCCGTGCTGACGACGCCGCAGGTGCGGGCGGCGGTGGCCGGTTCGCTGGAGGCCGGCGAGGTTTGGTACGACGGAGTCGGGGACGGTGCCGCGCCGGACGCGGAGGAGCTCGCCGAGACGGTGCTGGCGCTGGTGCGGGACGCGGGCATCGAGCCCGGGGACGAGCCGTGGCTGGGCGCGCTGGCGCTGCCGGACGAGGACGGCGAGTTCGCTCCTGCGGGTGAACTGGTGCTGCCGGGCAGCCCGTTCGCCTCGGTGATGCGCGAGGACGAACTGGCGCTCTGCGACGGCGAGCTGGCCGAGCGGTGGGGCGAGCAGCCGCTGGCCGCGTGCGGTGTGCTGGCGAACTTCGCTCTCGTACGGGCCACGGATGTGGTCCTCGACCCCGATGAACTTGAGCCCCGCGACGGGGATTTCGCCGAGCCCGACGACGCGGGTCTGCTGGACGCGGTCGACGTGTGGTGCGAGGACGTGCTCGACCGGCTGCCTCAGACGCCGGTGCCGCCGGTCGCCACGGAGATCGTCGCCGTACGGGATCTGGATCTGGTGGACGACGACTGCTGGCCCCGCGCGCTGGCGCTGCTGGCGCAGCCGCCGCTGCGGGACGCGCTGACCCAGTCCGTACGGATCCTGCTCCCGGACGGGACGACGGAGACGGTGCGCCCGTACACGGCGTGGTGGCTGCGGGACCATCCGGTGCTGGACGGGCGCCGCCCGGCGGGTCTGCGGTCTGCGGGCGGCGATCCGCTGCTGGCCGGTCTGTACGACACGGTGGACGCGACGGGCTTCGAGGACGTTCAGGTGCTGCGGGCGCTGGGCGTGCGCACATCGTTGGCCGCGCTGCTGGAAGAGCCGGGCGGGGCGGCGGAGCTGCTCGGCCGGCTCGCCGATCCTTCTCGCGAGGTGTCCGGTGCGCAACTCCACGCCCTGTACACGGCGTTGGCGGACCTCGACCCGGATCAGGTCACGCTCCCTGACGAGCTGCGGGCGGTCGTCGACGGCGAGGTACGGGTCGTCGACGCGTCGGACGCGGTGGTGGCGGACGCGCCGGATCTGCTCCCGCTGACGGCGGGCCTGCCGCTGCTGCCGGTGGCGCCGTCACGGGCGGCGGAGCTGGCGGAGCTGTTCCAGGTCCGCCGCCTGGGCGAGGCGGTCTCGGCGGAGGTGACCACGGAGGGCGAGGAACACGAGGTCCCGGAGTCGGTCCACGTCCTGCTCGGGAGCGGCACCCCTGCGACGTACGTCGAGCACGAGGAGCTGGTGGCGGGCGGCGTCGAACTGGACTGGCGGCGCACCCAGGACGGTGTGATCCACGCATCGACCCTGGAGGGCGTGGCGGCGGGCCTGGCCTGGGCGGCGGGCCAGTGGCCGCGCCGCTTCGAGGTGGCGGCACTGCTGGAGGATCCGTCCCGCACGGAGGAACTGGCGCGGGACCGCTGGTTCGACGCGTAGCGCAAGGGGGTGGGACCCCGCCCCCCGGCCGGGGCTTCAGCCCCCGGGGCCGGGGCGAGGGCTGCCAGGCAGCCCGTCTGCCGCGCTCGACGAGCAGTCCCGCACCTGCGAGTCGAACGGCGGTGCCGTCATCGCGGCAGCCCACCGTCACGGCCAAGTGCGCTCAATACGGTCATGCCGCAGGGCATAAGCGGCGGGGCCGCCCTTCTCGATGGCCCGGTACATCGCGTTGCGGTGTGCGTCGAGCCGTTCGACCATCTCGATACTGCGAAGCTGCTGGTTGTCGAGGTAGAAGAGCACTGCCTCGCGGTCCAAAACGGGCTGGATCTCCAGGTCCCGTGTCTTGATCCGTCCGTGTCCTTCGACAGAGGGACCCAGGACTGGTCGAGGCCGTGGGCGATCCATTCCTCGTCGGGGATGTCCTGTGCGTCGGCCGGGAAGACGTCGACGATGCAGTGAACCGCCCAGCCGCGTGCCCTCAACTCCTCCGCGACACGCCGCCCGAGGTTGCGGTCGAGAAAGAACTCAGGCGGCAAGGCGCACCACTGCGTGGCACAGCGAGTCGAGCTGCTCAGGGGTCATGTCGAACTCGTAGGCGATGTCCTCGACGGTCTCGCCGGCTTCCCAGAGGTCGGTGACGGCCTTGACCGGGACGCGGTTGGCCGCGATGACGGGGAGACCACGGCCGAACCTCGGGTCGATCACGACCGGAACGGAATCCGGGTACTGCCTCAGACGCAGGCTCGAAGGGAAATCGTCGTCCGCGTCCCAGGTCAGGTAACGGAGGTACTCGGACACCACCTCGTGGATGGGGGCCTGCCCGTCCCGGGCTCTGCGCAGATCTCCGAAGCCGTGCTCGACGAAGATGTCCACGCCGTCGGTGGCGATCCGCTTCGAGACGAGGCCGTAGGGGGTGTCGAAGGCGTCCCGCACCGCGGCCGCAGCCTCCCTGATCTCGCTCATCCGCAGGCCGAGGGAGCGCAGGGAGCGCAGGACGTGGGCCTCGGCCACGGCGATGAACGGCACCGAGGGCTGGCCTTTGCGCACGGGCTCCACCTGGTGCACGAGCGGGGCCCCGGCGGCTCTGCCCCTCAGCCAGGAGGTGAGAGTCGACGACGGAATCTCAAGGTAGGACGACGTTTCCGTAGGCGTGAGGAGCCCGTCCGTAAACCTGTCGACCATGATCCACCTCCCGCGCACGGTTCAGCATGCCGCTCGCAGGTGATCGTCGCGGGTGGTCTCCGAGCCTGCCGTGGTCACGTCGTCGGGCGGGCAGTCGCGGCAGCGGCCGGGTTCCGCGGCGCGGAAGGCGCGCTCGCAGCCGCCGTCGCAGGTCTGCCAAGGCAGGACGGGAGGCGCGGCGACCTGGGTGGGTGCGGCGACGGGCAGGTCGCGGAGCCGGAAGCCCAGGATGCGAGCCGGTCGACAACGGAAGCGGTCCGGGAGGCCCGTGGTGAGGAGCTCGGCGATCTCCTCGGGTCCGGTGCCCTGCGCGAGCCACTGGCTGACGGCCGGGGCGAGTTCGGCGACCTCCCGCCGGGACAGGATCAGCCTTCGGTCGCGGATACGCAGCGAGGCGAGAATGACGACGGCTTGCGGGTCGGCCTCGGCGAGTTGGGGAGGGGGCGCGGTGTCCGGGGTGTCCCCTGTCTCCAGTGCCCTGGGAGGTGTCAGCCCTTGCGCAGGCTCGGGCGGAGGCACAGGCCCGGCTTGAGCGGCGGTGGCGGGGCCGGTGTCCGGGGCGGCCACCGGCCGGGGTGTCTTCCTGTGTGTGTCCGGCTCCGCGGACCTTCGCGGCCGGGGTGGCACAGGCGGCGCCGGTGTGGGGTCGCCCCGTCCCGGCACGTCGTAGAAGTACGTCTTCGTACGGATCAGGCCGCCGTGCCCGCGTTCGCGCCGTCGCTCCAGATAGCCGGCGGCCTCCAACTCCCGGAGCGCCCGCGAGATCAGGATCTCGCCCTCGGTGAAGTGCTCGCACAGTGCGGCGATGCTCACGGACACACCGTCCGGCAGGGAGGCGATGTAGGCCGCGACGCCGACCGTGACCGCGCTTCCGCGCCGCTGCGCAAGGGCGTTGGCGATCACGGTGAAGTCGGCGGTGAGGCGGGTGCGGACATGGATCACGCCGGAGGTCGGTGCTCCGGCGTCGGCGCGCAGGGGCGCGTTAGACTGCGGTTCAGCCATCGGGAAGCTCTTTCTTCCTGATCGGTGAGGCCCTCGATCAGGATTGCCGTCCTGGCCGGGGGCCGTCATATGCCTGGGGTTGTTGCGGCGAACGTAACCGCCAACTTCCCGCCCCCGCAAGCCAGTCACCCGTCCGGGTGACGCGGGGGAGGGGAGGGAGGGCAGGTGGTTCTTCACCCCAGGTTCTTTGGGGAGTTCGTGGTCGGCCGGACCCCCGCGCACGAGGTTCCGGAGGCTCCGGGAGGCCGACGCCCGCACCGAATCCTGGTCGACTCAGGCCCGGTCGGCGGCCTTCAACTCGCCTATGAACGAGGCCCAGCAGGCTTCCGGGAATACCAGGGCGGAACGGTTCGGGGCCTTGCTGTCACGGACGGGCACGACGCCGGGGAATCCGTCCGCGACCTCCAGGCAGTCGCCCCCTGCCTGATTGCTGTAGCTGCTCTTGCGCCAGACGGCGTCGTTCAGATCGGGACGGGACGGACGCTGCACGGTAGTTGCCCTCCATCACGGATCGGATCATGTCGAGTGACATGAGCGGGGGCAGGGCCACTGCCCGCAGCCGATCGTAAATCACCGAGTACCGACGGACGTCTGCCGGATCCTCGATGAGCTGGCCGTACTCAGCGCCCTCCGTGTAGGCCACTTCGGTGCTGTCCGGAAGAGTTAGCACCGACAGGGAGCCGCCCATCGCCTCGTGCTCGCCCTGGTCGAACGGGAGCACCTGCACGGTGATGCGGGGCTCGGCAGCCGCCTCGAGTAGCCGAGCCAACTGGCCCTGCATGGCCTCCCGCCCGCCGACCGGACGCCGCAGTACGGCCTCGTCCAGGACGACCCACAGGTCGGGGCGGTCGGGCGAACCGAGCCGTTCCTGCCGTCCCAGTCGGGCGGCGACGCGCTCTTCCAACTGCTCCTCGCTGCGGAGCAGCGCGTCGAGCCGGAGAACGGCCCGCGCGTAGTCCTCGGTCTGCAGAAGACCGGGCACGACATGCGCCGCGTACTGCCCGATGGACACGGCTCGCGCCGAATGCGCCATGAACGCCCGCGACCAGTCGGGGAACGCCTCCCGGTAGACGTAGGGCCACAGGTCGACCAGCAGGTTGTCCGCCCCGAGGGCCGCATCCAGCGCCCGCGCCAGCTCCAGCGTCGGCTTCGCCCCGGACGACCGCTCGATCTGCGTGATCCGGGTGCTCACCACATGCGTCTTCGCGCCCAGTTCGGCCTGGGTCAGCCCGGCGGCCGTACGGAGTCTGCGGACGCGTGAGCCGAAGAGGGCTGCCATTGACGCGTCGGGCTGAATTCCTTTGGCCATGGGCTCACTTCCGTTCCTTACCGCTTGCGACGTAAGGCCTCATCACCTTCCGAGCGTAGGGCCGTCGGCCGATTCTTGAACACGGAACGTCACGACCCGCACACGTTGTGGGTCGTGCCAGGGATCGAAGGACTGGAATGGGCGACACCGTGCTGAAGACCATGACCACGTCGGGCGACGGCCCGGACCGCGAGAGGGAAGCAGCCGTGCGGCCGCTCGACGGGAAGGCGCATGACTCCGAGGATGAACTCCGTGAGTTCGCTGCACAGTTCAGCTCGACACCCCGAGGCGCGCGGCTCGCCCGGCGGCTCGCGGTGCGCAGCATGGATGAATGGGGGCACCCGGCCGCGTCGGACGTCTCATGCACCGTCGCCCTGCTGGTGGGGGAACTCGCCACCAATGCCGTACGCCACGGGCGGGTGCCAGGGCGGGACTTCCGACTTCGTCTCAGCTCGGATGTGCGGCGGTGTCTGATCCGCATCGAGGTTTCGGACGCTTCTTCGGAGCAGCCCCCGACCAGTCCGCCAACACCGGTTTCCGACGACGAGTCAGGGCGCGGACTGCTCCTCGTGGACGTCCTGGCCGCCCGCTGGGGTGTGACGCCGCGCGTTCCCGTTGGCAAGACCATCTGGGCGGAAGTGGCGGTGGAGGCGCCGGGACGGTGCAGAGAAGGACACCGGGCTCCGTTCCCGCATCGATAGGGCAGCCCATGTTCGCCGAGAGGGCGCTACGCAATGGGCAAGGACCTGCCTACGCCGCGAACCTCCGGTCCACCCACCGCCACGCCACCTCCAGCAGCCCCGCCCCCGCCGCCGCGATCGCCACCGCCCCCCACGGCATCGTCGTGCCCACCAGCTTCAGGGCGAAGAAGTTCTGCAGCCACGGCACCACCAGCACGATCAGGAAGGCGACCCCCATCGCCGCCACCAGGCACACCCGCCACAGGGTGTACGGGCGGGCGATGATCGCCAGGACCCACATCGAGACCAGGAACAGCGTCAGCGTCGCCGCGCTCGTTTCCGCGTCCAGGGCGCCCGCGCCGGTGTAGTAGTGGCGGGCCAGCAGGTACGTGGCGAACGTCGCCGCGGCCGCGATCGCGCCGGCCGGGATCGCGTACCGCATCACCCTGCGTACGAAGTTCGGCTGCGCCCGCTCCTTGTTGGGGGCCAGCGCCAGGAAGAACGCCGGGATACCGATCGTCAGCGTCGAGAGCAGCGTCAGATGACGGGGCAGGAAGGGGTATTCGACCTGGCTGCACACCACCAGCACCGCCAGCAGCACCGAGTACACCGTCTTCGTCAGGAACAGCGTCGCCACCCGCGTGATGTTGCCGATGACCCGCCGGCCCTCCGCCACCACCGACGGCAGCGTCGCGAAGCTGTTGTCGAGCAGCACGATCTGCGCGACCGCCTTCGTCGCCTCCGAGCCCGACCCCATCGAGACGCCGATGTCCGCGTCCTTCAGTGCGAGGACATCGTTCACGCCGTCACCCGTCATCGCGACCGTGTGACCGCGGGACTGCAGCGCGCCGACCATGTCGCGCTTCTGCTGCGGCGTGACCCGGCCGAAGACCGCGTTGGCGTCCAGGGCGTCGGCCATCCCGGCCTGCTCCGTGGGGAGCCGGCGCGCGTCCACCGTGTTCGCCGCGCCCGGCAGGCCGAGCTTGCCTGCCACCGCGCTCACCGACACCGCGTTGTCGCCGGAGATGACCTTCGCGCTGACGTTCTGGTCGGCGAAGTACGCGAGCGTGTCGGACGCCTCGGGACGCAGCCGCTGCTCCAGCACCACCAGCGCTGTGGGCCTCGCCTCCGCTGTTACGTCCGCCGCGTCGAGGTCGCCCGCCGCCCGCGCGAGCAGCAGCACCCGCATCCCCTGCTCGTTGAGCTGCCCGATCTCGCCCAGCGTCGGGTCGGCCGCCGGGAGCAGCACATCCGGCGCGCCCAGCAGCCAGGTGGAGTTGTCGCCGTCGCCCTCGCTGAAGGCGGCGCCGCTGTACTTGCGCGCCGACGAGAAGGGCAGCGACTCCGTGCAGCGCCACTCGTCGCTGTCCGGATACGCATCGATGATCGCCTGCAACGAGGCGTTCGGCCGTGGGTCGGACTCGCCGAGCGCGCCCAGCACCTTCCGAATGTACGTCTCGTCCGCGCCGTCCAGCGGCCGCAGCTCCGATACGTCCATACCGCCCTCGGTCAGCGTGCCCGTCTTGTCGAGGCAGACCACGTCCACCCGCGCGAGGCCCTCGATGGCGGGCAGTTCCTGCACCAGGCACTGCTTGCGGCCGAGCCGGATGACGCCGATCGCGAAGGCGACCGACGTCAGCAGCACAAGGCCCTCGGGGATCATCGGGACGATGCCGCCGACGGTCCTGGCCACCGAGTCCTTGAAGTTGTTGTCCTTGACGACGAGCTGGCTGATGATGAGCCCGATCGAGGTCGGGACCATCATCCAGGTCACGTACTTGAGGATCGTGCTGATGCCGCTGCGCAGCTCGGAGTGGACGAGCGTGAAGCGGGAGGCCTCCTCGGCGAGCTGCGCCGCGTACGCCTCGCGCCCCACCTTCGTCGCCGTGAACGCCCCGCCGCCCGCGACCACGAAGCTGCCCGACATCACCGGATCCCCGGGGTGCTTGATGACCGGATCGGCCTCGCCCGTCAGCAGCGACTCGTCGATCTCCATGCTGTCGGCCTCGGCCACCTCGCCGTCCACGACGACCTTGTCGCCGGGCCCGAGTTCGACGAGATCGCCGAGCACGATCTCGGACGTGGAGATCTCGGCCGCCTCTCCGTCGCGCCGTACCGTCGGCCTTGCCTCGCCGATGACCGCGAGCCCGTCGAGGGTCTTCTTGGCGCGCAGCTCCTGGATGATGCCGATACCGGTGTTGGCGATGATCACGAAGCCGAACAGGCTGTCCTGGATCGGTGCGACGAGGAGCATGATCGCCCACAGCACGCCGATGATCGCGTTGAAGCGGGTGAAGACGTTCGCGCGGACGATTTCGGTGGTGGAGCGGGAGCTGCGTACGGGAACGTCGTTGACCTCACCGCGGGCGACCCGCTCGGCGACCTCGGCCGTCGTCAGCCCGGTGGCCGGGACTGCGATCGCGGACCGCGGCAGCTTCATCGGGTGTACGGGGTCGAGTTCGGAGCCCGCGTCGATGGTCGGTCCGCCGGGTTCGGGGCCGTCCGCGTCGATTCTCGCCCGCTGCGTCATGGTTTCGACGGTACGGCCGGAGGGGCCGGTTCACCCGCCGAGTGCGCCGGAGATCAGACCTCGGTAGGACGCGAATGGTCCTGTGGCAGTACGGGCGCGGTACGGGGCACTTGCTTCAGCCGCTTGCTTCAGCCGCTTGCTTCAGCCGCTTGCTTCAGTCGCTCGCAGCGGGAGAGGAACCCGGCTCCGCCGCCTCGGCGGCCTTCGCGCGCTTGATCGCCACGTCCCGCCTGCGTACGTACCAGATGCCGATCAGGCCGAGTCCGCCACCGGCCAGACAGGTCCACACCCACCACATCAGGTCGCGGTCGTCGAACCAGCCGTAGAAGGGGATCTGGACGAGGAAGAGGACGAACCAGAGGATCGTGCCGCCGGTGATGGTGGCGACGACGGGCCCCTCCAGGGGCTCGGGTGCCTCGTGCTTGGGGGTCCACTTCGCCATGCGCACAGTGTAGGCGGCGCGTATGCCGAGGCCACGGGGCCGGTCGGCAGCCGGGCAAGGGCCGGGCAGCGGCCGGGCGGCCCAAGGGTCTACGCGCGGAGATAGAAATCTTCGCCTTATGTATTCATACTGAAACTGCTTACAGATGACTGGTTTTGCTTGTTGGAAGATACAAGTCTGGCCAGTTTTTTACTGTCGTTGTCTTTTTCGTCCCTGCCCCCTCCCCGTATGACTGAGGTTCCGCATGCCCCCCTCGGCCACCGCCAAGGTCGACTCCGCAGACCGGCCCCCGGCTCCCCGCCGGCCGTCCGGCAGCCTGGACCGTTTCTTCAAGATCTCGGAGCGCGGCTCCTCGGTCGCCCGCGAGGTGCGCGGCGGATTCGCCACCTTCTTCGCGATGGCGTACATCATCGTGCTGAACCCGATCATCCTCGGCAGCGCGAAGGACATGTACGGCCATCAGCTCGACAGTGGCCAGCTGGTCACCGCCACCGTGCTGACCGCGGCCTTCTCCACCCTGCTCATGGGCGTGATCGGCAATGTCCCGATCGCGCTCGCGGCCGGCCTCGGTGTGAACACCGTCGTCGCCCTCCAGCTCGCGCCCCGGATGTCCTGGCCGGACGCGATGGGCATGGTCGTCCTCGCCGGCTTCGTCGTGATGCTGCTGGTCGCCACCGGACTGCGCGAGCGCGTCATGAACGCCGTGCCGCGCAGCCTGCGCAAGGGCATCGCGATCGGCATCGGGCTCTTCATCATGCTGATCGGCCTGGTCGACTCCGGCTTCGTCTCCCGTATCCCGGACGCCGCCAACACCCCCGTGCCGCTGCAGCTCGGCGTCGGCGGCCACCTCGTCGGCTGGCCGGTCCTCGTCTTCATCCTCGGCGCGCTGCTCACGCTCGCGCTGATCATCCGCAAGGTGCCGGGCGCGATCCTCATCTCCATCGTCGCGATGACGATCGTCGCGATGGTCATCGATGCCGTGGCGACGGTCCCGTCCTGGGGCCTGACCGCGCCCGAGTGGCCCGGCAACCCGGTGGCGTCGCCCGACTTCGGTCTGGTCGGCAAGGTCAGCCTGTTCGGCGGCTTCGGGAAGGTCGGCTACCTCACCGGCATTCTCTTCGTCTTCACCGTGCTGCTGTCCTGCTTCTTCGACGCGATGGGCACGATCCTCGGCGTCGGCGACGAGGCCAAGCTGCTGGACAAGGACGGCAGGCTGCCCGGCATCAACAAGGTGCTCTTCGTCGACGGCATCGCCGTCGCCGCGGGCGGCGCCACCTCGTCCTCTGCCTCCACCTGCTTCGTGGAGTCCACCGCCGGCGTCGGCGAGGGGGCCCGTACCGGCCTGGCGTCCGTCGTCACCGGTGCGCTGTTCACGATGGCGCTGTTCCTCACGCCGCTCGCCACGATGGTCCCGTCCCAGGCGGCGACGCCGGCGCTGCTGGCGGTCGGTTTCCTGATCCTGGCCGGTTCGGTCCGGGACATCGACTGGGACGACTTCACCGTCGCCGTGCCTGCCTTCCTGGCGATGGTGATGATGCCGTTCACGTACTCGATCACCAACGGCATCGGCATCGGCTTCATCACCTTCAGCCTGCTGCGGCTGGCGGCCGGACGGGGCCGTGAGGTGCCCGTGGCCATGTACGTGGTGTCCGCGGTGTTCGTCTTCTACTACGCGATGCCCGCGCTGGGTCTCACGTAAGGCCGTAGAACTTCTCTGTCTCCTCGACGGCCGCCTGGAAGCGTTCGTCGAAGTCATCGCGGATGAGCGTCCGGACCACATAGTCCTGGACGCTCATTCCGCGTCTGGCGGCATGGTGCCTGAGCCGGTCGAGTAGCTCACCGTCTATCCGCAGGCTGAGGACTGTCGATCCCATATCAGCCAGGGTTGCCGGATGCCCGCGGCCGCTGTGTCACTTTCCGGATGCGACTCACTCATATGAGTGACGAAATGATCTCCTGGCCGACCTCCTGGCCGACGTCCAATCGGCGCGTGGAGAATCGACTGGTCTTTAGGTTGGGTAATGAGTTATGCTAACAAACATGCCTGACCTGTCCCATGGCAATGACGCCGACGTCGCCGCCGTGAACTCCCTGCGCTCAGCCGTGATGCGGCTGGGCCGACGCCTGAAGCATCAGCGCGTCGACGAATCGCTGAGCCCCACCGAGATGTCGGTGCTCGGCACCCTTGCCCTGTGCGGCCATGCCACCCCCGGTGAGCTGGCCCGCAAGGAGCATGTCCAGCCGCCGTCCATGACCCGGATCGTGGCGTTGCTCGAAGCCAAGGGATTGGTCCGGCTCGAGCCGCACCCCGACGACCGCCGGCAGAAGGTGGTCAGCCCGACCGAGCAGGCGGAAGCCATGCTCGAGGAGAGCCGCCGCAAGCGGAATGCCTGGCTGGCCTCGCTCGCCGAAGGGCTGGACGATGACGAGTGGGCCAAGCTGCGCGCAGCCGCCCCCGTACTGGAGAAGCTCGCACACCTCTAATTCACCGCATTCACCGCACCATGGAAGAGGCGAACCCTTTTGAGTCCGGGACCCGGAGCAGACTCCGCACCCGCACCAGCTCCTACAACCATGTTCAGCTCGCTGAAGATCCGTAACTACCGGCTCTTCGCCACCGGGCAAGTCGTCTCCAACACCGGCACCTGGATGCAGCGCATCGCCCAGGACTGGCTGGTGCTGACCCTGACCGGATCCGCGTCCGCCGTCGGTATCACCATCGCGCTGCAGTTCCTGCCCATGCTGCTCTTCGGCCTCTACGGCGGAGTGCTCGCCGACCGGCTGCCCAAACGCCGGCTGTTGCTGGCCACCCAGTTCGCGATGGGCCTCACCGGCCTGGCGCTCGCCGTGCTCACGCTCAGCGGCCATGTCCAGGTGTGGCACGTGTATCTCACGGCCTTCGTCATCGGCCTGGTCACCGTCGTCGACAACCCGGCGCGCCAGTCCTTCGTCGCCGAGATGGTCGGCCCGGGCCAGCTGGGCAACGCGGTCAGCCTGAACTCCGCGAACTTCCAGTCCGCCCGCCTCGTCGGCCCCGCCGTCGCCGGTGTGCTGATCACGGCTGTCGGCAGCGGCTACGCCTTCCTGCTCAACGGCCTGTCCTTCATCGCGCCCATCGCGGGCCTGCTGCTGATGCGCAACAGCGAGCTGCACAAGGTCGAGCGCGCGCCGCGCGGCAAGGGCCAGTTGCGGGAAGGACTGAAGTACGTCGCGGGCCGGCCCGAGCTCATCTGGCCGATCGTCCTCGTCGGCTTCATCGGCACCTTCGGCTTCAACTTTCCGATCTGGCTCTCGGCCTTCGTCAACAACGTCTACCACTCCGGCGCGAGTACGTACGGACTGCTCAACACCCTGATGGCGGCCGGCTCCCTGGCGGGCGCGCTGCTCGCGGCCCGGCGCCGCACCTCGCGGCTGCGGGTGCTGGTCGGCGCGGCCGTGCTCTTCGGAGTCCTGGAGATCGTGACCGCGTTCGCGCCGCGGTTCTGGATCTTCGCGGTGCTGATGGTGCCGATCGGGATGTTCGGCCTCACGGTCAACGTCACGGCCAACTCCAGCATCCAGATGGCGACGGAACCGGCCATGCGAGGCCGCGTGATGAGCCTGTTCATGATGGTCTTCGTGGGCGGTACGCCACTGGGCGCGCCCTTGGTCGGCTGGGTCACCGACACATACGGACCGCGGATCGGCTTCGCGGCGGGCGGCACGGTGGCGCTGGTCGCCGCGATCGGAGTCGGCGTGATGCTCGCCCGTGTGGGCGGGCTGCGCCTCAAAATAGATCTGCGGCCGGGGCGCCGGCATCTGGAATTCGTACCGAGGGAGCAGCTGGCGACAGCTGCCTGACCGGGACCTGTCGGGCGGCCTGACCGGGGCCGTCGGGCTGCCTGACCGGGACCTGTCGGGCGGCCTGACCGGAACCCGTCGGGCTGCCCGACCCGGACCGTCGGGGCTGACAGACTCGGGGCATGAGACTCTTCGCCGCCGTACTGCCGCCCGCCCCGGCAGTCGGCGAACTCGCTCTCGCCGTCGACCGGTTGAGGTCCCTCCCCGCCGCGGACCGGCTGCGCTGGACCGGCCGGGAAGGCTGGCACTTCACGCTCGCCTTCATGGGCGAGGTGGAGGACGCGCTGCTGCCCGAGCTGCACGAGCGGCTCGGGCGGGCCGCCCGCAGGACCCACCCGTTCGCCCTGCGCCTCCACGGCGGAGGGCGGTTCGGGCAGCGGGCCCTGTGGGTCGGGGCCGCCGGCGGCCTGGAGGAGATGCGCCTGCTCGCGGAACGCGCAGACGCTGCGGCGCGGCGGGCCGGGATCGCCATGGAGGAGCACCGCCGCTATCAGGCCCACCTCACCATCGCCCGCAGCCGCGACGAGGCCGATCTGCGCCCGTACGTCGAGGGGCTGGACACCTTCGAGGGCACGCCCTGGGAGGTGGCCGAGCTCGCGCTTGTACGCAGCAATCTGCCGGTCAGCGGCGTACGGGGCGAGCAGCCGCGGTACGAGACGGTGGGCAGCTGGCCGCTGGGTGGCGGGACGGGGTCAAGTCCACCCGAACGGGCGAGTTAACCTCGTTCCGTGAATCCCAAGACCAGAAACCAGATCATGGCCGGTGTGCTTGTGCTGATGTTCGCGATCGTCGCCGTGGCGGCCGTGGTCGGTCAGTAGCCCCTGGGGCGTGCTGCGGGCGGCGGGACTTCCGGAAACACGCCCCAAGCCCTGACCGACCACGGCTGCGCCCGTCACCAGGCGAAGGCCTCCGGCGAGGGCCCCGGCCCCGGGAAGATCTCGTCCAGCGCGGACAGCAGCTCCTCGCTCAGCTCCAGCTCGACGGCGCGCAGCGCGGAGGCCAGCTGGTCCGCCGTACGCGGGCCGACAATGGGCCCGGTGACTCCCGGCCGGCTGAGCAGCCAGGCCAGCGCCACCTCTCCGGGCTCAAGGCCGTGCTTGCCGAGCAGGTCCTCGTACGCCTGGATCTGCGCACGCACCTCGGTGCTGGCGAGCGCGTCCGCCGAGCGTCCGGACGCGCTGCGCCCCGCCCCGCCCTCGCGCTCCTTCCGGATCACGCCGCCGAGCAGCCCGCCGTGCAGCGGCGACCAGGGGATGACCCCGAGCCCGTACTCCTGCGCGGCCGGGATGACCTCCATCTCGGCGCGCCGCTCGGCGAGGTTGTACAGGCACTGCTCGCTGACCAGCCCGTACGAGCCGAGGCGGCGGGCCGTCTCGTTGGTCTGGGCGATCCGCCAGCCGGGGAAGTTGGACGAGCCCGCGTAAATGATCTTGCCCTGCTGGATCAGGGTGTCGATCGCCTGCCAGGTCTCCTCGACCGGCGTGCGGCGGTCGATGTGATGGAACTGGAAGATGTCGATGTGGTCGGTCCGCAACCGCTTGAGGCTCGCCTCGACGGCGCGGCGGATGTTGAGTGCGGAGAGCCGGTCGTAGTTGGGCCAGGCGTCGCCCTCGGGGCCCATGTTCGCGTAGGCCTTGGTGGCGAGGACGACCTTGTCGCGACGGTCGCCGCCCTTGGCGAACCAGCTGCCGATGATCTCCTCGGTGCGACCCTTGTTCTCGCCCCAGCCGTAGACATTGGCGGTGTCGAAGAGATTGATGCCTGCGCCGAGCGCGGCGTCCATGATCGTGTGGCTGTCGGCCTCGTCGGTCTGAGGCCCGAAGTTCATCGTCCCGAGGACGAGTCGGCTGACCTTGAGTCCGGTACGTCCGAGCTGTGTGTACTTCATGGGTACCAAGCCAACGCCTTGGAGCACGCTCCAGGCAAGGATGGCCGGTGGTCAGTCGCGGGGGAATTCGTCGGTCGTGAGGGTGAGTCCTACGGGAGTGCCGGTCAGGTCGAGCGGTGCGCCGAAGCCGACGGTCAGCTCGCTGAGGTAGTCCCCCTCCTTGGGCTGGGTGTGGAGATGGGACCTGCCTGTGTACGGGTCGACGATGAGGTAGACGGGGACGCCTGCGTCGGCGTAGGCAGCCTTTTTGGGGCCGTAGTCATTGGTGGCGGTGTTCTTGGAGATGACCTCGGCTACGAACTCGATGTCCTGGTAGCGCCAACGCCCGTTCTGATCCTTCACCGATCGTTCTGCCATCGCTGCCACATCACAGGCGAAGCCGTTGAGATGCCCGGGGAAGTCGATGCGTACGTCGGCTGCCAGCCGATTCCGGGGGTATGCGGCATTCAGTTGCTGGGCGATGTCGAAGATGATTTCCCAGTGGGTCTGCCGTTGCGGCGACATGAAGATGTTCCCCCCGACGATCTCTACCTTGAATCCCTCGGGGACGGGCATCTTCTCGAGCCACTCGAACATCCGGTCCAAGCTGAGCTCGTCGCTGCTGTCGGCCATCTCGATCCTGTCGGTCTCTACGACGGTCATCGTGGCGCTCCTCCCCGCTGCCGCTCGATCGCATGCAGCCGCCAGTACAACGATACGCACGGTGACCGGGACACGCCGGTGACGAGAACTCGTCACGCGCCGCCGAACCCGGCCCAACGGCACGAGGCGGTACGGCGGGGTCAGTCGCGGGGGAATTTCTCGGTGGGGAGGGTGAGGCCGAGGGGGGTGCTGGTGAGGTCGACCGGCTGCCCGAAAGCGACCTTCGTCTCCGTCGTGTAGTCCCCGTCCTTGGGCTGAGTGTGGAGGAGACACTTACCGGTGTACGGGTCAACGATCAAGAAGACGGGGACTTCGGCGACGGCGTAGGCGATTTTCTTGGGGCCGTAGTCGTTGAGGGCGGTGCCCTTGGAAATCACCTCGGCGATGAACTCCACGTCCTCGAAGCGCCAGCGGTCCCGGCTGTCCGGCACCGCTCCCTCGCGGAGCTTTGCCACGTCAGGACAGAAGCCGTTCTCCGGGCCGGGGAAATCGATGCGCACGTCCGACAGCACCTCGACATCCATGCCGAACTTGTCTTCCAGTGCTCTGACGATCCTGCGGATGATCTGCCAATGGACGTTCCGCTGCGGCGACATGAAGACGCTTCCCCCGACGATCTCAACCGTGAATCCTTCGGGGACGGGCATCTGCTCAAGCCTCTCGAACCACTCGTCCAAGCGCTCGGCGTTGTCGTCGGCCATGTCGATCCTGCCGCTCTCTACGACGGTCATCGTGGCGCTCCTCCCCGCTGCAGCGGGGTCGCATGCAGCCGCGTAGTACAACGATACGCACGGTGACCGGGACACGCCGGTGTCGAGAAGGCGTCACGCGCCGCCGAACCAGCCCGCGGCGTCGAGGCGGAAGGCCTCCGCCGGGACGACCGTACGCAGCGCCTCCTCCATCTCGACCACGCGACGCGCGCCCAGCGTGCGGGCCCACTCCGCGCGCAGTTCGTCGAAGATCGCGGCCGAACGGGTCAGCGCGTCGATGCCGTGCGGGGTGAGGCGGACGAGCTTGCGGCGGGCGTCGGCGGGGTCGTCGGCGCGTACGGCATAGCCGAGTGCCACGAGCCGGTCGACCGTCTTGCCGGCCGCCTGCTTGGAGACACCGAGCCGCCGTCCGATCTCGCTCGCGGTCGCGCCGCCCGCGCCGATCGCCTGCATGGCGAAGCCGTGCGCGGGCCGGACGTCCGGGTGGCCCTGCTCGGCCAGCTCGGCGTGGAGCCGGTCGATCAGGGACCTGAACCCGGCGAAGAGGAGCAGGGGCAGCTCGTAACCCGGCGTGGCGGCATGGCCGTTGCGCATTTCGACAACCTGGTTTACCTTTTTATCGTCAACCATGTTGTCGATTATAGGAGCCACCACATGTTCACCGAACACACCCTGGAATCGGCTCCGGCCGCGTCGCGTCGTTCCATGGAGTCGACCATCAAGCGCCTTGGCCATCTGCCGTCCGCGGTCGCCAAGCTCGCCGCGTCACCGCATCTGCTGGACGGCTTCCTGAAGCTCAGCGCCATGTTCGAGCAGACGACCTTGGATCCGGTCGCGCGCGAGGTGGTCGTCATGACGGTCGCGGCGCGCAACGAGTGTCATGTGTGCGTCGCCATGCACACCGGCAAGCTGCGGTCGCTGGGCGCGGAGGAGGAGTTGATCGCCGCACTGTGCGAGCAGAAGCCGCTCGACGACGAACGGCTGGAAGCGGTGCGGCAGTTCGCGCTGGAGGTGCTGCGTACGGCAGGGGGCGTGGGCGACGAGGAGCTGCGGGCGTTCCTCGCGCACGGCTATACGGAGCAGAACGCGCTGGAGGTGGTCATGGGCATCGGCACGTACACGATGTCGACGTTCGCGAACCGGCTGACGCGGGCGTAGTGGGGTGACGGCCTCTCCCGTCTCGACCCCTGACGACAGCGCCCCCGTCCACGGGCCAACTTGGCCGTGGACGGGGGCGGACAGTAGCGATGTGCACTACTGGTCGGTTGCTTGAACTGCCTTGCTACCCGACGTGACGGCCTGATCGGGTGTCGGGAGTGCGCTTCTTGATACGGAGCATGCCCAGGCCGCCTGCGATGAGCAGCGCTGCCCCCATGCCCGCCATGGAAGCGTGAAGGTTGCCTGAGCCGGTGGCCGCCAGATGGGGGCCCTTTGAGTCGTGGGGATGTGTCGGCTTGTGTGGTCCGGTTTCGTGTGGTTTACCCGGCTTGGAGTGGCCGTCGTGCGGATGGCCCGTTCCAGGCTTGCCGGTCGGTTTGGGCGGCTTCGTAGTTCCGGGGGGACTGGTTGGGGGACCAGTCGGACCGGGTCCTCCGGGTGGTTGTGCCGGCGCGCCGCTCGGACCGGTCGGGCCCGTAGGTCCGGCGGGGCCGCTGGGGCCGGTGGGGCCGGGGGATCCGGGTACTCCGCTGGGTCCGGTGGGGCCGGGAGATCCGGGTACTCCGCTGGGTCCGATGGGACCGGCGGGACCAGATGGGCCAGGAGATCCGGGTACTCCGCTTGGTCCGGTGGGGCCGACAGATCCGGGTACTCCGCTTGGTCCGGTGGGACCGGCGGGACCAGATGGGCCGACGGATCCGGGAGCTCCGCTGGGTCCGCTCGGTCCGGCGGGGCCGGGAATTCCGGGCGTGCCGCTTGGTCCGCTCGGTCCGGCGGGGCCGCTGGGTCCGGTGGGGCCGACAGATCCGGGTGCACCGCTGGGTCCGGTGGGACCGACGGATCCGGGTGCACCGCTGGGTCCGGTGGGACCGACGGATCCGGGTGCGCCGCTTGGCCCGCTGGGGCCGGTGGAGCCCGGCGCGCCGCTCGGTCCGGCGGGGCCGCTGGGGCCGCTGGGTCCGGGCGACCCTGACGGCCCGATGATGCAGCTCGGCCGCAGGACCACGTCGCTCAGGAGCGTCACCTCGGCGTTCCGTGCGAGTAGCCGGCCCTCGACCCTGGCGTTGGCGCCCACCGTGATCGAGGTCAGCGCCATGATCGTGCCCTGGAAGGACGCATTGGTCATCAGGCTCGCCGTGATGCCGACCTGCCAGAAGACGTTGCACGGCTGAGCGCCATTGATGAGCGCGATGGTGCTGTTGGTGCTGATGTTCAGCGACGATCCGACCTGGAAGAGGAAGACCGCGTTGGGATCACCATGGGCGTCGAGCGTAAGCGTCTCGGTGACGCCGAGCGTGCTCGTGGATTTGTAGGTGCCCGGGCCCAGGGTCTGGCCACCGATGTCTCCTGCCACGGGGGTGCTCGGGCCTTGCCCCGCGGCGTTGTCGTAGGCGTCGGTCAGGTCGAGCTGCGCCTGGGCTGCGCCTGCGGCCGTGTAGATCGAGCCGTTCACGATTCCGGGTGGGAAGCCACCGACCATGGTTCCCGGGCTGACGCCCACATCCCCGTGGATGTAGGTGGGGCCGTCGTTGGTGACCTCCGAGCCGGCCAGCACCCCGAAGCTTGCGGCGGCTCCCAGGCCCGGTGCGGTAGCCGCGCGTGCGCTGGTCGCCATGGTCAGGACTGCCGCCGAACAGAGCAGGGCCAGCCCGAGAAGAAACGCGATCGTCGCCGTCACTCGTTGAAGGTGCGGTCTTCGGAAATCGGTGGTACGGGCACCATTGATTGCCATGCACATCGCCTTCCGCTTACTCGGTGTCGTCGTGAACCCGGGCGTGCGAACGCGGCGTTGCGCTTCGCGGGTGTCCGCTGTCGGTTCGAGGGCGACATGGGGGGACGAACGGCCGCGGAAGTCCAACGAAAGCAGGTGAGGATGCGGCCGTCCTTGGTGCAAGGACATGGACCGGGCTCGCGACCCGGTCCGGGTCAGCTCGCACCATGAGATCACCCGGTAGCAGTGCTTCTTGGGAGGCGAACGGGTGGTTTCGCCGGTGAGCGTTGGCGGGACCCGCTCGCGTGGGTCTTCAGAATGCGGCCGGATCTGGCCGGTGCATGTCAATATTCATCGCGATCGTCCTTGCTATCTCAGGGAGCCCGTGCCCCAATGCAATGGTCACTGACTGCCCATCAGACCCACAGCGGCCGGCGCAGGATCGAGCCCCTGGGTAACCCCCCACAACACACCCCCCCCCGCGGATCTCGCGAGCCCGCGCAGTGGCAGTCGGCGACGCCAGCCCGTAACCCCCACATGAAAGCGGGACCCCATGAAGCACGGCAGACTCGGATTCGGCGTATTAGTGAGCACCGGCGTACTGGCCGCAGGCGCGCTCGTGATGGCACCCGCCGCGAACGCGGTGACGCCGGACACCGCCACGATCTCGTTCGACTGCGGATCGTTCGGCTCGGGCACGGCGACGCTCACCGCCACTCAGGACGGGACGGCCGCGACCATCAGCCTGTCCACTTCGGCGATCAAATCACCCATCAACATCGGAGCGAACTCGGTCAAGTCGACGCTCACGCTGACCAAGAACGGCTCCGGAACATCGACGTTCACCGGTAATTCCAACCCGGCGATCCCCGCCGGGGGCGATGTGTCCACCGGGCCGCTCACCGGAACGGTCGCCTCGGGAGACAGCCTGGAGGCCACGTCGCTGCAGGTCGTCGTCTTCGGCATCACCGCGACCTGCAATGCCACTTCGGCGCAGGCTCCCGGTCCGTTCGTGTTCTGACCGCCGGGTACGGACCGCGAGGCGGCGTCACCCACTCACCGGTGACGCCGCTTGCGCACGAAATCGCCCCGGCGTCGTGCCGAACTGTCGGCTGAAGGCGTGGGAGAGCGCGTACGGCGAGCCGTAGCCGACCCGGCGGGCGATAGTGTCCAGCGGCTCCTGGGTGTCGCGTAGCAGGGCGGCCGCGCGGGTCAGCCGCCACCATCCCAGGTAGGCCATCGGCGGGCGGCCGACCAGGGTGGTGAATCTGCGCGCGAGCGTGGCCCGGGAGACGCCGACCTGGGCGGCGAGCCGTTCGTTGCTCCACGCCCCGGCGGGGTCCTCGTGCAGGACCCGCAGGGCGGCGGCCACCACCGGGTCCTTCAGCGCGGCGGGCCAGCCGGCGGCGCCGTCGGCTCCGCCGTCCGTCATCCAGGCCCGCACCATGTAGACGAGCAGCAGGTCGAGCAGCCCGGGGACGACCACGCCCGTGCCGGGGCGGTGGGCGCCGATCTCCCGGCCGAGCAGGTCGATCGCCGCGCGCAGTTCCGGGTGGCTGCCGACGCGGTTCGGCAGATGGACGACATCCGGCAGCTCCGCCATCAGGGGGTGCGTATGGCTGCGGTCGAGCCGGTACTTGCCGCACAGCAGCTCCGCCGCGCCAGGTGCGTCCGCGGGCGGTGGTGGAGGCGCGGCCATCCGCAGTCCGTGTCCGTCGACCCAGCGCTCGAAGGGGACCGCCGCCTCGAGTGCGCGCCGGTCGGCGGGGCTGTCGGCGAGCACATGGCCCGCGCCGTGCGGCAGAAGCACCACATCGCCCGCGCCGAGGGAGACCGCTGAGCCGCGGTCGGGCTGCAGCCAGCAGCTGCCTTCCAGTACGACATGGAAGCCTGCTCCGTCGTATGCGTCGAAGCGGGAGCACCAAGTTCCGGCTATCCGGACCCGGTTGGACGAGGGGCGCCCGATGCGGACGGCCGAGATCGCGTCACTGACGACATCCATCGCGCCAGCGTAGCGATACGCACCACCGCTGAGTCGTGCGCGTATCCGATTGAGCAGCACAGGCATTGAGCCGCTCACCATGCCCTTCCTAGGCTCGACCGGGACAGAGCAGCCGATGAGAGGTGTCGACCGTGGACCGCATCATGATGGGTGACGTCGAGGTCATCAGGGTCAGGGAGTTGCAGGGGCCGTTCGGCCCCACCCGGGAAATTGTCCCGGACTGCCTGGGGGAGGTCTGGAGCGACAACAAGGAGTGGATGGCGCCGGAGTTCTGGGAGCCGGACAGTGACAGCTTCGTCGCCACGGTGCAGACATGGGTGCTGCGCAGCGAGGGGAAGACGGTGCTGGTCGACACGGGGGTCGGCAACGGCCGGCAGCGGCCCGGTGCCCCGCCGTTCGACAACCTGAAGACGGACTTCCTGAGTCGGTTGGACCGGGCCGGAGTGCGGCCGGAGGAGGTCGACGTCGTGGTCAACACTCACATTCACGCGGATCACGTCGGCTGGAACACCGTCGAGCAGGACGGCGAGTGGGTGCCTGCCTTCCCGAACGCCGGCTACCTGCTTCCGGCGGCCGACAACGCTCACTTCGGCCCGGACGGCCCCGGAAGTCGTCCCGAGCGCCGGGAGATCGAGCGGCTGGTGTTCGCCGACAGCATCGAGCCGGTGCACCGCTCCGGCCAAGCGGTGCTGTGGGAGGGTACCCACCGCATCGACGCCAACCTCACGCTCGAGTCCGCGCACGGCCATACGCCGGGCTCGGCAGTGCTGAGGCTGGCGTCCGGGAGCGACCGGGCGGTGTTCGTCGGCGATCTGCTGCACAGCCCGGTGCAGATCCTCGAACCGTCCTGCAACAGCTGCTTCGACGAAGACGCGGAGCGCGCGGCGGCGAGCAGGAGGAGCGTCCTCGAACGCGCGGCGGACGAGGGGGAGTTGGTGGTCCCGGCGCACTTCGGGGGGGCGGGCGCGGTGGAGGTCCGTCGCGACGGGTCCAAGTTTGCGATCACCAGGTGGGCGGCGTACGCCTGACGGTCTCGATGAGGGCGGTCCAGGCGGTGGGAGAGAGGGCGAGGGCGGGGCGGGTGGTGTCCTTGGAGTCACGGACGTGGATGGTGGCGGGGCAGGTGGCCACCTCGACGCACTCGCCCTGCTCGCTGCTGTAGCTGCTCTTGAACCAGTCGAGGTCCGTGCTCATAGTCCCTGTGCCACCCGTTCGATCAGTGTCGCGGACTCTTCGGGAGTGAGTGCCTGAGCCCGCAGAATGCCATATCGACCGAACATGTCACCTAGGTCCGGCTGTTCGCTCACGAAGTAGCCGCCGTTCTGCCCTTCGACGTAAGCGAGCTGGCGTCGCTCAGCTGTCTCCAGCAGGATCATGGGCCCGGCGAGTCCGGCGTGGGTCTGCCGGTCATGAGGCACGACCTGGACCTCAACATGGCGAAGGCGGCCGACGTCGAGGATGTGATGCAACTGCTCCTTGAGGACGGTAGGGCCGCCGAGGGGCCGGGTGAGCGTGCTCTGCTCCAGAACGTAACTGACGATGGGCGTGGGCTTGCGGCGGAAGAGCTTCTGCCGTTCGAGTCGGGCCGCCACTCGTTTCTCGATCTCCTCGTCGTCCAGCGGCGGGCAGTAGTTGCAGTTGAAGACCGCGCGTGCGTACGGCTCGGTCTGGAGGGCGCCAGGAATCACATGGTTCTGGTACGCGTGGAGGGCAGCCGCCTTCTGCTCCTCAATCAGGTAGTCCTCGGTCCATGGCCGTAGCCCGCTGACCTCGAACTCCTTCTCCGCCACGACGACCAGTGCACCTTGTGCACCCAGGACCTCGTCCGCGTGCGACACGAACTTCCCCCTCGGCTGGCGCTCTCCCCGTTCCACCATCGCCACCTGGGACTTGGAGAACCCGATGCGCCCGGCCAACGCCTCCTGCGAGAAGTCGGCCCGCTCGCGGTGGAAGCGCAGTAACGCGCCGAACGACCTCGAACCTCGTTCACTGGAGTGCACAACGTCCTCCCCGAGTGCACAGACCTGCACGACCGTCGTGTGGTGCTGGTCACATTGAACCCCGGCGCGGAATCGTCTCCTTCATGAACCGAGAAAGTGCCCCCACCTGGGTGCCTGCATCCGGACACGCCCTGCGTCACGCGGGCATCCACTTCGACGCCGTACGCATCGCGGGCATGCTGGCCGAGCAAGTGGCTTACGAGCTCATGCAGTTCACGGATTTCCGCGCCGGGCCAATCGTCCGCGAGGCCACGGGTGAGCGGAACATGTACTTCCTGCTGCCCCCGCAGTCCGCCTCCGCGTACACGTGGCCGGCGGGCGCCCGGGCGCTCAGTCGGTACGGGCGCAGTGCCGCCTTCGTCGGGGTGCCGGCGTTCGACGGGCTGACGTGGCCGCTGGACTGGCGGTCCCGCCCGTCAATCGAAGCTCCGTTCGTAGAACCGGAGTTGTTGCACGAGACGGTCATGTGTGCTGTACGGTGATCGCGTCATCACGCTCCGTAAAACGGGGCGGTCCCCGGCGGTGCGCCAACACCATCCGAGGACCTTCACCACGAGTGGAAGCTAGAGGTCCACCGGGATGCTTCGGCATGCTATCGCGCCCCTTCGGCGCTTCACGAAGGCTTCGCACGACGTCGTACGCCATCCAGGGCTGAGCAGCGACGCGAAGATCCTCCTTCTGTACGTACAGGGCCTCCCCGAGTACGAGTCGGCGCGGCCTCTCGGCGAACACGCGGCGAAGCTGGGTATGAAGACCCGCGCCTACCAGCGGGCGAAGGAACTCCTCGAAGCCTGCGGGTATTTGCACGTCTGGCGGTGGCAGGGCGAAGGCGGGCGCTGGTCCACGGACCAACTCCTCTCGAACGTCACCCTCACGCGTGAGGAGGCGTCCCGGCTCCGGAACGGGGCCCCGCCCGAGGAGCCGCCGAACGAGCGGCCCCCGACGGTCGGTGAACCGGACCAACGGATCGTCGGCGCTCCTCCCAAAGAAGAACGGGAGAAGAACCTTCCCCACCCACCCTCCGAAGACCCGGAAGCTCCCGCTCCCGAAGGCGAGCCGGAGGCCGAACTTGCGGCTGCCGAGAGGGTGTTGCTGTCGCTGCGCCACTCCAACCGGCAACTCCTCATCGGTGTACGGGAGGCGCGAGGGCTGGCGGACGCGGCGGCGGAGTGGCTGCGACGCGGCATCCCGGCGGCCGAGCTGCGGCACGCCCTGACGACGGGCCTCCCGGCAGACGGCATCCGCTCGGCGGTGGGCTTCCTCCGCCACCGGCTGCTCCACAAGCTCCCGGCCGCCCCTGAGGCCGCTGCTCCCGCACCGCACGGGCTGGTGATCTGCGAGGGGCCGGGGGAGGACCATGTCTTCCGCCCGGTGGGGGACGAGACCCATTGCGGCCCGTGCCGCCTCGGCCCGGCCTCCCGTCACCGGCCACCGGCCAGAGCGGTGTCCTGGCGGACACTCCTGCAGGAAGGCGTCCCCGGTGCGTAGCGCGCCCTACGCTGCTGCCGTAGCCCGCCAGACAGTCCAGAAGAGGGGTAGGGGCATGGCGACATGGAGCGACATCCTGGTGGAGGCCCGGCAGGACCTCGGCTTCACGGGGGACATGGTTCCGCGCAACCTCCAGGGGATCCGAGCGGCCCTGAAGCCGGAACGACTCCCTGACCTGGACC
This sequence comes from Streptomyces sp. NPDC060064, assembly GCF_042736455.1. Classification (NCBI taxonomy): domain Bacteria; kingdom Bacillati; phylum Actinomycetota; class Actinomycetes; order Kitasatosporales; family Streptomycetaceae; genus Streptomyces; species Streptomyces sp. NPDC060064. Next base: position 84,367 of record NZ_JBHWWF010000001.1, read on the forward strand.
GTGAGCCGGCCACGCTGTCCGAAGGGCCGGACTTCGTGGCGTTCCTCGACGCCTGGTGGTCGCAGGCTCTCGTCGACAGCGCGTCCGGCACGGAGGGCAAGGAGCGGGCGCTCGACTTCGCGGATCTCGCGATCTCCTTGCGTGTCAGGGGCGCGGTCAAACCCCTGACGCGCTGACGCCGGTCGCCACGGCCCCGTACCGCCCGCCCAGCCCCCACGCCTCGTGCATCGCCCCCGCGAACGCCCCCGCCAGTTTGTGTTCGCCCGTCGGGCCCGGGTGTGTCCCGTCGTACGTGTCCGTGTCGAGGGCGTACGACTCCGGGGGCGACGCCAGCAGTATCGGTGAGGCCGCGGTGTCCAGGTCCGCGACCGCCTTCGCCAGGAGTTCGTTGAAGCGGGCGCACTCCGCCGCGAACGGGGCGTCCGACCGGGCCCGTATGTTCGGGATGACCGGCAGCAGGACCATCCGCACATGCGGGTTGGCCGCGCGGGCCTCGGCGATGAACTGGCGGGCGTTCAGGGCGGTTTGGGTGCTGTCCGTGTAGAAGCCGAGGTCTATCAGGCCGAGCGAGACCAGCAGGATGTCGGCCTTCTCCGCCGTGACCGTCTCCCGGATCAGCGGGGCCATGTGCAGCCAGCCTTCGCCCCAGCCGGACAGGTGGCGGCGGGCCTCGGCGGGGAAGGCGGGGTCGGCGTACGCGTACGACACCGGCGCGTTCGCCACCGTGTCGTACAGCTCGGTCCGCGGGCCGACGATCTCGTGCGGGCCGTCGAAGGATGTGTTGAGGTGCTGCCACATGCGGTAGCGCCAGCTGTAGTCGCCGGCGCGTCCGATGGTCATGGAGTCGCCGACGAACATGAAACGCATGGGGGTCATCATGTCGGATCAAGCCGCGCATCTGCGATGTGAGGCTGGCCACGGCGGCGGCCACTGCGGCCACGGCGGCCACGGCGGCAAGGGCGGCAAGGGCGACGCCGTCGGCGGCGCAAGCTGATCATGTCCGCGCGAGATGGCAGGCTGGGGGCATGCGTTCGCTTCCGTACGTCACCGGTTCCGCCGCCATCGGAGTTGCCGCCGCCGTCGTGCTGCTCGCCGCGGGCCCCGCCGCCTCCGACGACCCCGCCTCCGACGACTCCGGCTTCACGATCAAGGACCCGAGGATCACGGAGTCCAGCGGGCTCGCGGCCAGTCGCGCGCACCCCGGGATCTACTGGACGCACAACGACCAGGACGAGCCGCGCGTCTTCGCCGTCGACTCCAAGACCGGCGAGACTGTCGCGACGGTCACTCTGGAGGGGGTCGGGAAGCCCCGCGACATGGAGGCCATCTCGGTGGGACCCGACGGGAACGTGTACGTGGGCGACATCGGCGACAACCTCAACGGCAGCTGGGACCACGTCTGGATCTACAAGTTCCCCGAGCCCAAGGCCCTCAAGGACATGACCGTCCGGGCGACGCAGTACACCGTCAAGTACGCGGACGGCGCGCGCAACGCCGAGGCGCTGATGGTCCATCCCAAGACCGGCCGGGTCTACATCGCATCGAAGAACGACGGCGGCGGCGGCCTGTACGAGGGCCCCGCCACACTCACCGCCTCCGGGACCAATGTCTTCCGGCGGATCGGCGAGGTGCCGTGGGTGACGGACGGGGCCTTCTCGCCCGACGGCAAGGAGCTGGTGCTGCGCTCGTACTTCAGCGCGCGGGGATACGTGTGGAAGGACGGCAAGCTCGGCGCGGACCACCGGGTGAGCGCGCCGCTTCAGGGGCAGGCCGAGTCGGTCACGTACACGCTGGACGGGAAAGCGCTGATGTTCGGCTCGGAGGGGAAGCAGAGCGGGGTGGAGCGGGTCCCGACCGGCAAGGACTCCGCTTCGGACGGGGACAGCAAGTCGCCGTCCAAGGGCGGGAGTTCGGCCGCCGGAAGCGATGGCGGCGACAAGACCACCCTCACGTACGGACTGATCGGCATCGTCGGCGCCGCCGCACTTGTCCTCGGCGTGAAGCGTCTGCTGCGGCGCGGCTGAACGTCGTGCCTCCCGATGACGCTGACGCCCAACCGGTGCCACGAATGGTCACTCGCCGAGCGGGCATACCTCGGGCGGCCGTCATCAGCGGCTGAGCCGCTGGGCGCGGTGTCAGCTGTGTCGTTCGCCGGCCTGCAGGAGAGCTGCCACGTCGAGCTTGACCTCGGCGCCGATCGCCCCGGGGAGGGCGATCTGCTCGCCCGCTGCGTGGATGCGGTGTGTGTCGTAGTCGTTGGCGATGGGGTCTGTCAGGACATGGACGCGATGGTGCTTGCGATCGACGATCACGTAGACGGGGATCTTGGCCTCGGCGTAGGCGATGACCTTGTTCCGCAGATCCTGCTGGTAGTTGCTGGAGGTAACTTCCAACACCAGCCGGAAGACGGCCGGGTCGTAGCAGTTGTTCTCGACGAGGCGCTCTTCGAAGTCGGCATCGACGACGGCGAGGTCCGGGATGGCGTAGTCCTCCGGACCTCCCGGCAGCCAGAGGCCGACCGCCTGGAGCACCTTTGACTCCTCGCCGTGCAGACCTGCGGCGAGGAAGGGGATCATGAGGTCGGTCAAAGCCCTTGCATGGGCACCGTCCGGTAGCGGGGCCACCTTGATGACGCCACCGATGATCTCGAAGCGGTGGCCGGGGTGCTGCTCCGCGAGACGGTTGGCCGTCTCGAGCAGTGTCTCCGGCTCGCCGTCACAGGGGTGCTCGGCTGCTGCGGCAGACATGCGGGCCTCCCGGTGGCTGGTGTCGAGGCCATCATCGTGGGCCGGTGGACCACCGTGTGTCCGGTGCGCGGCCCGTCACTCGCACGTGTGAGTGCACGCCGTACAGGTGACACGATGCCCGTCGCGCCCGGGGCCGCAGCAGACCGCAGACGAGTCCTCCTGGACAGCGGGGGGAGGGCAGCACGCCCGCGGCGGCCCATCCGGGGCCGAGTGCGCACGGACGAGGGGCCCGGACGCGACGCGCGCCCGGGCCCCTCGTCGTACAGCCTTCGGTTACAGCTTCTCGATCACGTAGTCGATGCACGCCGTCAGCGCCTCGACGTCCGCCGGGTCGATCGCCGGGAACATCGCCACGCGCAACTGGTTGCGGCCCAGCTTGCGGTACGGCTCGGTGTCGACGATGCCGTTGGCGCGCAGCACCTTCGCGACCGCCGCCGCGTCGATCTCGTCCGCGAAGTCGATCGTGCCGATGACCTGCGAGCGCTTCGCCGGGTCGATGACGAACGGCGTCGCGTACTTGGAAGCCTCGGCCCAGCCGTACAGCGTCCGCGAGGACGTCGCCGTGCGCCGGACCGACCAGTCCAGGCCGCCCTGGCTGTTCAGCCAGGTCAGCTGCTCGTTCAGGAGGAAGAGCGTGGCCAGCGCCGGAGTGTTGTACGTCTGGTTCTTCAGCGAGTTGTCGATCGCCGTCGGGAGGCTGAAGAACTCCGGGACATGGCGGCCCGAGTCATGGATACGGGCGGCGCGCTCGAGTGCGGCCGGGGAGAAGACACCGATCCACAGGCCGCCGTCGGAGGCGAAGGACTTCTGCGGGGCGAAGTAGTAGACATCCGTCTCGGCGATGTCGACCGGCAGGCCGCCCGCGCCGGAGGTGGCGTCGACCAGGACCAGCGAACCCTCGTCCGCGCCCGCGACGCGCTTGATCGGGGCCGCGACGCCGGTCGAGGTCTCGTTGTGCGTGAAGGCGTAGACGTCGACACCGGCCTCGGCCTCCGGGTCCGGGTGCGTGCCCGGGTCGGAGGAGATGACGGTCGGCTCGGCCAGCCACGGCGCGAGCTTCGCGGCCTTGGCGAACTTGGAGGAGAACTCGCCGAAGGCGAGGTGCTGCGACTTGCTCTCGATCAGGCCGTACGTCGCGATGTCCCAGAAGGCGGTGGAGCCGCCGTTGCCCAGGATCACCTCATAGCCCTCGGGGAGCTGGAAGAGGTCGCGTACGCCGTCGCGCACCGCGCCGACCAGGTTCTTCACCGGGGCCTGGCGGTGGGACGTACCGAGGAGAGAGGTGCCGGTGGCGGCCAGGGCGTCCAGCGCCTCCGTACGCACCTTGGAGGGGCCCGCGCCGAAACGGCCGTCGGCGGGCTTGATGTCAGCGGGAATCTGGATCTCAGCCACGTTCGGGAGCGTATACCGGTCCGGGGGCAGGACGGATACGCGGTCCGGCGGATGAGACGGCGGTCTCGGCCGCCGGGGGGCCCGCTGAGCTGCGCGTCAGTCCTTGTGGGGCAAGGACAGCGCGTGCATGTGCTCGATCAGCGCGAGCAGGACGAACTTGCTGGAGGAGTGGTCCCGGGCGTCGAACTCCATCAGCGGCACTTCGGGCCCGAGAGCGAGCGCCTCGCGGATCTGCTCGTCGCTGTGGAAGGGGCCGCCGAAGTCGTTCACGGCGACGATGAAGGGCGTGCCGTTGTGTTCAAGACGGTCGATCGCGTACCCGGCGTCGTCGAGGCAGCGGGTGTCGACGAGGACGACCGCGCCGAGCGTGCCGGCGAAGACGCGGTCCCAGAGGAACCAGAAGCGTTCCTGGCCGGGGGCGCCGAAGAGGTACAGGACGCTGTTTTCGTCGATCGTGATCCGGCCGAAGTCGAAGGCGACGGTGGTGTCGGATTTTTTCCGTACGCGGGTCGTGTCGTCGAGGCTGAGGCCGGCGCGGCTCATCACCTCCTCCGTGTGCAGCGGACGGATCTCGCTGACGGAGCGGACCATGGTCGTCTTGCCGACTCCGAAGCCGCCTACGACGACGATCTTCAGAGTGTTGACGGTCGTCCCGGCGAGCGTGGGGTGGGGCTGCGCCGGGGGGACCGCTCGCGTGACGCGGGTCATCGGTTTTCGTCGGTGCCGGTCATCGAGTGTTGCCTTCCGGGGGTGGCGGTGGCAGTAACTGGAGCCGCTTGTTCCTGATCAAGTTGTCGCCACTATAGGAGAGTTGCCGATCGCATTGGGAAGTTCTTGTGGGGTTTCGTCGCGGGCGGTGCGGCGCAGCGTGCGCAGCTGGCACGTTTCCTTCCGGTGTGACGAGAGAGACAGGGGCATCCTGAGACACATGGCTGAACAGCGACAGGGACGGTGGGGCGGCCGGGGCGGGCGGGACCGCCGGGAGGCGGGCGAACTGGCGCGCGCGCTCACCCGGGCGGTGCGCGGCGAGGTGGACTTCAGCGCGGCCGCGCGGGCGCTGATGACCATGGACGCGTCCAACTACCGGCGTGTGCCGGTCGGCGTCGTCGCGCCGCGCGACGCCGAGGACGTGGCCGCCGCCCTGGAGGTGTGCCGACGGCACGGGGTGCCGGTGGTGCCGCGCGGCGCCGGAACCTCCATCGCAGGTCAGGCCACCGGCATCGGCGTCGTCCTGGACTTCACCCGCCATATGACGGCGGTGGTGGCGGTGGACGCGGCGGCGCGTACGGCGGTGGTGCAGCCGGGCGTCGTCCTGGACACCGTGCGGGACGCCGTACGGCCACATGGGCTGACGTTCGGACCCGACCCGTCCACGCACAGCCGCTGCACGCTCGGCGGGATGATCGGCAACAATTCGTGCGGCTCGCACTCGGTGGCGTGGGGTACGACCGCCGACAACGTCCGGAATCTGTCCGTGCACACCTACGGCGGCGCGGAACTGCGGCTCGGGCAGGGCTGGGAGGGCGGCGCGCCGACGGGGCTGCGGGACCTGGTCGACCGGAATCTGGCGCTGCTGCGGACCGGGTTCCCGGACGGGCTGCCGAGGCGTATCTCCGGCTACGCGCTGGACGCTCTGCTGCCCGAGAAGGGCGTCGATCTGGCGCGGGCCTTCTGCGGCAGCGAGGGCACGCTGGGCGTGCTGACCGAGGCGACGGTACGGCTGGTCGAGGCGCCGCGCGCACGGGCGCTCGCCGTGCTCGGCTACGCCGACGAGAGCGCGGCGGCGGATGCGGCCCCGGGCCTGCTGGCGTACCGCCCGCTGACCGTCGAGGGCATGGCCGAGGACCTGGTGCGGGACGTGCGGGGGCTGCCGCGCGGCGGGGCCTGGCTCTTCGTGGAGACGGGCGGCGACACCGCGGCCGAGGCGCGGGCGCGGGCGGACGGCATCGTGCGGGCGGCGGAGGCGCTGGACGGCACGGTGGTGGACGACCCGGCCGGTATGCGGGCGCTGTGGCGGGTGCGGGAGGACGCGGCGGGGACGGCGACCAGGACCGCCGACGGCGGTGAGGCGTGGCCGGGGTGGGAGGACTGCGCGGTGCCGCCGGCCCGGCTGGGCGCGTATCTGCGGGACTTCCGCGCGCTGCTCGCCGAGCACGGTCTGCGCGGTACGCCGTACGGGCACTTCGGGGACGGCTGTATTCATGTCCGTATCGACTTCGACCTGATGAGTGCGGAGGGAGTACGGGCCTTCCGGCGGTTCTCCGAGGAGGTCGCGGAGCTCGTGGTCGCGCACGGCGGCTCGCTGTCGGGGGAGCACGGCGACGGTCAGGCGCGCGCGGAGCTGCTGCCGAAGATGTACGGCGACGAACTGGTCGGCCTCTTCGGCCGGTTCAAGGACCTGTGGGACCCGGCGGGCGGTATGAACCCGGGGATGCTGGCCCGCCCGGACCGCCTCGACGCCAACCTCCGCTTCGAGGTGCTGCCGAAGAAGCCGGTGGAGGTCGCCTTCGGCTATCCGCACGACGGCGGGGACTTCTCGGTGGCGGTACGGCGGTGCGTGGGCGTCGCCAAGTGCCGTGTCGCCGGGCCGGGTTCAGGTACGGACGTGATGTGCCCGTCGTTCCGCGCCACGGGCGAGGAGGCCCACTCGACGCGCGGCCGCGCCCGGCTGCTGCACGAGATGCTCGCGGGCGAGGTCGTCCGTGACGGCTGGCGCTCGGAGGAGGTACGGGACGCGCTGGATCTGTGCCTCTCCTGCAAGGGCTGCCGGAGCGACTGCCCGGTGGGCGTCGACATGGCCACGTACAAGGCGGAGTTCCTGCATCACCACTACGCGGGCCGACGGCGGCCGGCCTCGCACTACGCGATGGGGTGGCTGCCGGTGTGGCTGCGGGCGGCGGCGCCGTTCGCGCGGGTGGCCAACGCGGCGGCCGGGGTCCGGCCGCTGGCCGCGCTCGCGAAACGGCTGGGCGGGATCGCGCCGGAGCGCGAGCTGCCGAGGCTCGCGCCGGTGACGTTCCGGCGCTGGCTGCGGGAGCACATGGGCGACCGGACGGCGGTCTTCGCGGCCGGCCGTACGGCCGTGCTGTGGCCGGACACCTTCACCGACCATCTGTCGCCGTCCGTGGGCCGGGCGGCGGTGCAGGTCATGGAGTCGGCGGGCATCGGCATCGCCCTTCCGCCGGGCCGGGTCTGCTGCGGACTGACGTACGTCTCCACGGGCCAGCTCGACCGGGCCCGTACGGTCATGCGCCACACGCTGGACACGGTGGAACCGCTGCTGGAGCTGGGCGTCCCGGTCGTCGTACTGGAACCGAGCTGCGCGGCGGCCCTGAAGACGGATCTGCCGGAGCTCCTGTCCGACGACCCACGGGCGGCCCGCCTGGCCTCGTCCGTACGCACCTTCGCCCAGGCCCTGGAGGAGTGCGCCCCGGACTGGACCCCGCCCCGGATCAACCGCCCGGTGGCGGGCCAGACGCACTGCCACCAGCACGCGGTCCTGGGCGACGCGGCGGACCGCCGACTTCGCGAACGTGCGGGTCTGGAGGGCGAGTTGAGCGGCGGCTGCTGCGGACTCGCGGGCAACTTCGGCTTCGAGCGGGGCCACTACGAGGTGTCGGTGGCGTGCGCGGAGGACCAACTGCTCCCGGCGGTCCGCGCGGCGGGCGAGTCCGCGGAGGTCCTGGCGGACGGCTTCTCCTGCCGTACGCAACTGGAGCAGGTGGAGGGGCGGCGGGCGCGGCATCTGGCGGAGGTGCTGGCGGAGGGGCTGGACGGCTGACCGATTATTTGGGGCCACGACTTGCCGGGGCCGGTCAAGGGTGAAGGAATCATGTGAGATGCGGAAGAACACCGATGGACAAAAAGCCCAGTTGCTAGGTTGACGTGGAAGTTGCCGTCCACCAGACGGGCGTACGGGGACGAGGCGGATAACGGGGAAGGGATCCTCTCATGGCGTGGGACGAATGGGAGCAGCTGAAAGCACAGGCGGCCGAGAAGGGCTCCACGGGAATGCGGCTCAATCAATTGCCTGCGGATGCCGGGGGTGGCGGGCAGGGTGATTTCGTCGCCTACCAGGACGACTTGGGCGCCGTCGGTCATGAAGCCTTCATTCTGTAGAAGACGGCAAAGCAGTTCGACGACGCGCACGCGGAGGCCAAGAGTATCTGGACACTCCTTGACGACGCCCATACGGAACTCGTCGCGATCCAGAAGAGCATGAAGACCGCAGTCGATGTGGATGCGCCCAACCTGGGTGTCAGGATCGAGGACATCGGCGGCGGGGCAGTCCGGTGGTACTTCCCCCACATACGGGGGGACAGTGACGAACGCACACAAAAACAACTCGATGCAGCACAGGAACTGGCTGACCGGATCACGGGGTTGACAGCTCATGCCGCGGAGATCGACGCCAACATGGCCAGGGCGCTCGGCAGAACCAACAAGAATGACCCCAACGACTTCAGCAGCAACAACTACGCATCGCTGGACGACGCCGAGAAGGACCGAGCGCTCGAACTGGCCAGGCTCGGCCGGAAGATGAACGACAAGCAGTTCGCCGAGTTCAACAGCATCATGAAGTACAACACGAAGGACCCCGAGTTCGCGGACGCGTTCTATACGGGCCTGGGCGGGCCCAAGCAAGCTCTGGAATTCTTCGGTCAGATGTCCATCGACAGCGCCCACGGGGACAACAAGGCGCGTCTGGAGTTGACCAAGGAACTCCAGCGCAACATGGGCCTCACCCTGGCAACAGCCACCGACCCGGATCACAACCCCGGGTACCTCAAGGACTGGGGTGCGCAGTTCCGTAAGCTCGGAACCCAGCAGATTCCGCTCGAGAAGTACGGCAGGGACTCACCTCCCTTCGGCTACCAGCTGCTCGGCGGGATCATGCGTTATGGAAACTACGACCCGAAGTTCCTGAACCCCATTGCTGAACACGTGATTCAACTTCAGCAGAAGGACCCGATCCTCTTCGCCCACTCGAAGAGCGAGTTCGGCACGAATCTGTACAACCCGTCGGGCAAGGAGGGTGCCGGCTTCGACCCGGTTCCCGGGGTGCTGGAGGCTCTTGGGCACAGTCCGGAAGCAGCGAAGCAGTTCTTCACGGCGGAGCCCACGGCCTACAACGAGGACGGGACCGTCAAGGGCGGAGCTGCCGACCTCGGCAAGGTCAAGAATGAGGCCATCACCAACTACCTGGACTACTTCACCAACGAGGACTACAAGGGATTCCCGGGCGACATCAACGGTCACTTCAACCCGGACGCAATACAAAAGGCCACGAACTACGTGCCCGACGCGCTTGGGCACGCCCTGGAGGCGGCCACCCTCGGACATGCCTACGACGACCCGACGCCCAAGCTGGTCAGAGACGAAGACTCCGCGGCCATCATGAAGTCCGTTGTCGAGAAGTACGGTGACGCCGACTTGCTCGACCGCCAGGAGGTGCTCTCCGACAGTCTTGGCCGGATGGGAGCGGGCTATGTCGACGACATCAACTGGGCGTTGAACGACAACGACTCGACGAGCATGTTCGCTCCTCAGCGCGACCCAGCAGATCACGCCGAATTCGGCCGGGACGGTGCGCGAAACTTTCTCAACGCGCTGGGCAGGCATCCGGATGCCTATGCGGAGCTCTCGAACGCCGAGAAGATCTACACGACCAGCGTGCTCGACGCCCAGGTCGGCGACAACGGAACGATCAACCAGGCCCATGCCCGAGAGGCCGTACGCACCGGCGGTGAGGTGCAGGGCATGCTCGACGAGTCACGTGCCGACCAGGTCAAGGCCGACGGTCTGGCGAAGGACGAGGCTTACAACAAGGCCCTGGAAAAGCGGGCGGGCTGGATCGAGTTCGGCACGGGAGTGGGGATCGCCGCAGGTGCCGCCTTCCTTCCCCCTGTCGCAGCCGCGGGCGTTGCCGCTACCTTGATCCCGGTCATCACGGATGCGGGAACGGGAGCTCTTGAACAGCATCTCGGAAATGTGATCGGCGACTGGAGCGAATCCAAACAACAAGACAGTGGTGACGACGTCCTGAAGCAGCGGCTCGCCATTTATGACGCCGGTGAAGCCACGTCGGAAGCTCCGATGAGAGAGTTTATGAAGCTCCATGGGATCGAGCGTGACAGCGAATTTGGCGGCGACTTGGAGGAAGCGCTGAACAGCGGTTACGACAAGGGGAGTAATCGTGCGGCCCACATGGCCCAATCCTGAACAGTAGACTCGTTACGGGCTGAAAGTGGTTCACATGAAATTCCCGGTGAGGAAAGTTGGCGCGATATTGCTTGCCTTGCTTGCTCCTCTTGTCCTCGCGGCGTGCGACGACGACAAGGATGAGCCCGATCACGGCAAGGATTCAGTGAGCTCCAAGCAGCTCTGCGATGGCGCCTTTTCGGCTGACGCAGGTCAAGCGATCGAAACCGTCTCCGGCGTGAAGGAGTTCTCACAACTCTCCTCGGAGGGTGACCTGCAAGATGTTGCCAAGAGCATCGTCGGGGATTATTCGGCCTCGGCCGACACCTGGGCGAAGGATCATATTCTGTGCAAGGTGTACACAGTCCAGTCCGGTGTGGCGTTCGACCTGGAGATCGCCTATTCTCTGACCGACGAGAAGAATGTGGCAGTCGGTGGCGAGGATCCGAAATTCACGAAGTACAAAATTGGCCGAAAGGCATTGGCCAAAACCGATGAAGCCGTTCTGTACAACGAGTGCGTAAGTAAGAAACTGTCTGGCAGTGAGGGCTCTCCGGCGATAATTCGGGGTGAGCTCAAGTATCGAACTGAGCCTGAGGGAAATTCCCAGAAGGTTCGTGAGAACAGTTTGACGATCCTGAATTCAGCTTCCCTCGCACTCGCGAAGAATCTGGGTTGCGAGAAGAATGGGCAGCTCGTGGCCAAGCCCGCCCTGACACCGGCGTCCTGACGGCTGACCGTTTATGGGAGGGGCAGCTCGACGATGTGCGGAGGGTCCTGGGTGAAGTCGCTGTACCGCACCCAGGTCGGCCGTACCCGCACATGGGTGATGCCGGGCCAGGCGAGCCGGTCCCGGCCGTCGGGATACGCGGCGAAGTAGCACTGCTGAAGGCGTTCGAGCTCGGAGCCGGTGGGGAAGTCCGCGACGCCCTCGATCTGCGCGGTGACCGCGTCGTCCCAGCCGATCACGAGGGCGATGCGGGGGTCGGTACGCAGGTTGAAGCACTTGCGGGTCGTCTCGACGGTGTCGAAGACGATCTCGAGCTCGTCAGTGACCGCGAACCCGACGACCGCGGCCTGGGGTGCTCCGTCCGGGGTCACTGTCGCCTGGACGGCGAGCTTGTACCGGCGAAGGAACCACAGCAGCTCGTCGCGCTTCATGGGTCCTGTCTATCAGGGGGTTGGCGGGGTGGCCCGTCGGCTCACTCCTACGCGAGCCGGGCCGGGCCTCAGGTGTCACCAGGCTCGTGCAGAAAGGTGACGCCGCTGGAGGGTGTCTTGCCCCATCGACCGGCCTCACCGCGCGGTGAGGCCGACGGCGGCGAGCTGTCCCAGGGTATGCCGCAGTGCCGCGGCCTCGGCCGGATCGAGCGCGTCGCTCTCACGTTTCCAGGCCTCACCCTGACGTACGCGCGACTCGGGGGCGGGGAGCCGGGCAGTCGAGATCGGGTGCGGTGCTGTTGGGGGAGCAGGTCACCAAGGCCAACGACAGGAACGCGGGTCGTTCGAGGTAGAAGCCCAGGGACATGTCGCCACCCCAACCAAGACGCTCAGCAGCGGAGTTGATCAGCACGGTCATGCGCGTGGTGTCTCGGTCCGAAGGGGAAGCGAAACGGCGCACATACTCGGTCAGTCGCTCACCGAGCCATTCCGCAGCCCTCTTCGGCTCGTCCCACGTCCCACGGATCAGATCCTGGGGCTTCATGAGCCAGTGGGCCGTCTCGAGCGGCGGCAGATCGGATACGGGGAAGTCGGCGAGGACGTCGCGGTACCGCTGGATCAGCTCCGGCTTGCTGCCGGCCGGGGGCGGCTCGGGGTGTGGGGGACGGCGGAGGGCTTCCTGGTCGAACCGCTGCTTCGGACCCGCCCACAGATAGCCGTGATGGTGCAACTTGCGTCCCGTTCAGTGTGATTGGAGGCCTCGGCCCCTGGGGGGAGGGGCCGAGGCCGGCTGGGTGCCCTCTAGGCCGAGAGGCCGAAGCGCTCCGGAGCGATCCCCGCGGCGTCCAGCTCGGCCGTGGTGAAGCGCAACGGCTCCATGCCCGGCCGCTTGCTGTCACCCAGCGCCCAGGCGTCCGCGCCGATGCGGGCGAGGGTCACGCAGGACTCGCCGTCGGGGTGGGTGTTGCCGCCGCACGCCTTGGCGAATGCGGCGCCGTCGATGGCGAATGCGTAGAGGTCGGTTCCGTTCTGCATGGGTGTGCCTTCCTGATCGTCTGGCGACCACAGGACGTGGCCGCCCCCCGGCCCGTGCCGCGGGCGGAAGCTGTGGGGTGTGGGGCCCGTCTCAGGTGGAGTGGGGGAGCTTGGACACGACGGTGACGCCGGGGCCTTGGGCTATGACCTGGGCGTGGAGCAGCGCCTGCAGGGTCTACCGAGAGGCGCCGATGGCGGCGGTCAGCCGTTCGCTCAGCAATTCGGCTTCGGAGGGAAGCAGAACCATTTCCGTGTCCACCGTGTGCCGACCGTTCTTTGTCAGCCAGATGGGAATGCGAACGTTCCCGTCGTCATCCTTGTAGGCGGGGCGACTCGGAATGGGGTCCACTCGCCAGCCCTTGGTGGTGGGCTCCTCACGCGGATTCCTCAGTTTGGTCGGCATGCGTCCATGGTCCCGGTGCATCGGGGACGTATCCAGACCCATTCCCGTTGCGGCATAAAAATCAAGCTCGGTGCAACTCGGCCCATTCGGAAAGCTGTTGGCGAGCCGCGTCCTGGAACAGGGCGTGCGCCTCGAACACACTGAAGACTTCCAGATGCTCCGCTATGTCGCGGGAGTCTCGAAAGACCATACGGCCGGTGAAATTCTCAACCGTCGCCAGCCGGTCGTCATAGACCGTGAACGTGTTCATCGGGCCACGGGGTATGCGGGTCCCGAGCGTGATGATGCCAATGCGGATGTTGGGGAGGCGCGACAGGGAAACCAGTCGGTCGATCTGCACGGCCATGGCTGAAGGCGGCACGATCGCCCACCTCACTGCCTGCTCGGTGAGCAGGAAGGTGAAGGACTTCGACGTGTCGTAGAGGACCGACTGCCTCTCCAGTTTGCGTGCCACCGTTTTCGAGGTGTCACCCGGGAATCCGCTCAGGCTTGCCCGCACGTACTCCGGAGTGGCCAGCAGCCCCGTCACCATGGCGGGCAGAAAGTACCGGAGGGTTTTCGCCTCGGCTTCCAGCGCTGCCAGCTCCGTCTGCCGCTTCTCCAGACCCCTGCGTCGTGAGGAACGCTTGTCCTGCCACTGGGTATTGGCGATCCGGGCCAGAGCCGTCACTTCGGTCATCAGCTCCGGCGGAGCGCCAATTGCCCGCAGGATGCGCTCGACATCAACAAGGCTCGGGGTCCGCTTCCCCGTTTCGAAACTTACTGATCTGCGACTGAGACATGTTGCATCGCTTGGCGAGCCGGTCTCCGGTGAGACCGGCCGCCTTGCGTAGCTCTCTCAGTTGCTCAGCCAGGTCGGTTCTGGACTGACCCAGCTCGTCAGGCTCGAACGTCACCCGTGTTCTTTCACGTACTCCGCAAACGATACCGACCCGGCCAGCGCAATGCGCTTCCACTCCTGGTAGGGCTCTATTTCGCCCTCGAACGTTTCGCGGTTGATCTGTGTCCCGTCCGGGCGAAAGTTCAGGTGGACCACGCGAGCACCGTCGAACATCCACCAGTCGGTCCCGCTGAGCGGCAGCCCGTAGTCCTGGTCGGTGACATCGAGAACGCGGATATCCTCACCCGCTTTAATGTTGCCCGGAATGCCCCACGCGAACTGGTAGCGCTGATAGTCGGTGAGAGGCTGCCGCACGATGCGTACGCGGCCGATCCTCCGGCCCGAAGTCACATACGCGCGGACGCGCTCGTGCCAACGCGAATTGTGGTCACCGGGTTTGGCTTCCCCTCGCAAGAAGCGGGCAAGACTCTTCGCTTCCTGCGGCATGGTGTACGTGGGCTGGGCCTCGAAACGCCACGCGTCCTGCGTGAAGGAATCGAAAGCCCTGTTCCACTCGTCACCATCCAAGTGCATGGATAGCCTCCCTCAAGATGTGCTCCGGGATCTCCACGAGCCCTTCCCCGTCCGGGACCGCGAAGCCGTCATAGAGATCACCCTGGACAACGATGGATCCCCGTCCTTGGTGCCTGTACAGGTTCGGGCAGTCGTCGTCGTCACAGTTCGGTCCGTTTAGCTTGCCGGTGAGCCTGGTCAGTTGCTCTCGTGGCATGGTGCCCCCTGTCTTCGGCCCCCGGGACGGGACCGGCCGAAGTCGACGCTACGGAGTCCGTTTTCCCACGTCCACGCCGACTTGGGGTTATTCCCGTTCCGGCATAGACGATCTTGGGGAGCCCGCCGCAGCCACCTCCCGCGCCAGCGCCGCCAGTTGAGGGATCGCCGGATGCGGCGCCCTCTCGCGCCACGCCAGCAGGACCGGTGCCGGTGGCGCGTCCGACAGGGGGCGGTACGTCACGCCCGGGTGCGGGTGCATCGAGGAGGTGGAGGCCACCGAGACCCCCGTGCCCCGGCCCGCCGCGATCGCCGTGAGCCAGTCGTCGGTGTTGGCGACGGTGAGCGTGGACGTCGGACGGTTCTCCGGCGGCCAGAGGTCGAGGGTCGTCAGGCCCGAGACCGTGTTCAGGATGACCGGCCCGCCCGCCAGTTCCGCGAGGGTCAGGGAGGTGCGTGCGGCCAGCGGGCCGTCCGACGTCACCGCTGCCACGCGGGGCTCGGTGAAGAGCAACTCGGTGACCAGGCCGGGCGTGTCCACCGGGCCCCGCAGCACCGCCGCGTCGACCTCGCCGCGGGACAGGCCCGCCGTGCGGTCGTCGATGCGGAGGAGTTCCAGCGGCGTGTCGGCGTGGTCCTGCTGCCAGCGGCGCAGCAAGGGGGTCGTGTACGGGCCGAGGGCGGACCAGGCGTGCCCGAGCCGCAGTGGCCATCTGCGCAGCCGGCCGGGGTCCAGCGCCTCGTCGAACGCGGCCACCGCGGCCGCCGCCTTGTCGCGGAAGGCCCGGCCCTCGGCGGTGAGGGCGAGATGGTGGGTGGAGCGGTCGACGAGCCGGATGCCGAGATGTTTTTCCAGCGCCGCGAGAGCGCGCGAGACGGTGGGCTGGGCCAGGTGCAGCCGGACCGCCGCCCCGGTCACGCTGGACTCCTCCGCGATGGCCAGGAAGCAGCGGAGATGGCGCAGCTCGATGCTCATGCGTCTGGAGCATAACCCCAGCCCAATTGGTATTTCACGCAGCGAGCCCGCGCCCGTAGCGTGGAGGGGGTCGGCGGCCGGAATCAGCAATCAGGGAGGTGTGCGGTGGACGAAACCCGTACCAGTGTCGTCACGGGCGAGCTCGAGGCCGCCGCAGCCCTGGATGCCGCAGAAAGCCCCGGCCCCGGCCCCGGCAGCGGCGACGGCACCGGTCGCGGCACACGATCCCACCGCACCCTCGGCCCCGTCGCCCTTGTCGTCGCCGGTGCGCTGTCCGTCCAGTTCGGCGCTTCCATCGCCGTACTGCTCATGCCGCGAGCCGGAGCTCTCGGTGTCGTCACCCTCCGGCTCGTGCTCGCCGCGCTCGTCCTGCTCGTCGTCTGCCGGCCCAAACTCCGTGGGCACTCGCGCGCCGACTGGGGCACCGTTGTCGCCTTCGGCGCCGCGATGGCCGCCATGAACGTCCTCTTCTACCAGGCCGTCGACCGCATCCCGCTCGGTGCCGCTGTCACCTTCGAGGTCCTCGGCCCGCTGGCGCTGTCGGTGATCGTGTCGCGGCGGCTGGTCAATCTCGTCTGGGCGGGCCTCGCGCTCGGCGGCGTGGTCCTGCTCAGCGGCGGCGGCTTCGACCGGCTCGACCCCGTGGGCGCGCTGTTCGCGCTCTCCGCGGGCGCGATGTGGGCCACGTACATCGTCTTCAGCGCCCGCACCGGGCGGCGCTTTCCGCAGGCCGACGGGCTCGCGCTGGCCATGGCGGTCGGTGCCGTACTGAGTCTGCCGCTCGGGATCGCGGAGTCCGGATCCACGCTGCTCGTGCCGTCCACGCTCGGTCTCGGGCTCGCCGTCGCGCTGATGTCGTCCGTACTCCCGTACACCCTGGAGCTGCTCGCGCTGCGCCGGCTGCCCGCCCCGACCTTCGCGGTGCTGATGAGCCTGGAGCCGGCGATCGCCGCCACGGCCGGGTTCCTCGTACTGCATCAGGACCTTTCCATGGTCGACGCCTTGGCGATCGCGCTGGTCATCGCGGCGAGCATGGGCGCGGTACGGACGCAGGTGGCCAGAAAGGCACAGTAATCAAGCAAGCATGCTTGCTTGTTTCTCCGTGCGCTGCCATGCTCCGGGACACACAACGTCGTGTCCCGAGGGAGCGCACCGTGTCCGACCCGGCCGTCGTACTCGACGACTTGCGTAGCGAAAGCGATGAACTCGACCTGCTGGTAGGGGAGTTGAACCCCGCACAGTGGGCGGGTCCGACGCCAGCGCCGCGCTGGAGCGTCGCCCATCAGATCGCCCACCTCGCCTGGACCGACGCCGCCGCGCTGCTGGCCGTCACCGACCCCGAGGCCTTCGCCGCCCAGGTCGAGAAGGCTCTCGGCGCGCCGGACTCCTTCGTGGACGAGGGCGCCGAGGCGGGCGCCGCGCTGCCGCCCGGTGAGCTGCTGGCCCGCTGGCGCGACGGCCGCGAGCGGCTGCAACAAGCTCTGCGCCAGGCCCCGGCCGGCGCCCGCTTCCCCTGGTACGGGCCGCCCATGAGCGCCGCGTCGATGGCGACCGGGCGGCTGATGGAAACCTGGGCGCACGGGCAGGACATCGCCGACGCGCTCGGCGTCGTGCGCGAACCGTCCGCACGGCTGCGGCATGTGGCCCACATCGGGATCCGGGCGCGCGACTTCGCCTTCGGAGTACGGGGGCTGACGCCGCCGGCCGATGCTTTCCGGGTGGAGCTGACCGCGCCCGGCGGCGAGCTCTGGGCGTACGGCCCCGAGGACGCCGCGCAGCGCGTCACCGGGCCCGCGCTCGACTTCTGTCTGCTGGTCACGCAGCGGGCCCACCGCGACGATCTCGCCGTACGGGCCCAGGGCGCCGACGCGGACCGCTGGCTGGACATCGCGCAGGCCTTCGCGGGACCTGCGGGACCCGGCCGCGACCCCAAGGCGGCGTGATGCTGCGGATCGGGAACGCGTCCGGCTTCTACGGCGACCGCTTCGACGCGATGAAGGAGATGCTCACCGGCGGGCCGCTGGACGTACTGACCGGCGACTATCTCGCCGAGCTCACCATGCTCATCCTCGGCCGCGACCGGCTGAAGGACCCCCGCCTCGGCTACGCCAAGACCTTCCTCAAGCAACTGGAGGAGAGCCTCGGGCTCGCCCACGAGCGCGGTGTGAAGATCGTCGCCAATGCGGGCGGGCTCAACCCGGCGGGCCTGGCGACCGCGGTACGCGAGCTCGCCGACCGGGTCGGCGTCCCGGTCCGGGTCGCGCACGTCGAGGGCGACGACCTCGCCGCCCGCTTCCCGGACGCCCTCAGCGCCAACGCCTACCTCGGCGGCGCCGGTATCGCCGAGTGCCTGCGCGCCGGGGCCGATGTCGTCGTCACCGGCCGGGTCACCGACGCCGCCCTGGTCACCGGACCGGCGGCCGCGCACTTCGGCTGGGGGCCCGAGGACTACGACGCGCTCGCGGGCGCGGTCGTCGCCGGGCACGTCCTCGAATGCGGCACCCAGGCCACCGGCGGCAATTACGCGTTCTTCAGCGGCCATGACGTACGCCGCCCCGGTTTCCCGCTCACCGAGATCCACGCCGACGGCACCTGCGTCATCACCAAGCACGACGGCACGGGCGGCTTCGTGGACGTCGGCACGGTCACCGCGCAGCTGCTGTACGAGACCGGAGGCGCGAGGTACGCCGGGCCGGACGTCACCGCCCGCCTCGACACCGTACGGCTGGCGCAGGACGGACCGGACCGGGTGCGGATCTCCGGCGTACGCGGCGAGGCCCCGCCGCCCCGGCTGAAGGTCGGACTCAACCGGCTCGGCGGCTGGCGCAACGAGGTCGTGTTCGTACTCACCGGACTCGACATCGAGGCCAAGGCACGTCTGGTGCAGGAGCAGCTGGCGGAGGCCTTCGGCAAATCCCGTCCGGCGGAGGTGCGTTGGGAGCTGGCCCGCACCGAGCGGCCGGACGGCGACACCGAGGAGCGGGCCAGCGCGTATCTGCGACTCGTGGTCCGTGACAGCGACCCGGACAAGGTCGGGCGCGCGGTGAGCGGCGCGGCGATCGAGCTGGCGCTCGGCAGCTACCCGGGCTTCCATGTGACGGCGCCGCCCGGGAAGGGCGCGCCGTACGGGGTCTTCGAGGCCGAGTATGTGGACGTGGCCGAGGTGGCGCACACGGCCGTACTGCCGGACGGGCGACGGGTGGCCGTGCCGACTCCCCTATGTACGAGGGAAGTCGGTCACCTGGAAGAGGCCGGTGCGCTGCCGCCGGCACTGGACACCGCCGGGCCCCACCGCGCCGCCCCGCTCGGCCTGATCGCCGGGGCCCGCAGCGGCGACAAGGGCGGCGACGCCAATGTCGGGGTGTGGGCCAGGACCGACGACGCCTGGCGCTGGCTCGCCCACGAACTGACCGTGGACCGCTTCCGCGCGCTGCTCCCGGAGACCGCGGGACTGAAGGTCGTACGCCATGTCCTGCCGAATCTGCGCGCCCTGAACTTCACGGTCGAGGGGATCCTCGGCGAAGGCGTCGCGGCGCAGGCCCGCTTCGACCCGCAGGCGAAGGCGCTCGGCGAGTGGCTCCGCTCGCGGTACGTCGATATCCCGGAGGAACTGTTGTGACCGTGCTCGCCTCGGCCCTCGACCCCGCGGGCCCCGAATTCGCCGCCCACCGCGACACCATGCTCGGCAAGCTCGCCGAGCTGGACGCCGAGCACGCCAAGGCGCTCGCGGGCGGCGGCGAGAAGTACATCGCCCGGCACCGGGGGCGCGGCAAGCTGCTGGCGCGCGAGCGCATCGAGCTGCTCATCGACCCCGACACGCCCTTCCTCGAGCTGTCCCCGCTCGCCGCCTGGGGCAGCGACTATCCGGTGGGCGCGTCGATGGTCACCGGCATTGGTGTGGTGGAGGGCGTCGAGTGCCTGATCACCGCGAACGATCCGACGGTGCGCGGCGGGGCGTCCAACCCCTGGACGCTGAAGAAGGCCCTGCGCGCCAACGAGATCGCGTACGCCAACCGCCTGCCCTGTATCTCTCTCGTCGAGTCCGGCGGCGCGGATCTGCCCTCCCAGAAGGAGATCTTCATCCCGGGCGGGGCGCTCTTCAGGGACATCACCCGGCTGTCGGCGGCCGGCATTCCGACGATCGCGGTCGTCTTCGGGAACTCGACGGCGGGCGGGGCGTACGTCCCCGGTATGTCCGACCACACCATCATGATCAAGGAGCGGTCGAAGGTTTTCCTCGGCGGGCCGCCGCTGGTGAAGATGGCGACGGGTGAGGAGAGCGACGACGAATCGCTCGGCGGCGCGGAGATGCACGCCCGTACGTCAGGTCTCGCCGACTATTTCGCCCTCGACGAGGCGGACGCGTTGCGGCAGGCCCGGCGGGTCGTCGCCCGCCTCAACTGGCGCAAGGCGCACGCCGATCCGGCTCCGGCCGCGGCGCCCAAGTACGACGAGGAGGAGCTCCTCGGCATCGTGCCCGGCGATCTGCGCACACCCTTCGAGCCGCGCGAGGTGATCGCACGGATCGTCGACGGCTCGGACTTCGACGAGTTCAAGCCGCTGTACGGGCCGAGCCTGGTCACCGGGTGGGCTTCGCTGCACGGCTATCCGGTGGGTGTGCTGGCCAACGCGCAGGGCGTGCTGTTCAGCGCGGAGTCGCAGAAGGCGGCGCAGTTCATCCAGCTCGCCAACCAGCGCGATGTGCCCCTGGTCTTCCTGCACAACACCACCGGCTACATGGTCGGCAAGGAGTACGAGCAGGGCGGCATCATCAAGCACGGCGCGATGATGATCAACGCGGTGTCCAACTCGCGCGTCCCGCATCTGTCGGTTCTGATGGGCGCGTCGTACGGGGCCGGGCACTACGGCATGTGCGGGCGGGCGTACGACCCGCGGTTCCTCTTCGCCTGGCCGAGCGCCAAGTCCGCGGTGATGGGGCCGCAGCAGTTGGCGGGTGTGCTGTCGATCGTCGCGCGCGCGTCGGCGGCGGCGAAGGGCCTGCCGTACGACGACGAGGCGGACGCCGGTCTGCGGGCGATGGTGGAGCAGCAGATCGAGGCGGAGTCGCTGCCGATGTTCCTCTCGGGGCGGCTGTACGACGACGGGGTCATCGACCCGCGCGATACGCGGACGGTGCTGGGGCTCTGTCTGTCCGCGATCCACACGGCACCGGTCGAGGGCGCGCGCGGCGGCTTCGGCGTCTTCCGGATGTGAGGCAGTGAGTGAGGCAGTGAGTGAGGCAGTGATGATCTCTTCTGTTCTTGTCGCCAACCGGGGCGAGATCGCGTGCCGGGTGTTCCGTACGTGCCGGGATCTGGGGATCGCGACGGTCGCGGTGTACTCGGACGCGGACGCGTCGGCGTTGCATGTCCGGGAGGCGGACGCGGCGGTACGGCTGCCGGGCGCCGCGCCCGCGGACACGTATCTGCGCGGCGACCTGATCGTGAAGGCGGCGCTGGCGGCGGGCGCGGACGCGGTGCACCCGGGGTACGGCTTCCTGTCCGAGAACGCGGAGTTCGCACGGGCGGTGGCGGACGCGGGGCTGGTGTGGATCGGCCCGCCGCCTTCCGCCATCGAGGCGATGGCGTCCAAGACGCGGGCGAAGGAGCTGATGGGCGGCGCGCCGCTCGACCCGGCGACGGTCACGGAGGCGGACCTGCCGCTGCTGGTGAAGGCAGCGGCGGGTGGTGGCGGCCGGGGCATGCGCGTCGTCCGCGAACTCGCGGCTCTGGATGGCGAGTTGGAGGCAGCCGCGTCGGAGGCGGCGTCGGCGTTCGGTGACGGCGAGGTGTTCCTGGAGCCGTACATCGAACGCGGCCGCCATGTGGAAGTGCAGGTCCTGGCGGACGCGTACGGCACGGTGTGGGCGCTGGGCACGCGCGACTGCTCGCTCCAGCGCCGGCACCAGAAGGTCATCGAGGAGTCCCCGGCGCCGGGCCTGCCGGCTGCCCTGGTCGCGACGCTGCACGAGTCGGCGGTCGCGGCGGCGCGGGCGGTGGGTTACCGGGGCGCGGGAACGGTGGAGTTCCTTCTCTCGCCACAGGGCCGGTCGCACTTCCTGGAAATGAACACCCGCCTCCAGGTGGAACACCCGGTCACCGAGGCGGTGTTCGGCCTCGACCTGGTGGCGCTGCAGCTGCGCGTGGCGGAAGGCTCGGCGCTGCCCAAGACCCCGCCACCGGCGAACGGCCACGCGGTGGAGGCGCGGCTGTACGCGGAGGACCCGTCGAAGGGGTGGACACCGCAGACGGGGGTGCTGCACGAGCTGGCGGTCCCCGGAGCCGCCCCCGGCCTGCGCGTCGACACCGGATACACCGCCGGTGACTCCATCGGCGTGCACTACGACCCCATGATCGCCAAGGTCATCGCCTGGGCGCCCACCCGTGACGAAGCCGTGCGGCGGCTCGCCCACGCCCTGCGGCGGGCGCGCCTGCACGGGCCCGTCACCAACCGGGAGCTGCTCGTACGCTCCCTGGAGCACCCCGAGTTCACCGGCGCACAGCTCGACACCGGGTTCTACGAGCGCAACCTCGACGCGCTCACCGCGCCCGCCGAAGGAGAGCGCTACGCGGCCGTCGCCGCCGCCCTCGCGGATGCCGTGAGCCGCCCCGGCACAACCGTCACCGCACGGCTCGGCGCCTGGCGGAACCTGCCGTCCCAGGCGCAGCTCAAGGTCTACGGCGACCACGAGGTCCGCTACCGCCCCACCCGCGGCGGGTTCGAACTCGTCGATGATCCCGGCGTCCGCGTCGTCACCGCCGACGCCCGCCGCGTACGGCTGGAGATCGACGGAGTCGTACGGCACTTCGACGTCACCGATCACGGCGACGGGCACGTCCACGTCGACAGCCCCACCGGCGCCCACTCCCTCGCCGTACAACCCCGGTTCGCCGACCCCCAGGACCGGACCCGGCCCGGTTCGCTGCTCGCGCCCATGCCCGGGACCGTCGTCCGGGTCGGCGACGGGCTCGCCGAAGGGAGCCGGGTGAGAGAGGGGCAGCCGCTTGTCTGGCTGGAGGCCATGAAGATGGAGCACCGCATCGTGTCGCCCGCCTCCGGCATCCTCACCGCGCTCCACGCCGTACCCGGCCGTCAGGTCGAGGTCGGTGCTCTGCTCGCCGTCGTCAACGAAGTAGTGGCGCCAGCCACACAGGAGGAGACAGCGTCATGAACATCGAGAGCCAGGAGCACACCGCCCTGCGTGCCGCCGTTGCCGCACTCGGGCAGCGGCACGGCCGGGGATACGTACGCGAAGAGCTGTGGGCCGAGGCCGCCAAGCTCGGCTACCTCGGCGTGAACCTCCCCGAGGAGTACGGCGGCGGAGGCGGTGGGATGCAGGAACTGTCCATTGTTCTCGAGGAGTTGGGAGCCGCCGGCTGTCCGCTGCTCATGATGGTCGTCTCACCCGCCATCTGCGGCACCGTCATCGCCCGCTTCGGCACCGACGAACAGAAGCGCACCTGGCTCCCCGGTCTCTCCGACGGCAGCCTCACCATGGCCTTCGGCATCACCGAGCCCGACGCCGGGTCGAACTCGCACCGGATCACCACCACCGCCCGCAAGACCGACGACGGCTGGATCCTCAACGGCCGCAAGGTCTTCATCTCGGGCGTCGACATCGCCGACGCGACCCTCATCGTGGGCCGTACCGAGGACTCGCGCACGGGCACACTCAAGCCCTGTCTCTTCATCGTGCCCCGGGATGCCCACGGCTTCCAGCGCTCGCAGATCGACATGGAACTCCAGGCCCAGGAGAAGCAGTTCGAGCTCGTACTGGACGAGGTCCACCTCCCAGACAACGCCCTCGTCGGCGACGAGGACGCCGGGCTCCTCCAGCTCTTCGCCGGGCTCAACCCCGAGCGCATCATGACCGCCGCCTTCGGCATCGGCATGGGCCGGTACGCACTCGCCAAAGCCATCGACTACGCGAAGACCCGCCAGGTCTGGAAGCAGCCCATCGGCGGCCACCAGGCCATCGCCCACCCCCTCGCCCAGGCCCACATCGAGCTCGAACTCGCCCGCCTGATGATGCAGAAGGCCGCCGCCCTCTACGACGCCGGCGACGACATCGGCGCCGGCGAGGCAGCCAACATGGCCAAGTACGCCGCCGGCGAAGCCTGCATCAAGGCCGTCGACCAGGCCGTGCACACCCTCGGCGGCAACGGCCTCACCCGCGAGTACGGCCTCGCATCCCTGATCACCGCCGCCCGCGTCGCCCGGATCGCCCCGGTCAGCCGCGAGATGATTCTCAACTACGTATCCCACCAGTCCCTGGGTCTCCCCAAGTCGTACTGAGACGGGGGATTCTGGCCGTCCACAGAGCCGAGGGGGCCGCAATGGTGTTCCACAGCGAGTACGCAGACGTTCCCGCCGTCGCCGAGCCGATCCACGACGTGGTGCTCGGCCGGGCCACCGCCGAGTACGGCGACACGATCGCCCTGGTCGACGGCGTGAACGGCACCACCCTCACGTACGCCCAGCTCGACACGTTCCACCGCCGGATCGCCGCCTCGCTCGCCGACGCGGGGCTGCGCAAGGGCGATGTACTCGCCCTGCACAGCCCCAACACCGTCGCGTACCCCGCCGTCTTCTACGGGGCCACGCGCGCCGGTGCCTCCGTCACCACCGTCCATCCGCTCGCCACGGCGGAGGAGTTCGCCAAACAGCTCCGCGACTCCTCCGCCCGCTGGATCGTCACCGTGTCACCGCTCCTCGAGATCGCCCGCCGGGCCGCCGAACTCGTCGCCGGCATCGAGGAGATCTTCGTCTGCGACCGAGCCGACGGGCATGTGAGCATCCTCGACATGCTCGGCTCGACCGCACCCGAGCCGGACATCACCATCGACCCGTCCGAGGACGTCGCGGCTCTGCCGTACTCCTCCGGCACCACCGGCGTCCCCAAGGGCGTCATGCTCACCCACCGCTCCATCGCGACCAACCTCGCGCAGCTCCACCCGATGATCCCGATGGGCCCCGGCGACCGCATCCTCGCCGTGCTGCCCTTCTTCCACATCTACGGCCTCACCGCCCTGATGAACGCCCCGCTCAGCCACGGCGCCACCGTCGTCGTACTGCCCCGCTTCGAGCTCGACACCTTCCTCGCGGCGATCGAGAACCACCGCATCAACGGTCTGTACGTCGCCCCGCCGATCGTCCTCGCCCTCGCCAAGCACCCGGCCGTCGCGCAGTACGACCTGTCGTCGCTCGAGTACATCGTCAGCGCCGCGGCCCCGCTCGACGCCCAGCTGGCACAGGCCTGCTCGACCCGGCTGGGACTGCCGCCGGTCCTGCAGGCGTACGGCATGACCGAGCTCTCACCCGGCACACACGTGGTGCCGCTGGCCGCGGCCGCCCCGCCGCCCGGGGCCGTGGGACAGCTCCTGCCCAACACCGAGATGCGGATTCTCTCCCTCGCCGACCCCGGCAAGGACGTCGGCGTCGGCGAGGAGGGCGAGGTCGCGATCCGCGGACCGCAGGTGATGAAGGGCTACCTCGGCCGCCCCGACGCCACCGCCGACATGATCGATGCCGACGGCTGGGTACACACCGGCGACATCGGGCGCGTCGACGCCGACGGCTGGCTCTTCGTCGTCGACCGGGTCAAGGAACTCATCAAGTACAAGGGCTTCCAGGTCGCACCCGCCGAGCTGGAGGCGCTGCTGCTCACCCACGAAGGCGTCGCCGACGCGGCGGTGATAGGGGTGTACGACGCGGACGGGAACGAGATCCCGAAGGCGTACGTCGTACGGCAGCGGGCCGCGGAGGACCTCACCGAGGACGACGTCCTCGCCTACGTCGCCGAGCGCGTGGCGCCGTACAAGAAGGTCCGCCGCGTCGAGTTCATCGGCGGCGTGCCGCGCGCCGCCTCGGGAA
Organism: Streptomyces sp. NPDC060064; assembly: GCF_042736455.1. Taxonomy (NCBI): domain Bacteria; kingdom Bacillati; phylum Actinomycetota; class Actinomycetes; order Kitasatosporales; family Streptomycetaceae; genus Streptomyces; species Streptomyces sp. NPDC060064. The sequence continues at coordinate 109,764 of NZ_JBHWWF010000001.1, forward strand.
AGATCCTCAGGCGTGAACTGAGGGACCGGGAGAGGGAGAACACGTGACGCTGGTCGCCACCGCCCACGAGCGCGGCATCACCACCCTGACGCTGGATTCGCCGGAGAACCGCAACGCCCTGTCGGCGCGGCTCGTCGGCGAGCTGGCGCAGGCACTGACCGACTGCGGCAAGGACGAGACCGTACGGGCCGTCGTCCTCACCCACACCGGTTCCACGTTCAGCGCGGGCGCCGATCTGAAGGCCCCGCCCAATCCGTACACCTTCGTCGGTCTGCTGCGGCAGATCGTCACGCTGCCGAAGCCCGTGGTGGCCCGTGTCACCGGCCATGTACGGGCCGGTGGCCTCGGTCTGCTCGGCGCCTGCGACATCGCCGCCGCCACGAGCGCCGCGGACTTCGCCTTCACGGAGGTACGCATCGGGGTCGCGCCCGCCGTGATCTCGCTGCCGCTGCTGCCGCGCCTGGACCCGCGCGCGGCCGAGCGCTACTACCTCACCGGCGAACGCTTCGACGCGGCGGAAGCGGCCCGCATCGGACTGATCACGCTCACCGCCGACGATGTGGACGTCGCGCTCGGCCCCGTGCTGGACGGGCTGCGCCGAGCCTCCCCGCAGGGCCTGGCCGCATCGAAGCAGCTGCTCGCGGCTAGGGTGCTGGAGACCTTCGACCGGGACGCCGAAGACCTGGTCCAGCGCTCGGCCTCGCTCTTCGCGTCGGCGGAAGCACGTGAGGGCATGACCGCCTTCCTCGAACGACGGGACCCCGCATGGGTGTTGTGACACCTCCCAAGCAGGACCGCAGCCGGGCCACCCGGCAGCGGCTGCTCGAGGCCGCGGTGTCCTGTCTCGCCGAGCGCGGCTGGGCGGGCTCGACCGTCTCGGTGGTCGCCGAGCGGGCCGGGGTCTCGCGGGGTGCGGCCCAGCACCACTTCCCGACCAGGGAGGATCTGTTCACGGCGGCGGTGGAGTACGTCGCGGAGGAGCGGTCGCAGGCATTGCGGGAGCTGCCGACACAGGACCGGACGGCCCTCGTCGCGGCCCTCGTCGACCTCTATACGGGGCCGCTGTTCCGGGCCGCCCTGCAGCTGTGGGTCGCCGCGTCCAACGAGGAGCAACTGCGTTCGCGCGTCACGGAGCTGGAGGCGCGCGTCGGCCGCGAGACCCATCGGATCGCGGTCCAGCTGCTGGACGCGGACGAGTCACGGCCCGGCGTACGCGAAACGGTCCAGGGCCTGCTCGACATGGCTCGCGGCCTGGGCCTCGCCAACCTCCTCACGGATGACACCGCGCGCCGTCGGAGAGTCGTGGCCCAGTGGGCGGCACTGTTGGACGAGGCGCTGGGCTGATCCCTCACAGAGGCGGCCCACCGACCATGGCCCGGGGCTGTGACACGGGCCACTGGCGTCCCGGCCCCTCCGCAGTATCCTGGGCCAATGCTTCTGCTTGTACGCCGCCGCCACGTGGACTACGTCCGCGTGACGAGCATGGGCTGTCGACGCTCCGTCTGACCCGGCCCCCCTCTCCACCCCACCCGGTCACCCCGGCTCCGCCCCACCCAGGCGGCCCGCCGGCGGTACGTGCCCCGGCCATCGCCGGGAGCGGCGGCCGGGACACACCTCAGCGGACGTACCCATGTCGTACTTGCAGCTTCCCGTCATCGACCTCTCCGCAGCCGACCGAGGCCCCCAGTCCCGCGCGCTGCTCCACGCGCAGCTCCACAGCGCCGCCCACGACGTCGGCTTCTTCCAGCTCATCGGCCACGGCGTCAGCGAGGCCGAGACCACCGCCCTCACCGGCGCGATGCGGGCCTTCTTCGCCCTCCCGGAGGCGGACCGGCTCGCCGTCTCCAACCTCAACTCGCCCCACTTCCGCGGCTACACCCGCACCGGCGACGAACGCACCGGCGGCAGCCGCGACTGGCGCGACCAGCTCGACATCGGCGCCGAACGCCCCGCGCACATCCCCGCACCCGGCGAGCCCGGCTACTGGTGGCTGGAAGGCCCCAACCAGTGGCCCGCCGCCCTCCCGGCCCTGCGCACCGCCTCACTCGGCTGGATCGACCGGCTCAGCGGCGTCGCGCACAAGCTGCTGCACGAGCTGCTCGCCGCCATCGGCGCGCCCCCGGACTTCTACGACGAGATCTTCGCCGACCGGCCCCATCTGCACCTCAAGCTGGTCCGCTACCCGGGCAGCGCGGGCGACGGCAGCGACCAGGGCGTCGGCGCCCACAAGGACTACGGCTTCCTCACGCTGCTCCACCAGGACGAGATAGGCGGCCTCCAGGTGCAGCGCGGCGACGGGCTCTTCCACGAGGTGCCGCCGATCCCCGGTGCCTTCGTCGTCAACCTCGGCGAGCTCCTCGAAGTCGCCACCAACGGCTATCTGCTGGCCACCAACCACCGTGTGGTCAGCCCGGCCGGGGCCACCGAGCGCTACTCCGTGCCGTTCTTCTACAACCCGCGGCTGGACGCCCGGATCGCCCCGGTGCCCTTCCCGCACGCGGCGGACGCGCCCGGTGTCACCGCCGACCCGGCCAACCCGCTCTTCGCCGAGTACGGCCGCAACGAGCTCAAGGGCTGGCTGCGGGCCCACCCGCAGGTGGCCGCCCGCCACCACCAGGACCTGCTCGTCCCGGCGTGACGACGGCACGCGAACGGCGCCGTACCCCTGCGACCAGGGACTCGGCGCCGTACCGCAGCTTCCTCGGGACGTAGGTCCGGAAGGTCGGTCCGCGAGGTCGGTCCGCGAGGTCGGTCCGCGAGGTCAGTCCGCGATGTCGCCGTAGCCGACGATCTCGCGCGGGTTCCGCGGCCCGGGCCCGATGTACCGCGCGGACGGACGCACCAGCCGGCCCGTGCGCTTCTGCTCCAGGATGTGCGCCGACCAGCCCGCCGTACGGGCACAGGTGAACATCGACGTGAACATATGCGCCGGGACCTCCGCGAAGTCCAGCATGATCGCGGCCCAGAACTCCACGTTCGTCGCCAGGACGCGGTCCGGGCGGCGGTTGTGCAGCTCCTCCAGCGCGGCCCGCTCCAGCGCCTCCGCCACCTCGAAGCGCGGCGCGTCAAGCTCCTTGGCCGTACGGCGCAGCACGCGCGCCCGAGGGTCCTCGGCCCGGTAGACCCGGTGCCCGAATCCCATCAGCCGCTCGCCCTTGTCCAGGGCCCGCTTCACATACGCGGTCGCGTCACCCGTGCGCTCGATCTCCTCGATCATGCCGAGCACACGGGACGGCGCGCCACCGTGCAGCGGCCCCGACATGGCGCCGACCGCACCCGACAGCGCGGCCGCCACATCCGCGCCGGTGGACGCGATGACCCGGGCGGTGAACGTGGAGGCATTCATGCCGTGCTCGGCGGCCGACGTCCAGTACGCGTCGACGGCCTTGACGTGCCGCGGGTCCGGCTCCCCGCGCCAGCGGATCATGAAGCGCTCGACGACGGACTGCGCCTTGTCGATCTCCTTCTGCGGGACCATCGGCAGGCCCTGGCCGCGCGCCGACTGGGCGACGTACGACAGCGCCATCACCGCGGCCCGCGCCAGGTCGTCGCGGGCCGTCGCCTCGTCGATGTCCAGCAGCGGCTTCAGACCCCACACCGGGGCGAGCATCGCCAGCGCCGACTGCACATCGACCCGGATGTCGCCGGAGTGCACCGGGATGGGGAAGGGCTCGGCCGGCGGCAGGCCGGGGTTGAAGGCGCCGTCGACGAGCAGGCCCCACACGTTTCCGAAGGAGACGTGGCCCACCAGATCCTCGATATCGACGCCCCGGTAGCGGAGGGAGCCGCCCTCCTTGTCGGGTTCGGCGATCTCCGTTTCGAACGCGACGACTCCCTCGAGTCCAGGTACGAAGTCGGACATCAGGCGGCTCCTCAGATGCGTACGACGGTGTGGGTCGGTCACCCCGGTGATGCCCCGCGCGGCTGGTGGTCACCCGAACCGTCGGGAAGGCAGGACGATATCCCCTGCTGTATGGAGGCCACAGTGGCCAGACCCAAGATTTTGGCGGGTCCGGCTGATGCGGGGAAGCGTGACATCCGGCACACTGCCCCATTTCGGCCGGGGAGGGTTAGGGGCACTCCGTGCCGGGCAAACTGGCCCACTGCGGCAGGATGGCCCCCGTGACCGACTACGCCGCACCGAACTCGGATCCCGCCGCTCCGAACTCGGATCCCGCTGCCCCGGACCCGGATCCCGCCGCCCCGGCCCCGGATTCCGCTTCGCACGACCCCGCCGTCATGCGGGAGCAGTACCGCTCCACCGCGCTCCTGGAGTCAGATCTGGCGCCCACGCCCATGGACCAGTTCGCCCGCTGGTTCCGGGACGCCGCGTCCGGCGGTCTGCGCGAGCCGAACGCCATGATCGTCTCCACGGCCGCACCCGACGGCCGCCCGTCGTCGCGCACCGTACTGCTGAAGCACTTCGACGGGCGCGGCTTCGTCTTCTACACCAATTACGCCTCCCGCAAAGGCCGCGAGCTCGCCGCCAATCCGTACATCTCGCTGCTCTTCCCCTGGCACGGTCTGGCCCGCCAGGTCATCGTCACCGGCACGGCGTCCCGCATCGGCCGCGACGAGACGGTCGCCTACTTCCGCACCCGCCCGCACGGCTCTCAGCTCGGTGCCTGGGCCAGCGCCCAGTCCTCGGTGATCGCTTCGCGGGAGGAACTGCTGCGCAAGTACGAGGAGCTGGCGGCCCGCTACCCGGAGGGCGAGCAGGTCCCGGCGCCGCCGGAGTGGGGCGGCTACCGGGTCGAGCCGGAGGCGGTGGAGTTCTGGCAGGGCCACGAGAACCGGCTGCACGACCGGCTGCGGTATGTCCGTGCCGGGTCCGCGTGGCAGGTGGAGCGACTGGCACCCTGAGCCGTTCGCGAGGCGGCGGCTCCGACATGCCGGGGGCTGTCCGGGGAACGCAGAAACCCGCGGGCTCTGGTCCCTCCTTGCGGAGGGGCCGGCCGGATGTGCCGGCGAGCCCGCGGGTCGGTGACTGCTAGGTATTTCGGCCGACGGTTCTGTCGGCTGCACACAGAGTGCGACGACGGGCCGTCAGCCCGCAGTCACCTCACGCATCCGAAACGAAATCACTTCCGGATCACCTCCTTTCACCGTGTGACCAACACCTTAGGAAGCGGTCCATGAGGCCACAACCCAATTTCCCGGAGGCAACGATTTTCGGGAACAGAGTGTGCGCTGCGTCACGTTCCAGTTGAATGATCTGAGGTGCAAAAAAGCATGTGTGGATGCGTCCTGCAGGGGGTCCAGGATGAGTGCTTCCAGGAGTGAGACCACCAATGCGCTCGGGCCCGACGAGCCGGAGCGGGGCGGAGTGGGTTCGCCGGAGACCGGGCCGGTGCCGGGGGCGGAGCTGCTTGCCGCCCTGCTCGACGGGATGGACGCCGCGCTCTGTGCCTTCGACGCGGACTGCACGATCACCCACTGGAACCGTGAGGCCGAGCGGATTCTCGGCTGGGCGCCCGAGGAGGCGGTGGGGCGGCGCGGGTTCGCCGGATGGGCGGTGCGGAGCGCCGATGCCGTAGAGGTGCAGGGGCGGCTGATGGCCGCGATGGACGCGCCGGGGCGGACCGTGCATGAGTTCGCGCTGCTGCGCAAGGACGGCGGACGTGTTCTCGTACGGACCCAGTCGGCGCGGGTGCTCGGCGCGGACGGCAAGCCGGCCGGGGTGTACTGCGCGTTCAGCGAGGTGCATGCGCAGATCGATCTGGAGCGGTCGATCGCGTTGAGCGAGGCGCTGTTCGAGGACGCGTCCTGGGGCGTCGTACTGGTCGATGTGGATCTGCGTCCGACCGTCGTCAACGACTACGCGGCGCGGGTGCTGGGCGCCGGACGTACCTCACCGCTCGGGCGGCCGCTCGGGGAGCTGGTCGTCCAGGGGGTGGAGACGCTGGAGGGTGACCTCCACCATGTGCTGGCGGAGGGGGCGCCGCGGGGGCTGGCGGAGTTGTGGGTGACGCTGGGCACGGCCGAGGGTGAGCGGCGGCGGTGCTTGCGCAGTGGGTTCCTGCGGCTGGCCTCGCCGCTCGCGGAAGAGCCTGTTCCGCTCGGGGTGGGGTGGCTGTTCCACGATGTGACCGAGGCAAAGCTGGCCGAGCAGGAGGCGGACCGGCAGCGGTTCCGGTCGAGCCAGCTGCACCGGGCCGGGCGTGCCGCCGCGGAGTGTGAGGACGCGATGGAGGCGGCGACCGCGTATCTGGACTTCGCGCTCGCGGGCTTCGCCGACCATGCCTTGATCGATCTGCTGGAGGCGGACGGTGAGCGGCTGGTGCGCGTCGCGGCAACGCCTTCGGGTGCGCCGGGCCCGTGTGTGCCGGTGGCGGGTGCGGGCATTCCGGTGCGCTACCCGCAGGGCCACCCGGCGCTCCAGGCGGCGGACCGCATCGGCTCGGTCCGGGCGAGCGCGGCCGCGGGTGCGGGTGCGGTGGCGGGCGACTGGGCGGCGGAGCGCCAGTGGCCGCGGGACGCGGTGCACGCGCTGTGCACGGTGCTGCGGAGCCGGGGCCGGACGCTGGGCGTGGTGACGTTTTTGCGCGGGGCGAGCCGCCCGGCGTTCGAACGCCCGGATGCGGTGTACGCGGAGAGCGTGGCGGTTCTGGCGGCGTCTGCGCTGGACCTGGCGCGGTTGGCGGGCGGGCAGGCGGACGCCTGACGCGGGGGCGACGGAGGCCCGCAAGGGCGGCGGGGTCGACGGGCGCCCGCAAGGGCGGCGGGGTTTGACGCTGGGGGCGACCCTAGTGTCGGAAGAAGATCCGGTCCCCGTACTCCGTCATCACGCGACCGTTCCACTCGTGCCCGCCGTCCACGTTGCCCGAGCGCAGCAGCGGCGGCTCGATGCCTCGCTCGACCAGCTGCTCCGCCGCAGCCGCCATCGTCGCCTGCATCAGCGCGCTGGTGACGACAGTCGACGCGGGTGCGAAGGGCGCCTCGATGCCTTCGTGGGTGAGCTCCGCGTCGCCGACCGCGATCTTGGAGTCGAGGACGATGTCGCAGTGGTCCTTGAGGAAGGTGCCGGAGACGTGCCGGGATCTGGTGCCCTCCGCGTACGCCGCCGACGTCACACCGATGACCTTGAGTCCGAGCGCGCGGGCGTTGATGGCCATCTCGACGGGCAGCGCGTTGCGCCCCGAGAGCGAGATGATCACGAGGACGTCGCCGGCCTTGGCGGGGCTGGAGTCGAGGACGGCGCCCGCGAGCCCCTCCACACGCTCGAGGGCCGAACCGAGCGTGGCCGGCATGACGTCGACACCGACGACGCCGGGCACGGCGAGCAGGTTCATCAGGGCGAGACCGCCGGCCCGGTAGACGACGTCCTGCGCGGCGAGCGAGGAGTGCCCGGCGCCGAAAGCGAAGAGGCGGCCGCCCGCGGCGACGGTGTCCGCGATCGCGACCCCGGCGTCGGCGATGTTCGCCGCCTCCTCGTCCCGCGCACGCTGCAGCAGACCGATCGCGGCGTCGAAGAACTGACCGGCCAACTTGCTCTCGCTCATCGCCGAGCCCTTTCCGGGGAGGGGGAACCGCAGCAGCGCACCGCGGCGGGAATACCCGTGCCGCGGATCACGTTGCGGTCTGGACCATTGCCCTGTCAATACGGCTTCGCGTACGAGCGGTCGTACGGGCTCTGGGAACGGACTCGGGGAGAGGTGTCCCGACGGCTTCCCGATGGCTTGCCCCGGCACGGCACGGTTGTCAGTGGGATGCGTCAGAATTGAGTCAGGGCCAGCGCACGACTGTTTTCAAGTCACAGCATCGAGGGGCACGTATGTCCGGACTGATCGACACGACGGAGATGTATCTCCGCACCATCCTCGAGCTCGAAGAGGAAGGTGTGGTGCCCATGCGCGCCCGGATCGCCGAGCGGCTCGACCAGAGCGGTCCGACGGTCAGCCAGACCGTGGCGCGTATGGAGCGCGACGGCCTGGTGACGGTCGCCGGCGACCGCCACCTGGAGCTGACCGGCGAGGGCAGGCGGCTGGCGACGCGCGTGATGCGCAAACACCGGCTGGCCGAGTGTCTGCTCGTCGACGTGATCGGCCTGGAGTGGGAGCAGGTCCACGCGGAGGCGTGTCGCTGGGAGCATGTGATGAGCGAGGCGGTGGAGCGGCGCGTTCTGGAGCTGCTGCGCCACCCGACCGAGTCGCCGTACGGGAACCCGATCCCGGGCCTCGAGGAGCTGGGCGAGAAGGCGGAGGCCGACCCGTTCCTGGACGACGGCATGGTCTCGCTGGCGGACCTGGACCCGGGCGCGGACGGCAAGACCGTGGTCGTACGGCGGATCGGCGAGCCGATCCAGACGGACGCCCAGCTGATGTACACGCTGCGGCGGGCGGGCGTGCAGCCCGGCTCGGTGGTCAGCGTGACGGAGTCCGCAGGCGGAGTGCTCGTGGGCAGCAGCGGCGAGGCGGCGGAGTTGGCGGCCGATGTGGCCTCGCATGTATTCGTGGCCAAGCAGTAGCCGAGCATTGACCGAGGTCTGAGGGGTCCCGAAGCGCTCCTGAGCCGACGCCCGGCGTCTCTCAGGAACTCCTCGGGAACCTCGCGTGGCGGGTTTCCGCCGCCGGATACCGCATTCCGTCCGGAATGGCAGCGCCCGGGCGAATCGCGTGCCACGCTGTGGCTGAGGCATATGACCCCATGGCCGGGGAGGGATCCGGGTGATGCGCCCGCCGTACGTCCAGCGCGCTCAACGCTGCGCCCAGCACGCTCAGCGAGCCCCGCATGCCCTGCACCCGTATGTCCCGCTCGACGCGCACGTCCCGCACGACCTGTATGTCCCGCACGTCCTGTACCTACAGGAGGGCCCCGGCTCCCATGGGAGCCGGGGCCTGTCCTCCCCTGTGCTGACCCGGAGCCCCGAGCTCCCAGGGTCAATCCCGTCGGACCGTCATCCCCGAGCGGCCCGCCTCCCGCAGAAGATCTTCCCTCGGCTGCGGGGGTCAACCCTTGAGCGCGGTCACTCGAACGAGGGGTGTTGCGCGCCAGGACCGTGTTTTCGAATAGAGGTTCGATAGTCTGGCGGAACTGGACCGAGCAGGACCACCGGGGGAGAGAAGGGGGTGCCAGGCCACATGGTGCGGCGCATTGACGTAACCGGAGCCGACGGCGTACGCCTGGCTGCCTGGGAGTTCGCCGACCCTCCCAAAGGGAGGGGCGAGACGGAGCACGCGCCTGGAGTTTTACTGCTCCACGGCTTGATGGGCCGTGCCTCGCAGTGGGCCTCGACGGCCCGCTGGCTGGCTGAGCGGCACCGGGCGATCGCGCTCGACCAGCGAGGTCATGGCCGCAGCGACAAGCCGGCGGAAGGCCCGTTCACCCGCGAGGCGTACGTCGCGGACGCCGAGACCGCCGTCGAACAACTCGGCCTCGCCCCGGTGACCCTGATCGGCCACTCCATGGGCGCGCTCACCGCCTGGCAGCTCGCCGCCAAGCGCCCGGATCTGGTCCAGGCTCTGATCATCTGCGATATGCGCGCCTCCGCACTGGGTGCGGCCTCGCAGCGCGAGTGGGAGGACTGGTTCCGCTCCTGGCCGGTCCCGTTCGCGACACTGGCGGATGTCCGCAAGTGGTTCGGCGAGGACGACCCCTGGGTGGAGCGTCACAACCCTGCCCGAGGCGAGTTCTTCGCAGAGGTGATGTCCGAACGGGCGGACGGCTGGCGCCCGGTCTTCTCCCGCCGCCAGATGCTCACCTCCCGTGAAACATGGGTCCACGACGCCCACTGGGAGGAGTTGGCCCAGGTTCAGTGCCCGACGCTGGTGGTCCGTGGTCTGGACGGCGAACTGGGCCGCGCGGAGGCGCAGGAGATGGTGCGGGTCCTGCCGCGGGGTGAGTACGGGGAAGTGGCCGACGCGGGCCATCTGGTGCACTACGACCAGCCGGAGGGATGGCGGACGGCGATCGAGCCGTTCCTGGATGGTGTGCTGACGCCCTGACGGGAATCGAGGCCCGGCGTGTGCGGGGCCCGGGGGATCGCCCTCGGCCGCGGCGGCAGCGGCTGGGCGATCAGCGAGGTCGGCAACCGGTCGACCGGCTACGTGGTGTGCTCTGCTGCGGGGGTGAGCTGCCGGCCTCGTGGCACGGCGTGAACGTGCGTCAGGGGACCCGTGGTGAGGGGCCGTTCAGAAGGCAAAGACCTTGCCGTCGGCCATGCTTCCTTGCATTTCGCACTCGTTGCCGTACGTGGCCGACCAGCTGACGTGCTTGCCCTGCCACACGCCCTGGGCGCTGATCACGACAGGGCTCCACTGGCGCGTGCACGTCTTGTGCGACGGCTTTTCCGTCAGCACGGCGAACTCGCCGTTGACGGCGCTGAGTTCCGCGCACGCGGCCGCGGGAGCGGGGTGGGTTCCCGCGGGTCGCGGGGCGCAGCTCAGGGTGACGGCGCGCTCGACCGTGGCGGTCGCGGCGTCCTCGCCCCTGCTGAAGCTGAGTACGAGCGCGGACGGCGCGTACAGGCTCTTCGCGTTGGCGGGCTGTGCGGGCTGTGCGGGCCGGGCCTGCGCGACTCCCATGGCCGTGGTGCCGGTCAGGAGAAGAGCAGATGCCGTGGCGACTGCGGCGACTGTGTTGCGGATGTAACGCATGTGTGAAACTCCTTCGATCGGGGGGCGATTGCGGTCGGGAGTCTTGCGCATGCGGACAGTGAGTGCACGTCGTTCGCTCGTTTCCGGCCGTGTACGTTCGTTCGGGGGTGACCGAATGGTCGTTCGGGCAGCTCGGGGCGGGTGCGAGGGTGTGTCCATCATATGGACGATCTTCAGTGGTGCAACAGAAAACTACCGCCTGACCTGCGTCAATACCCGGACTACCCCACCCCGTGCGAGAGCTGCTTCGACTGGAAAACACCCCTCGCTGAGAGGTTTGGCGGCGACGGCGCCGTGCGCTGCAGAGGGCGGAATGTATACAGGCGCTAATCGGAAGGCTTCGCCCCGCGGCGGTGATGAGGGCGCGGAGAGACCCGCTGCGGTGCGCATTGCCGCGGGGGTGCGTCGCTCCCGCGTACGCGGATTCTGCGTGATAAAAAATCCTAAACCGGACAAACCGGAACAGTCTCATGGTGGAACCTGGCCGGGGCGATGACGGGCCGTTGATCCGCATCTACCTTGAGAGATTCCGAATCTCTCAAGGGAGGGATGCATGGAACGCAGGCGGTTATTGCATGCCGGAGCCGGGTTCGCCCTGGCGTCCGTAGCGGGCCAATTGGTTGCCCCGAGCGCTGCGAACGCCGACGCAACCGACACCGCAGGCACGGCCGATAGACCAGACACAGCAGACAGAGCGGATACAGCCAGTGCGGGGGACCACTGCTCGGGTCCTCCCGTCTCCACCTACGGCATCGCGTCGTTCACCGCCGCCATCGTCGGCATGACGAAGCTCGACGATCGCGCCTACGTCGTCGCCCGTGGTCAAAGTCCGCCCATACTCGGCGAGATCGACCTGACGTCGAAGAAACTCACCAGAGCCGTCCGGCTCTCCCGTGGAGAGGGCGGCTGGGCTGCGACCGTCTCGGGCGGGCACGTCTACGCGGGGACCTATCCGTACGCGGACATCTACCGCTTCGATCCGGCCACCGGCGAGGTGAAGCTGATCGGCACGGTGGGCCCGGCGGGCGGCTTCGTCTGGTGCCTCACCACGGCGCCCGACGGCACGGTCTACGCGGGAACGTCCCCGCGCGGCGAAGTCTGGGAGTACAAACCGCAGACCGGCGTCCTGCGCAATCTCGGCGTCGCGGTGCCGGGCGATCTGTATGTGCGCGCGATCGCCGCGGACGAGCGCTTCGTCTACGCGGGGACGCTGCCGCACGGCTACGTCGTCGCCTACGACCGTGTCACCGGCGCGAGGACGAACCTCACCCCGACGCCCTACGGCGGCGCGGCCGCGCTGCTCGCCCGCGGCGGCCGGGTGATCGCGGCGCTCACCAAGTCCGTAGTGGATATGGCGCCCGACGGCAGCGACGTACGGGTGATTCCGACGCCCGGCCCGGAGCGGCTGATCGACGCGATGACGATGACGTCCGACGGCACGCTGTACTGCGTCGGACGCCCGACCGGAACGGTCTATCGGCGGGACGGCGGCACTCTCGTGCCGGTCGCCGCGCCCGCGGGCGGGGACGAGCATCGCGCGTTGCTGCCGCTGTCCGACGGGACACTGCTCGGCGGTGCGGGCAGCGGCCGGCTGTGGTGGCTGGACCTGGCAAGTGGCACGTCGGACATTCTCGAGCTGATCGACATCGGCCTGTCCGGACCGGATCCCGTGCAGTCCATGACGTACGGCAGGCGCGAAACCGTGCACGTCGGCGGGCACTTCTCGATCACGACGCACCGGCCGGCGAACGGCACGTCCCAGCGGATCAGGATCCCGGGCGAGCCGAAGCAACTGCAACTCGTCGGCGACCACGTGTACGCGGCGATGTATCCGAGTACCGAGTTGCTGGAGTACGACCCGGACCGCGGCAAGGTCCGGTCGATGGGCTTCGTCGAGAACGAGCAGCAACGGCCGACGGACATGGCATACGAACAGGGCCAGGATCTGCTGCTGGTGTCGACCGCCCCGGGCGTCGGCCTGCTCAAGGGCGCGCTGACAGTCGTGGACCGGTCGAGACGCAAGCTCAGGGTCTACCCGGATGTCATCGTGGACCAGAGCGTGATGTCGCTCGCGCTGGACGACAGGCCCGGCAGCCGGATCGCGTACCTCGCCGGCGACACCTGGGGCGGCGGCAGCATAACGCCGGCCAGGCCGAGCGCCACGATCGCCGCCTTCGACCTGCGGTACCGCAAGGTGCTGTGGGAGGTCGCGCCGGTGGAGGGATACGCGAGCCTGCAGCACATCGCGGTGCACGACGGTGTGCTGTACGGGGTCTACAAGCGGCTCGCAGGTACCTGGTTCGCCATGGATCTCGAGACCCGCACGGTCCTGCAGACCGGGAAGCTGCCGAGCTACGGCGAGCTCAGCGTCCATCGTGGGCAGGTGTTCGCGTCGGTCTTCGGCGGTTCGGTGTACCGGCTCGGACCAGGGCTCGCGGAGGCTCAGCCCATGCTCGGCGGCCTTGGTGACGGCTGGTACAACCCGCCGCAGCTGGCCTGGGAACGGTCGTCCCGGTACGCCTGGGCCGTCGCCGGCCGCGATCTGGCCAGACTCCGGCTCGACCCGCGGTGCCCGAGTGCGCAAGGACCCGGACTGACCGCGCCGAACGAGTCGATACTGGAGTCCTTGCTGGCGAACTGAGCGCTCAGAGAGCGCCCGTGGGTACGGGACCCGTCAGGCGATTCGGCTGACGGGTCTCCCCGCGACGGACCCCATCACGATGCTCACGATCACGACCGTGCGGTCCTCCTTCGGCGGCGCAGGAGACGCACCCCGGCTGCCCGGCCCGCCCGCCCCCGGGTACGGCTGCTGCTTCGGGTACGCGTACGGAGGCTGCCCCCCGTACCCCTGCTGCCACTCACCCCTTGCTGACCGCCGCCAGGATCTCCGGGAGCCTTCTCGCCGTCTGCGGCGCCGCAAGCCGCACCCCCGCCCACCCGACGAGCAGCCCGTACGCCGCGCCCACCGGCAGCAGCAGCCACAGCGCCGACTGGATGTTCGCAGCATGCAGCCAGATCGTCAGCGCGATCACCGGCGCGCACAGCACCGCCGCCGAGATCATGCCGCCGAAGATCGAGATCCAGGCGAGGCCGCCCTGACCGGGAGCGACGTTCTTGTACGCGCTGTCCTGCGGGATCGAGTACGGGAAGCGGGCCGACGCCACAGCTCCCGTCGCCAGCATCGCGCCCAGCAGCGCGAAGGACAGGCCCACCACTTCCGGCAGAGCCTGCCAGTCGCCGAGCAAGGCCGCGGTGAGGACAGTGACGAGGGCGGTGTACGGGAGTGTGATCACCAGCAACGCCAGTGCGCGGGCGCGCAGTTCGACGTACGCGTCCCGGGTGGACGAGATCGTCAGCGCCACCATCCAGAATGCCGAGGTGTCCTGGCCGAACTGGTTGTACATCTGGATGCCGAGCATCCCCGCCGCAAAGCAGGCGAAGTAGACCGAGCCCGTGCCCTGCAGTGCGTTGAACAGCGGCACGATCAGGCCGATCGCCAGCGCCGTCACCCACGCCGCCTTCGTCTTCGGGTCCCGCCACACATAGCGCAGGCTGCGCTGCATCACCGTGCTCGTACGGCCCTCGGGCAGCAGACGGTGGAAGCCGGTCGTGGACTCCTTGCGGGTCGGCTCCGAGGCAGCGGCCAGCGTCGAGCCGTCCGGCGTCGTCATCAGCTTGGTCAGGCTGCGCTGCCAGGACCACAGCAGAAGCAGCAGAGCGGCCGCCGACAACCCCAACTGCCCGATGACCACCGCGTACGAGCCCTCGCTCGCCGAGTCCACCGCGCCGATCGCCGATGCCGGCGGCAGCCACCGTACGATCTCCGCCACCGGATCGAGCGCCGACAGTCCGCCGGCCCGGCCGAGGCGCTGGGCACCGAAGTTGACGAACTGGATGCCGACCGCGATCACCAGACCGCTGAGCAGCGCCAGGTCGCGGCCCTTGCGGGAGGTCAGCAGCCGGATGTTGGCCGCCGCGACCGTCCGTGCCAGCGCCACGCACACCAGCAGGGTGAGGGGGACGGCCACGACAGAGACGAGCAGCGCGAAGACGCCGTGGGACAGCGCGATCGCCGACCCCACCGCCAGGCAGAGCGTGAACAGCGGGCCGATGCCCACCAGCGACGCCGCCAGCAGCGCCGAGACCAGCGGGCCCGGTCGCAGCGGCAGCATCACCAGACGGGTCGGGTCCAGCGTTTCGTCACCGCTGGGGAAGAAGAGCGGCATGAACGCCCAGCCCAGGGCCAGTACGGCGGTCAGCAGCACCACGACCGATTCCGCGTGATCGTTTCCGCGCAGTGCGATCAGGCCGATGAGCTGGAGCGCGGCGAAGAGCAGCGTGACGACGATCGAGGCGATGTACGCGGCTCTGCGGCCGGACGACTGGCGCAGCCCGTTGCGCAGCAGCGACAGCTTGAGACGGATGAAGACCGGGGCGAGGTATGCGCTGTTCAAGGCGCTGACGTTGCTCAACGGGTACCGCCGCCGAGCCAGTCCAGCGAGTGCCCGGTGTCCCGGCCGTTCGCGCCCACCAGTTCCAGGAACGCGCTCTGCAGGGACGGCGCATCGCCCCGTACCTCCGCCAGAGGGCCCTGCGCGCGGATCCGGCCGGCCGCCATCACCGCCACCCAGTCGCACAGCGACTCCACCAGCTCCATCACATGGCTGGAGAAGACGACGGTCGCGCCCGAGTCGGTGTACCGCTCCAGGACGCCGCGGATCGTCTGCGCCGAGACCGGGTCGACGCCCTCGAACGGCTCGTCCAGGAACAGCACTTCGGGGTTGTGGAGCAGGGCCGCCGCGAGCCCGATCTTCTTGCGCATGCCCGTGGAGTAGTCGACGACCAGCTTGTGCTGCGCGCCCGCCAGGTCCAGTACGTCCAGGAGCTGAGTGGCGCGCTTGTCGACCTCATCGCCCGCCAGGCCCCTCAACCGCCCGCTGTAAGCGAGGAGTTCACGGCCCGAGAGCCGCTCGAAGAGG
Organism: Streptomyces sp. NPDC060064; assembly: GCF_042736455.1. Classification (NCBI taxonomy): domain Bacteria; kingdom Bacillati; phylum Actinomycetota; class Actinomycetes; order Kitasatosporales; family Streptomycetaceae; genus Streptomyces; species Streptomyces sp. NPDC060064. The sequence goes on from NZ_JBHWWF010000001.1 coordinate 125,338, forward strand.
CGCAGGCCCTCAGGGAGCACGCCGATACGGGACTTCACCTCGACGGGGTCGCGCCACACGTCGTGGCCCGCCACTTCCACCCGGCCCTGGTCCGGGCGCAGCAGGCCGGTCACCATCGACAGGGTCGTCGTCTTGCCCGCGCCGTTCGGCCCGACGAGGCCGATGAACTTGCCCGCGGGGAGCGTGAGATCGATGCCGGCCACCGCGGTCTGCTCGCCGAACCGCTTCCACAAGCCCTCAACACGAACGGCGGGCGGCGCCGTTCGCGCCCCGCCCGCCTCTGTGGCTCCCATCGCCTGGTCCGGCATGGCGCCCCGCCTTTCAGTGTCCCCGTATGTACGAGGCCACCTTATGGGTCACCTTGCGGGCCGCCTTATGCGCGGCGGATCCGCTTCGCGGCAGCCTCCCGCCCGCATGCGTATGCCAGCGGGCTGATCAGCTCGTCCGCGTCCGGCAGCCACCGGTTGGCGGTGGTGGGGCGGCGGGCCCACTGCACCGCGCCATGGCCGCCGATCCGGGTCGGCGGCGCAGCGACGTAGTGGCCCTCGCCGCGCGCGACGAGGTCGATGGCGCTCGGCACCCAGCCCAGGGTGCGGACCAGGTCGGGGGTTTTGAGTGCCGCGCCGGGCAGCACGAAGAACAGCATCCGGCGGTCGGGGGTGCAGGTCACCGGGCCGAGCGGGAGGTTCATCCGCTCCAGGCGGGCCAGCGCCAGGAAGCCGGCCGACTCCGGTACGTCGAGAGCGTCGAAGGTACGTCCCGTCGGCAGCAGGATCGACGCCTTCGGCTGCCTGGACCACAGTCGGCGTGCGGCGACCGCGCTGCCGGTCGCCTGGTTCGCCCAGTCCGGTCTGGCGGGGTGGGCGCCGGGCAGGGCGCATGCGGTGTCGCCGCACGAGCAGCGTTCCCTGCCCTCCACCGCCTCCAGCCAGGTGCCGGGGAACACGTCCCAGTGCCGCTCTTCCGCGTACCGCACGGCATTGTCCAGCAGCTGCTCACCTCGCTGCTGGGGGATCTGTACGGCTTCCATGACTCCGATGGTCTCTTCCACGACACACTCAACTCCCGCCACCACCTTGGGTTACGGGCGTCCCATGGGCGGTGCGTGGCGCATCGATCCTGCACACGGGGCGCATGGGTGCACGGGTGGGGGCGCGCATGCGGCTGGGCCGTGGTGGGCGGGTAGCCACAGGCAGTGGCGTCATCGCGAGGGGGAGGCGGCGATCCGGGAGGGCGACGGCGGCAGACGTCGTGGCTTCCGTGTGGCTTCTGTGTGCGTCAAGGCGGCCGCCTTCCGGAAAGGCCTTCCAGGGAATCTTCCGAATCTTCCCGGAAAAACGACCAACTCAGCCCAAGTCTGCATTCTCCGTATATCAGCCGGGCAGTGATCACTTCGATGGATCACCGCGGCCTCAGGGGGTAGTCATGGCAGCCAGGCCTCTCGTCGTCCGACAACCGAACGAACGATTGCAGGCGCTCATTCAGGAAGCCGGGTGTTCCAATGCGGGGCTCGCCCGTCGCGTCAACATGGTTGGCACGGAGCGCGGGTTGGACCTGCGCTACGACAAGACCTCGGTGGCACGCTGGCTGCGCGGGCAGCAGCCGCGCGGCCGTGCACCGGGCATCATCGCCGAGGCGCTGGGCCGCAAGCTCGGCCGTACGGTCACGATCGACGAGATCGGCATGGCGAACGGCAAGAACCTCGCGTCCGGCGTCGGCCTGCAGTTCTCGCCGACCGTGCTCGGCGCGATCGAGCAGGTCTGCGAGCTGTGGCGCAGTGACGTCGGCCGCCGCGACTTCCTGTCCGGGTCGGCGGTCGCGGCCTCCGCACTCGTCGAGCCGAGCCGCGACTGGCTGATCACCGGCGCGGACACGCAGGTCGCGCGTACGGCCGGAGCGCGGGTCGGCGTCTCGGACGTCGAAGCGGTACGGGCGATGACGAGCGCGCTGACCGACTTGGACCACCGCTTCGGCAGCGGGCATGTCCGGCCGGTCGTCGTGCACTATCTGAACAGCGTGGTCTCCGGTCTCCTCTCGGGCTCGTACCGCGAATCGGTCGGCCGTGAGCTGTTCGCGGCGGTCGCGCGGCTGACGGAGCTCGCCGGATACATGGCCGTCGACACCGGCCAGCCGGGGCTCGCCCAGCGCTACTACATCCAGGCGCTGCGACTGGCCCAGGCGGCCGGGGACCGGGGGTACGGCGGCTATGTGCTGGCGGCGTCCATGAGTCATCTGGCCGCTCAGCTCGGTAACCCTCGGGAGATCTCCCAGCTGGCACGGGCCGCGCAGGAAGGCGCCCGGGGCCGGGTCACACCGCGGGCCGAGGCCATGTTCTACGCCGCGGAGGCGCGCGGGCACGCCCTGCTCGGGGACGCCCGCACCTGCCACGAGGTGGCCGGCAAGGCGCTCGCCGCGCTGGAGCGGGCCGAGCCGTCGGCAGGGGATGATCCGGACTGGATCGCCCATTTCGACCACGCGTATCTCGCGGACGAGCTGGCGCACTGCTACCGCGACCTGGGGCAGGCGGAGGTGGCGGCGTACCATGCCGCAAACGCGCTGGACGGGCACCCGGAGTCGCGGGCCAGGCGGCGCGCGATCGGTCTTGTGTTGTTGGCCACTGCGCAGGTGCAGCAGCGTGAGGTGGAGCAGGCCTGTCACACGGGCACGCGTGCGGTGGAGCTGCTGGGGAGGCTGCGCTCGAGCCGGGGCGCGGAGTACCTGGACGACCTCCAGCAGCGCCTGGAGCCGTACGCCACGGAGCCTTCGGTGCGCGAGTTCGGGGCGCGGCTGGAGATTCAGGCCGCATGAGGCCGGGTGCCCCTTTAACAGCGACTTGAGTCCGCATCTTGTTACTGCTTCCGCGCGTGTGTGCGGAGCGGCTGAGGCACCGGGTAGCGTGAACCGACGGTTCAGTAGGCCCATACGTAGGAGTCCCGGTGACGCAAAGCGGACAGGGTGACGAGCGGCAGCTTCCTGCTGTGCGGCCCGCGCACGAAGGCGTCGTGCTGCCCGCCGACGGAAGTGAGCCCTTGATTCCAGGTGTCTCCGACCCACAGGTGGCTCCGGCGGGCGGGCAGCCGTGGGGCGAGCCCTGGGGGCCGCAGCAGCAGCCGGGGCAGTCCGACCAGGGCGGGCAGCCTGCCCAGGGCGGCTATGGGGAGGCGCCGCCGGGCGGGTACGGACCGCAGGGCGGGTACGGCGAGGTGTCGCAGGGCGGATACGGCGCGCAGGCTCAGTACGGCCCGCAGGCCGGGTACGGCGCGCAGGCTCAGTACGGCCCGCAGGCCGGGTACGGCGCGCAGGCTCAGTACGGCGCGCAGGCCGGGTACGGCGCGCAGCCGATGCCTCAGGCGGTGCCTCCACAGGGACCGGCTCCTCAGGCCCTGCCTCCGCAGGCGCTGCCCCCTCAGGCCCTGCCTCCACAAGCGCTGCCTCCGCAGGCGCCCGTCATGGGTGCCTCCGACGCGACGCAGTACATCCCGCCGGTGGCGCCCGTGGGCCCCGGAGCCCTGCCGCCGGAGACTCCCGCCGAGTCCACCCAGTTCCTCGGGACCGCGCCCGGTGCCATACCGGGTGCCATGCCCGGCCCCGGACCCGTATCGGGACCGGACGCCGAGGCCACGCAGTACATCGCAGCCGTACCGCCCGGCTCCGCCCCGCCCGCGCCCAACGCCGCGCCGTTCGGGATCCGGCCGGGGGCGCCCGGCGACCGGCAGCCGCCTGCCGAGTTCGACAGCCTCTTCCGTACGGACGGGCCCGCGGCCCAGCCCGCGGACGCCACGGCACAGATGCCCCGCTTCGAGGGTCCGCTCGGCGGCCGGCGGACGCGCCGGCAGCAGTCGCATCAGCAGCAACCGGCGCATCAGCAGCAGTATCAGCAACCGCAGTACCAGCAGCCGCAGTACGAGCCGCAGGACCATGAGCCCGAGCCCGATCGGCGCAAGTCCTCGCACGTACCGCTGATCGCCGCCGTCGTGGTCGGCTGTGCCGTCCTCGGACTCGGCGTCAGCGCAGTGATGTTCGGCGGCGAGGACGACGCCAAGAAGGAACCGGACGCCAGCAAGAACGTCGCAGCGACCTCCGACGCCCCCAAGAACTCTCCCGAGGCCGCCGCCGACCCCGCCAAGCAGCAGGCCGAGGCGCTCGACAAGCTCCTCGCGGACAGCAACAACAGCCGTGCCACGGTGATCAGTTCGGTGGAGAACATCAAGCAGTGCCAGAACCTGGACCAGGCGTCCACCGACCTGCACGGCGCCGCGGTGCAGCGGCGCGGTCTGGTGACCCGGCTCGAGGGCCTGACCGTCGACAAACTGCCCGACAATGCCGCACTGACTGCCTCGCTCACCAAGGCATGGCAGGCGTCCGCGTCGGCCGACGACCACTACGCGGCCTGGGCCCTGCAGGTCAAGAGCAAGAAGGGCTGCAAGGACGGCAAGGCCCGCAACACCGGCCAGACCGCTCAGGCCAACCGCGCCAGCGGTGACGCCACCAAGGCCAAGAGGGAAGCGTCCGGGCTGTGGAACGCCATAGCCCGTAAGTACGAGCTGACGGAGCGGCGCAGCGAGCAGCTGTAGCTTCCGGTCGGCCGGTCGGCCGGGCAGCCGACCGACCGACCCCCGGTCAGCCGGCGATGCTGGACGACGACAGCGTCTTGCTGACGTCCACGAAGCCCGGCTTCTGGGCCACCAGGCGTCCGTCGCGCACCACTTGGAAGGTCACGGCCCGGTTGACCACTCGCGGGAAGTCGGGCGTGCCGAGCATGTCCTCGAACTTCCAGCGCAGCACCGGAGTGAGGCCGCCGGTCGAGACCCGCACCCCGTTGTCGAGGGCCCGCGAGACCTTCCTGGGGTTGATCCTGTCGTCGTGGATCGACCGGATGACCGTCTTCAGCACGGTGTACGCGATCCATGTGGTCTGCACACCGGCGTCGGCCGGGTCGATGTCGTTGTCGCCGAAGGCGTACGTACGGATCATCTTCTGCATCTCCTCCCAGCGCGCATCGCCCGCGGTCGGGTACCAGCCGGTGATGTACGCACCCTCCAGGGGGCCCTTGCGGCCGCCGGTGCGGTCGATGAGCGGCTGGCCGACGCTGCCCATGACGGAGGAGATCCGTACCTTCCGGCTGTCCTCGGGCAGCCGCCGGAAGGAGTCGACGAAAGTCTCCGTGCGGTCACCGAGCGCGGCCGTGACACAGCCGGGCCGGTCGTCGCTCCCCGTTCCGAAGCCGCTCCGCGCACCTGCCTTCCTGCGTGCCTGCTCAGCCTGCGCGGTGTAGTCGGTCGCGTCCTCCGCGGCAAGGATGTCCGTGGACTTGCGCTGACTGTCCTCCGCGAGGCCGGAGTTGAGGAGCACGGGCATTTCGTCGCCGGCAAGGGAGTTGGGCCTTACCAGCGAGACCCGTTGGCAGACGTTCGCGAGCTGCTTGCCGTTGCCGGCGAGGAGCGCCGCCTGGCCGCCGTTGACCGGGTAGGACAGATAGCTGGTGAACTCCTCCTCGGAGATGCCGTATCCCCCGATGAAGGGGATGCCCGCGGCCTCCAGAGGAGCCATGAAGGCATCGCCGTGCTGGCTGTACGAGCCGACGACCGCGACCACGCCCTCCTTGACCGCACGCCGTGCGCAGTTGGCGGCTCCGGTGGAGGTGTTCTGTTCGTTGCAGGTGATGACGCGCAGCTCGTGCCCGTCGATACCGCCCTGTGCCTCGGCCCAGCGGGCGTAGGCCTTCGCCATGGCGGGCATTCCGGGCATGTTCGTCACCGAGGTCTCCTCCGGGGCGAACGTCATCACCGTGACGGGCTCCCTGGACCCCCCCGTGGCCCCAGGGAGCACACCACAGCCGCTGACCAGCGACGCTCCGACCGCCGCGACGGCCGTTGTCATACAGACGGCGCGAATCCGCACGGTCCGTGAGGGGCGGGTCCTTGAGGGGCGGGGGGAGGATGAACGTCGCCAACCGGTCATGGTGATGCACATTTCCTCCTCCCGGGTAACGGAAGAGTGAGCATTGATCAACGACGAGTGACGTCAAAGTGAATTACAGGGGGCTGTGGGGCCCCGCGACCAGGGAACGTACGATCGACGGCGTGCAGCAAGGTTCGGACACCTCTTCCCGCCGCGGCCGTCGCTCCTCCACCATGGGCGGCATGCCGCTCAATGACATGCCTTGGTGGCGCTGGCGCAGCAATGTGCGCTCGGCGCTGCACATGCTTTCCGACCCTGTCTTCCATGAAGAGTGCTGGCTGGCCGGCCGTGAGGGGTACGGCGACGTCACCGACGCCGTGTACCGCCTGGTCGAGGACACCTGGCTGGACAACTGGTCCGCGGAGAAGTACGTCGGGACGATCTTCCGCGACTCGGGCGAGGCCGCCCTGGTCGATGTCGCCGTCCTGCGCGTGCTGCGGATCATGCACCAGGTGGGTGCGGACGCTCCCGTGTCCGCCTATCTCGAACACCACGGCTGGCCCGAGGCCGTACGAGCCGCCCGCGAGGCGCATGTACGGCTGTCTGTCGCCGACGGCGAGGACCCGGACACTCCGCCGCGCTCGCTGGACGTGTTGCGGATCATGACCCGGTCCGCCTGAGATCCCTCTGAGTTCCGCCGAAGGCCGGGAGGTCGCTCGGGGTTTCGCCCGGTGTCCGGCTGACGGACGAGCACTCCGGCCGGGACCGGCGGGTGTGGCATCCTACGAAGATGACTGACCAGTACGTCCTGACGCTCTCCTGCCCTGACAAACAGGGCATTGTGCACGCCGTGTCGAGCTATCTCTTCATGACCGGCTGCAACATCGAGGACAGCCAGCAGTTCGGGGACCGGGACACGGGTCTGTTCTTCATGCGGGTCCACTTCTCGGCGGAGTCGCCGGTGACCGTGGAGAAACTGCGGGCCAGTTTCGTCGCCGTCGGGGACTCCTTCCAGATGGACTGGCAGATCCATCTCGCCGAGGAGCGGATGCGGATCGTCCTGATGGTCAGCAAGTTCGGCCACTGCCTGAACGACCTGCTCTTCCGCTCCAGGACCGGCGCGCTGCCGGTCGAGATCGCGGCGGTCGTCTCCAACCACAAGGATTTCGCCGAGCTCGTCGCGTCGTACGGGATCCCGTTCCATTACATTGCGGTCACCAAGGAGAACAAGGCCGCCGCCGAGGCGCAGGTGCTCGAACTGGTCCGCGCCGAGAAGGTCGAGCTGGTGGTCCTCGCCCGCTATATGCAGGTGCTCTCGGACGATCTGTGCAAGCAGCTGAGCGGCCGGATCATCAATATCCACCACTCCTTCCTGCCGAGCTTCAAGGGCGCGAAGCCGTACCACCAGGCGCACGCCCGGGGCGTGAAGCTGATCGGCGCGACGGCGCACTATGTGACGGCAGACCTCGATGAGGGCCCGATCATCGAGCAGGAGGTCGAACGCGTCGGCCACCAGGTCACGCCGGAGCAGCTGGTGGCGATCGGCCGCGACGTGGAGTGCCAGGCGCTGGCGCGCGCGGTGAAGTGGCACGCAGAGCACCGGATTCTGCTGAACGGCCGCCGTACGGTCGTTTTCGCCTAGGGCACGCCCTGGCAGCCGGGCCGTCTACGGCGAGGCGCCGACCGGGTTGTCGCACAGATCGTCCAGTACGAACGCCCCTTCCCGCTGCTGCAGGATCCGCTCCGCCTCCAGCTGTTCGAGCAGCCGGGTCAGCAGGTCGTGGTCCTGCGGGTGGCCCAGGAATTCCAGTACGGCGCGGTAGAACGCGTCGCGCAGGGTCGGCGGCATCGCGTCCGAGGCGTCCAGGCAGATCTGGCCGGCTCCTTCGAGCAGCTTCTGGACGTCGCGGGTGCCCTGCGACTGCGGCAGGGTGCCGAAGGAGCCGCCCGGGAAGTACGGCCGCTCCCCGGGCTTCGCCGCATTCGCCCAGTCGTCGCGGGCCGCGCGGGAGGTGAGCCGGCCGAGCAGGTCCCAGGCGGCGGCGCTGGGCTTGAACACCGCGGCCATGTCGCCGGAGACCTCGAAGGCATTCGCGCCGGATCCTCCAGCCTTCCCGGTCCTTCCAGGCTTTCCGGAATTTCCAGACTTTCCGGACTTGTCGGAGCCGAGGAAACGCGTGGTGGGCGTGGGCAGCACATCGTCCGTGTAGTGGCGGCGGATGAAGGAGCCCTGGTGCTCATGGGTGCACCTGCCGCTGTTCAGCAGCCCGTACCGGCCGTTCCTGAGCAGCTCGAAGCCGTTCTCGAGCCCCTCTTTTCCGAGCTCCCCCTTGTTCGCGGCGAGTATGCCGGCCCACTGCTCCCATGCCGGCCTGGTCTCCGGCCAGGGGGTCTTGCCGGTCGCCCAGCTCTCGTACGCGGCGGGTCCCTGGCGCTGCAGGAGCAGATCCTCCACCCAGTCCGTGCCCGGCCAGCCCGAGGTCGCGCCCGAACCCACGCCAAGACACCAGTCCGGGGTCTTCCCCGTATCTGCTGCGTGGCTCCACACGATCGACTTCAGGTCCAGCCGCACCGGCGCCCAGTACGCGTGCGTACGGGCCTCGCCGTCCTTGGTGTCGACGGTGACGGCGGGCGCCCACGGCGGAACCGCGGCACCCACCACGCTTTCGGGCAGCGGATAGGCGTCCCCGGCGCGGGCGTACGCCGCCAGGTCGCCCGGGCTGCTCACTATCGCCACATCCGGCGGCGCACCGGCCTGCAACTGGGCGACCAGGGTCTCGCGCAGGGAACGGGTGCCCTTGTAGACGTAACTGCGTCCGGTCCGCTTCTCGATGCCCTTCAGGGCCGCCAGGAACGGTTTCTCCTCGCCGTCGGTCCACGGGCCGAGGACGACCAGCGTCCGCTCCTCATCCGTGGCCGAGCAGCCGCCGGCCGTCACGGCGGAAGCGGCGAGCAGACAGCCGGCCAGCACAACCCTCAAGCACCTCATACGTCCCCGTACTTCCGTAGGGTGCGGCCGGCCGGATACGGGCGGCCGTAGAGGAAGAGCGTGACGCCGCAGGCGAGCGCACCCACGCCGCCGGCCGGCACGGCGATGCCCGCGGTCGTCGACCAGCCGTCGGGATGTGTGCCACGCATCACGGCGGCCGCGTCGAGCGCGGTGGACTCGATCCGGCGAGGGGCCGTGACGCGATCCGCGCGCACGTTCTCCAGGGCCCCGACGGCCGTACGGACCCGCTCCTGGGCGCCGTGCTCCTGTGCGCCGCCGACGGCCAGCAGTGCGGGGGTGAGGAGCACCGGCACCGCGGCCACCGCCAACTGCAGGCTGATCAGCCGCAGCCGGTCCCGCAGGAAGACCGAGGTGCCGACGAGGACGAAGGCGAAGAGCGCGGCCGCCAGCGCGGCGGCGCCGGCGGCCGTCACTGTCAAGGGGCTCCAGGCCACCAAGTCCCGGCTCTCATCCCGTAGTTGGCGTTCCAGCTCTCTGATGCGGTCCAGGATGGTGGTCGGCTCCTGCGGTGGAGTACGGGCTGTCGTGCCCTTGGGGCTGCCCAGCATGTCGGCGGCGTAGCCGACCCCGGCCGTGCGCAGCACGTCGGTCGTACGGTGCCGGTCCGCCCAGGCGATCTTGTCCCCGTAGGCGACGACCAGACCCGACACCACCCGCAGTTCCTGTTCCTGGGCCTTGTGCAGGGCCCTGGACTGCGCCACCTGGTTGAGGCTCTGTGAAGCCTCGGTGAGCAGCGAGCGGTAGGTCTCGCCGAGCTCGACCAGGCCGGGCTTCCCGGGGGTGCGGAGGAGCCGCGACACGGCTTCCTCCTGGGCCAGTTGGAGGGAGGTCCGGGCCTCGGCCAGATCCACCAGCGCGGGTGCGCAACGGTCCCGCAGCCGTTCCGTACGGCCGTGGATGTCGCCGTAGGCGGCGGCGGAGAGGGCGAGGGCGATCACGCCGAGTGCCGGCAGCACGAGCATGCGACGGCGCAGGAACGCGGCGGTGGGCCGGCTGCCCTCGGCGGTACGGCCGGTGGCGCGACGCCACAGTGCGGGGAAGAGGCGGCGCGGTACGGGAAGTGCCCGGGGCAGGGCCCGCAGTGCCCGGGACAGGGGTGCGGCGAGGCGGTTCGGCGGGTTCATCGGCCCTCCCCCGAGCCGGGCCGCAGCGAGCGTGGCAGCCAGGCGGTCAGTGGCCGCGGCGGCGTTCCCGTACGGCGGCCGTCGTGCCTCTCCCGGTCGCGGTCCCGGTCCCGGTCGCGGTCGCGGTCCCGGTCCCGGTCGCGGTCCCGCTTCCGGTCCCGGTGGTGCTTCAGACCGAGAGGACGGGTCCGGTAGGCGTTGTCGAGGAGTGCCTCGGCGAGGGCCGCGTCCTCGGCCCGGTCGGTGCGCGGCACCTGCTTCGCCAACTGCCGGTAACTGGCGGAGAGCTGCTCGCGCAGTTCGCGTTCCGTGGCCGGGACGTCTATCGCGGAGGGCAGCGAGGCGCGCAGCTCGGCCGGCGGATCGGCATCCTCGCCCTTCTCCCGTGCGGCGTGGACCAGTTCGAGGAGGAGCTCGCGCAGTTCCGCGGTGAGCCGTTCCTGGGACTGCCGGTCGGTGAGGCCCTCGTGACTGACCAGCCGGTGCAGTGCGGCGTACGCGCGCACCGCCGATGCCACGGTCGGCGGCGTGCCGTCGGCGGGCAGGCTCGCGTGGATGCGCACCATCGCCGTACGGGCGGCGGTGCGGTGCCGGGAGTCCGGCGGGACGCCGTCGAGGGACGCGAGGGCCCGTTCCGGGCTGCGGCGGGCGAGATGGATCCGGGCGAGCCCGAAGGCGGCACTGCCGAGCGCATGGTTGCGCCACCAGACCGTTTCGTAGAACTGCATGGCCTGCTGTTCGTGCGCCTCCCGCGCCTCGGCGGCCTGCGGCGCGCTGTCGTCCCCTGCGGCGCGCCAGTCGTCGGCCAGCTTCTCGTGGCAGTAGCCGAGCGCGAGCTTGGGCGCGAACTCGCCCGGAATGGCCCGGTAGACCTCGTCGAAGGAGGTCAGGGCGGGACGCAGCCGGCCGTGGGCGAGATCGGTCAGACCCTGGTGCCAGTTCAGCCGCCAGTCGTAGCGGGCCCGGTCGCCGAGTATGCGATGGGCTCCCTTGAGCTCTCTGGTCGCGGCTTCCAGCTGTTCGACCCGTTGCCGCAACTGGTCGCGGGCGAGCTCGAGATGGAGCCGGCAGCGCAGCAGATGGAGCTCGGGCGACTCCAGCCATTCGCCGCTGAGCTGGAGCAGTCCGACCGGGTCGTCGTACGAAGTGCGCTGCAGCTCCTTCCAGTTGGGGTCCTGCTGATCCGCCTTGGGTACGGGCAGGGCGACGGCGGCCTCGGCAGGTCCCGGCACCTGTGCGCCGAGGCGGTAGCTGCGGCTGCTGTCCTGTCGCCAGCGGTCCAGCGGCGGGGCCTTGCCCAGCTGCCCGTCCAGCGCCGTGGCCGCCCGGTCGAAGAGCGGCGACGGCTCGAAGGTCTCCACGCCGAGCCGCAGGGAGCGCAGTTCGCGCAGGACTCCGCGGAGCTGGAGAGCCATCTCCTGGGCGGAGGCGTACCGCTGCTTGGGATCGGGTGCCATGGCGCGGTGCAGGGCCCGCTGCAGCGACTCGGTGCCCAGGTCCGCGGGCGGCGCCGGGGCCTTGGCGAGGAGCTCGCTGAGGACGGCGCCCACGGTGTAGAGATCGCCCGCGGTGGTCATCTCGCCCGCGGCTCCGGTCTCCGGCGGCCGGTGGCTGACCGGTCCCGGTGCGCCGGGCTCGCGTACGCCCGCGACGTCGATGAGCTTGATGCCGTTGCCGCAGTGCAGGACGTTGGTGAGGGAGAGATCGCCGTAGACGAGACCTTCCTGGTCGTGCAGATAGCTGAACGCGTCCAGGATGCGCAGCCCGTACGCGACGATGAACTCGCGGACCCGGGGTCCGGAGAACGGCGGATCGTGCCGGGCGATCCGGGCCGCGACCCACTCCAGCGGCGCGCCGTTGGCGAACTCCATCACAATGAACTCCGCCGAGGACGACGGATGCCGTGCGTAGTTGACCACCCGGATGACGGACGGATGGTTGAGGCTGACCAGCCGCAGCCGCTCCTGGTGGGCCTGGAGGACGGCTGCGGGATTGCCCGGGTCGAGGATCCCCTTGAGCGCCACGGGCCGGTTCTCCAGCAGGAGATCGCGGGCGAGATACACCTGCCCGTGGCTGCCCCGGCCGAACGGGCCCACCACCTCGTACTGCTGGTGCAGCCGGTCGCCGCCCGCGAGCTGGTGCCCGGCCGGGGCGGTGACCAGCGCGTCGGGATCGCGTACGGCGACGACCGGCAGATCCGTGAGACCTTCGCCGGGCGGCTCCACCACGAACTCGTGCGGGCCCAGCGGGCCGGTCAGCGCCTGCTCGGCGCTCTCGGCCTCCAGCAGGGCCGTCTCGATGTCGACGGCGAGCCGGAACAGCGCGTGCGGCAGAGCGGGCGAGTCGAACAACGGACTGCCGCGCCGAAGCTGTTGGAGCTCCCGGCGGAGCCTCGGCGTCCGCGGCTCGGGCCGCCGCGGGGCGGGGCGGCCGCCCGTGACCGGGTTCGCGGGCAACTGCCGTAACCGCTGCTCGGTCTCGGCCAGCCGGGCCACGCGCGTCCCGAGCCGGTCCGCGCGCCGGTCGGGCCACTCGGGCTCGAGGAGTTCGGCGCGGACCTGCGCGAGCAGCGGGGAGCGCCGGTCGCTGAAGACGAGGAGCAGCCGGCTGTCGTCCCGGGCGCGCAGGGCCCGCAGCAGTGCCACGATCTCGGCGTCCGTGGAGGCGGACCGGTCGACGGCGAGGAAGGCGGCGAAGAGCGGCGGGCTCTCGTCGGCGATCCGGGCGAGCAGTGCCTGGTGGGGTGTACGGGACGGGGCGTCCGGTTCGGGTGTACGGGACGGGGCGTCCGGTTCGGGCGTACGGGACGGCGACTCCGGCTCGGTGGTACGGGACGGCGACTCGGGTTCGGGCGTGCCGGACGGCGGGTCCAGGCCTATGCGGCCGGCGGCGTGGACGGCGAGGTTCTCGACGGTGCGGTTGGTGGCGTCGACGGCGATGTCGATGCTGCCCACCTGCGGCTCGCCCGCCGAACTCCCGGACGCGGACGGCGGGCTCTGCTCCCGGTCCGCCAGCGTGAGGGCCGAGCGGATCGTGTGCAGCAGTTCGTGCTCGCCTTCACCGGCGAAGGCGAGTTCCACGGGGTCCGTGTCTTGTGCGCCGTCCAGCCAGCGGGTGAGCCGGCGGTGCAGCCCCGGGACCCGGCCCGAGGCGGTCCTGTCCGGGGCGACGGCGACATCGCGGGAGACGGCCCGGTGCCCCGTCACCGTCAGCCCCAGCCGCTCCAGAGGCAGATGCTTCAGCACCGTCTCGGTCGGGATCATGTACGCGTGCTCGCGCCGGACGGGCGCCTCCGGGGTGCCGAACTGGTGGGCCACGATGCCGATGAGGCGGCGCGAGCGGCTCTGGACGACCCCGGCGCCGCTGTAGCCGCGCCGGACCACGTACGCCGATCCCTCCGTGTCCAGCTGCACCCACTCGGGCGTGGGCGAGGGCCCGCCCCGCCCCATCAGCCGGGCGTCGAGGTGCTCGCCGCCCGGCAGGTCCTCCGGGTAGCCGGTGAAGTGCACCGGTTCCTTGCGCGCGGGGATCTGGCGGTGCAGTACGGCATGCGCCACGGGCGGCTCCTCGTCCAGCTTGAGCAGGGCGAGGTCGCCACTGAAGTGCGGGGTGGGCGGCACCAGATACTGCCGCAGCAGCCGGGCGGGCAGAGGTTCGGAGACGCCGCCGGAGAGGGTGATGTGCGGGACGTCGACGTAGACGGTGTCGAACGGGGTGCGGATGCCGGACCGGTCGGGGCGGGACAGCACCGTATGGGCGCAGGTGAGCACCAGACCCCCCGGGAGCAGCACTCCGGCCCCGAGCGGGCGGGTGGCCCGGTCCTGCGTACGGAGCAGACAGACTCGCCAACTCTCCTCGTGCGGCGCTGAGTTGGACGTGCGCAACGGCTCCCTCATACTGCTCAACGATAACTACAGGAGACGAGGTGCGCGATGGCTGAGCGTGACGACACCGCGGTGGCCGGGCTGGCCGAAGTGATCGGACAGGTCCGGGACGAGCTGGAACGGGCGCAGCGGGACGGCGAGGGCCGCGACCTCAAGTTCAGTGTGGAGAAGGTGAATCTGGAGTTCGCCGTGCAGGTGCGGCGGGAGGGCAGCGGCCGGGCCGAGCTGCGGATCGGGGTGGTCACGGCGGGCGGCGGCGGTTCGGCGGCGCGCGACCGTACCCACACGATCCAGATCGAGCTGAAGCCGCAGGGGCGCGACGGCAACCCGAACATCAGCGTGGGCGGCGAGTGACGGTACTGCTCAAGCGGCTTACAACGCGTCGTGCCCACGCCGGTGTTCGGGCCGCAAGTCAGATCCACCGGCGTCTTCACCGTCCCGTGCGCGCCCAACACCGCGTCTGTAAGCTCGAACAGATCATCGCGCCGAGCGGTCGGACAAGAGGGGAATCTGATCGAGCTTCAGGAGTGGCTGGCGCTGCGCGAGCGGGCCGGTCACGCGCCGGCGTAGAGGTGTAGCAGCGGGGTCCGTCTGCGGCCGAGCCGCCGTCGCGTACCTACTGTCAGCCGTTCGCGCGCCGCGTTCCAGTACGTCGCTGAACCAGCAGGCTCCCCAGAGCAGTGCGCTGATGCAGGACCGCCCGTCCGGCGCGGACCGTGGTGATCAGGCCGGCGCCGCGCAGCGCGGCGGTATGGGCCGAAGCGGTGGCATTGCTGACGCCCAGCCGCCGGGCAAGCTCACTGGTGGTGTGCTTCTCCCCGAGCCGGAGCAGGATGTCGAGGCGGGTCCGCCCGAGCACCACGGCCAGCGCGTCGTCCGTGCCCCCCGGACCGGTCGGCGCGAGCGGCAGGCCCGGACCGGCTGGACAGGTCACGACCAGGGGGTGGTCGGGCAAGCTGGAGATGAGGGGATGGCCGGTCCAGTGGAAAGTGGGCAGGAGCAGCACGCCGCGCCCGTGCAGAGTGATGTCCCGCTCCGGCCCCTCGAACTCCCAGACGCCCTCATGTAACCGGGTGCCGGGGACGAGTGCGGCGAGTGCGGCACCAATGCCGTGTTCGGCCACGGCCAGGGCATGGCGGGTGAACTCCGTCTGGTGCAGGTCCTGCACCAAGGTCCACACAGGGTGCACGACCGTTTCGAAGGCTGCGTGCTGGGCCCGGCGGAGGACTTGCCAGGCGTTGGCACCACCTTGGTGCAGCTCGCGGATCCACAGTGGCGCCGGGGACGTGTGCGTGGCGTATACCCGCTCGATTTCGGAGCGGACCAGGTCCGGACGCGAAGCTCGGACGGTGTCCAGTCCCTCCTGCAGCGTGTCGCTGAACACGTCGATGAAGTGGGGGGCCTCCTGTGCAGGGACCAGGTCCCTCAGCGCCTGGACGCTGACGGGCAGGGAGCGGAGCACCCGCTGTCTCCATCGGCCGAAGAGCAACTCCTCGTCGGGGCGGCACATCATCATCAGGGCCGCGTTCAGCTCCTGCAGCGGGGCCGGCCGGGGCGCGAACCGGACCCGCGCGAAGTCGGCGGCCGTGAAACGGATCCGGATCACTAGTCTCCCAGGCCGCGCCGCGCCATCGTTTCGGGCAGGGCCTGAACCCTCGCCCGCACTTCCTTCGAGCGTCAGCATTCAGGTATTGCCCCTTTGTTCATTCACTCAAGGGGCCGTCGGAAGACACAAGGACCAATGTCACAGAGGGGAGATAGCCATGTTTCGCAGGAAGACCGGCAACGGTGAGCGCGTGGGCCGCGCCGGTGCGCTTGAACGAGGCATTGATGCCGGCCCCGGGGGTGAGGGGATCGCCGTGGTGGACCGACGGACCGTCACCACCTCGGCCGTGCTGGCCGCCGCGATGCTGCTCACGGGCGGCGGCGTCGCGCAGGCACGGGCCGCGGGCGACATCACCGTGCGGTTGCCGCCTCCGACCGGCCCGCACCGGATCGGGGTCACCACGCTGCATCTGGTCGATCAGCGCAGGCGCGACCCGTGGGACAGCACCATCCCCGTCCGGGAAGTGATGGTCACGGTGTTCTACCCCGCTCGCACCGTCCGCGGCTATGCGATCGCACCGCAGATGACCCCCGCCGCAGCGGAGAAGTTCAAGGCCGTCGACCCCATCTACCTGCATCCGGAGTTGCCGAAGAGCGGTGTGGACTGGGCGGCCACCATGACCCACTCATGCGCGGGCGCGCCCGCACAGCCGGTCCGGCGGCCGGTGCTGCTGTACACCCCAGGAGGCGGTGACCCGCGCACCGTCGGCACCGGGGTCGCCGAGGAACTGGCCAGCCGCGGCTACGTGGTGGTGACCATCGATCATCCCGGCGAATCCAGTGCGGTCGAGTTTCCCGACGGCAGAGTACGAGAGTACGGATTGCCGGGAACCCCCCAAGACCCGCAGGTCTTCCGCACGATGATCGACTCCCGGCTCGCGGACACACGGTTCGTACTGGACGAGCTGACGACCTTGGCAGCCGGCCGGAATCCCGACGCGGAAGCACGCACGCTGCCCGAGAACCTTGGCCGCGCCCTGGACCTGCGGCGGGTGGGTATATACGGCCACTCGGCGGGCGGGACGACCGCGACCGAGGCGATGTACGAGGACCGGCGTATCGACGCGGCGGTCAACCTGGAGGGCTACCTGGACTACCCGCCGGACAGGCCCGGTCAGGAAGGTGAACTGCTCCCGTGCGCTCAGCACGGGGTGGACCGGCCATTGCTGCTGTTCGGGACCGACGGCTTCCGCGACGCGCGGTTCGAGCGTTCCTGGTCGGCCATGCTCGCCCACCCGGGAGAACGCATCAGCTGGCGGCAGCTCGACAACGCCACGCACTGGGTGTTCACCGACTACGCCGCCATAGCACCCCAGTTGCAGGCCACCGGACTGATGACCGCCAACGACCGGATCAAGCTGGTCGGCTCGATCGACGCGGCAAAATCGGTGGCCATGGTGCGCAACCACGTGCTCTCGTTCTTCTCCCAGCACGTACCTTCACCCTGAGGTCACCGCCATCTGTGACTGGCGACACGGTTCTCACCGGCACCTCATGTTGATCAGAAAAGGGCGATGGCGCGTAGGCGCCAGAAGGCCGTCCCGCCGGGCACGACGAGTGGGTGGCCGCCTTCGCGCAGACCGGACAGGCCCTGGCCCAACTGTCGCGCCACGGTCGGCTGACGCGGGGTCTGCGGGCTGCCCTTGCCCACCATGTGATCTTGCTGTCGTTCACTTTCTGTCCGGACCGGGGGGTTGAAGTGGCGTACCTTGCAACCAACTCTCCCCGGATGTGCGGCAGTTGCACCATGCGGTTCCGCAGATGCCCGGCCCCTGTCGCGGCTGGCCGCGGGCGGCATCGTGGGTTCCGGCGAAGCCGCCGCCGCCCTTTGCCCGTGCATCCCGGCTCGGCGGCCCAAACCGGTTCCTGCCGCCGGGTCCTGGCCTCGGCCCGTTGGTCCTGGTCCCTGGGTTGCCGCAGGCTGACCCCGCCGCCCCCCTACCCCGTCGGTCTTGTGCAGGCGTACAACCCATGGCCCTCCGATGTCAGACACAGGGACGAGCACACCGGCGGTGCAGGCCCCTAGCGTTCTCACCACCCGAGAGGTGAGGGAGTGCGCAGTGATGCCCGAGAGCGCAGCGCCACGGCAGTACTTCGTGGTGATCGGCAGTGACATGGCGCGCAGGGTTTGCGGTGTGCTGCAGTCGGCCGGACACCTTGTGTGTCACCTCGACCGTCCCGGGGACGAGGATCTGCGCCGGGCGCTGCGGCGGGAGGTGGCCGGCGTCGCGGTGCTCCTCGACGACGATGTGGAGTCCTTGCGCTACGCGCTCGCCGTTGAGCACATCCGCCCCAACGTCAAGCTGGTGGTGACGGTCTTCGACCGGACGGTCAGTGAGCAGCTCCTGCGCGTACTGCCGAACTGTCAGGTCACCTCGCCGGCCGATGTCGCCGCGCCCGTTCTCCTTGCCGCCTGCCTCCAGCCCGATCTGCTGAGCCTGACCGGGACACCTGCGGGCCACATAGGCGCTCGTTGGCAGGAGGGGGCCGTGCGCCTGGAGTCGTGGCGGCCGCCGCCCTCGCTGCGGTGGCGGGCCCGGCTGGGCAGGATCCGAGGGCAGCTGCGGCCGCACGACGGCAGCTCGCGGATCATGCTGACGGGCCTGGCCGGGCTGCTCACGGTGCTGCTGGCCGACTGGTCCTGGGCCGTGGCCCTGAACCACCGCCCGCCCGTGGAGGCCTTGTTCGAAGCGGCGCGAACGGTATCTGCCGTCGGCCCGGCGGCCGCCCATGGTTCGGACGCCTATCTGGTGTTCTCTGCCGTCGCGATGCTTGTCACCATTGTGTTCACCGCTGTGTTCACCGCGGGGATGGTCGATCGTCTGCTGGGACCGCGCGCGGTCGGCATCGTGGGCT
This sequence comes from Streptomyces sp. NPDC060064, assembly GCF_042736455.1. Taxonomy (NCBI): domain Bacteria; kingdom Bacillati; phylum Actinomycetota; class Actinomycetes; order Kitasatosporales; family Streptomycetaceae; genus Streptomyces; species Streptomyces sp. NPDC060064. The sequence continues at coordinate 143,718 of NZ_JBHWWF010000001.1, forward strand.
CCCGTGCTCTGCCGCGGGCGGGGCATGTGGTCGTTGTCGGGCTCGGGCAGGTCGGCCTGCGCCTCTGCACCCAGCTGCAGGCTCTGGGCATCGGCGTGATCGCCCTCGAGCGGAATCCGGCAGCGCCGATGCTGCGTCTGGCCCGGGCACTGGGCGTGCCCGTGGTCGTCGCCGACGCGACCGACCGGTTCGTGCTGAGCACGCTCAATCTGCCGCAGGCGCAGGCGCTGGCCGCCGTGGCCTCCGACGACCTGGACAACATCGCCGTATCGGTGGCAGCCCTGGCCGTCGCACCGGAGTTGCGGGTGGTCATGCGCGCGGGAGAGCACGAGGCCATCGCAGAGACCCGGTCCCTGTTCCGGATCGGCGACGTCCACGACCTCAACAGTCTGACCGCCGCGTATACGACCGCGAGCCTGAGCGGGCTGCGGCCGCGGGGCGTGGTGACACACGACAAGCGGCTGCTGGTGCAGTGCGGGGACGGGGCTTTCGTGCCGTGGCCGTCGGCAGAGCGCTGCGATCACCCGCCGGAAGGCGACGCCCCGGCGGAGATCGTCGACGCCTACCTCCCTGGCTGCCATCCGGCCACCTGGCCGTGACAGGTCCAGACAGCCACCGGATGCGGGAACCTCGGCCGTATCACCGCCGCCGTCGCCGGGCTGTCGCCGTGCCGGAGCTCTGCCGTAGCGCCGGGCCGTCGCCGTGCTGGTAGGGCGAATCGGGCTGCACATCCGCGACTGCGTTTGAGCATGTGTCTGAACAGCGCTCCAACGCGCGTGACATCTGTCCATGGTGGCCCGGCCGCGCCCGCTCCTATCGTCTGCGTACCCCGAATCCGCGCGCCGGGTCACCCCCTGGCGCTCCCCACCCTCACGTGTCCTCGCGCCCCCGGCGGCTCCATGTAGCCGAGCCCGATGAGCCGGACGGCCGTCCTCACCCGACACGTGGGCATCGGCAACGGCGACAGGCCGCGAACAGGCAGACCCGATCGGCCTGCCTTCCGGCCTCCCGAGTGGTCGTACACACCGTCGTCCCACCCGTGCTCGGCATGTGCACGACCCCGCAGGCCGGTTTTGCCCCGACCTCTTCCCTCTGTCCCGATTCCATTCCTCTGTAAGGACTGAGCATGAGCGCGCACCCCACGAACACCGACATGGCTTCGCCACCCCGTGAGAGCGGGCAGACGCCGTCCGCGGACGGCCTCAGTGCCGGGCTCAAGAACCGTCATCTGTCGATGATCGCGATCGGCGGTGTGATCGGCGCCGGCCTGTTCGTCGGTTCCGCTTCCGGGATCGCGGCCGCCGGCCCCGGCATCCTGCTGTCGTACGCCCTGGTGGGCGCGATGGTCGTCTTCGTCATGCGGATGCTCGGCGAGATGGCCGCGGCCCACCCCACCTCCGGCTCGTTCTCCGCCTACGCCGACCGGGCGCTCGGCCGCTGGGCCGGCTTCTCCATCGGCTGGCTGTACTGGTTCTTCTGGGTCGTGGTCCTGGCCGTCGAGGCCACCGCCGGCGCGAAGATCCTCGAGGGCTGGGTCCCGGCCGTCCCGCAGTGGGGCTGGGCCCTCATCGTCATGGTGGTCCTCACGGCGACCAACTTGGCCTCGGTCGGCTCCTACGGCGAGTTCGAGTTCTGGTTCGCCGGTATCAAGGTCGTTGCCATCGCCGGCTTCATCGTGATCGGCGCTCTGGCGGTGTTCGGCGTACTGCCCGGCTCCGGCCACGAATCTGTGGGCCTGGCCCATCTGACCGGCCACGGCGGGTTCCTGCCCAACGGCCCCGGGGCGATCCTCACCGGCATCCTCATGGTCGTCTTCTCCTTCATGGGAAGCGAGATCGTCACCCTCGCCGCCGGTGAGTCCGAGAACCCGCGACGCGCCGTCACCAAGGCCACCAACAGCGTGATCTGGCGGATCGGCGTCTTCTACCTCGGCTCGATCCTGGTCGTGGTCTCTCTGCTCAGGTGGGACGACCCGGCGATCAAGGAGAAGGGCTCGTACGTAGCGGCGCTCGACGCGATCGGCATCCCGCACGCCGGCGAGATCATGAACGTCATCGTCCTTACCGCCGTGCTGTCCTGCCTCAACTCCGGCCTGTACACCGCCTCCCGCATGGCCTTCTCGCTCGGCCGGCGCGGTGACGCACCCACCGCATTCGCCCGCACCAACAGCCGCGGCGTGCCGCAGGCCGCCATCCTGGGATCGGTCGTCTTCGGCTTCGCCGCCGTCTTCTTCAACTACCAGTGGCCCGACACGGTGTTCCTGTTCCTGCTGAACTCCTCCGGTGCCATCGCCCTGTTCGTCTGGCTGGTCATCTGCTTCACCCAGCTGAGGATGCGTCCCATCCTGCTGCGCGAATCACCGGACAAGCTCGTCGTGCGGATGTGGCTCTTCCCGTACCTGACCTGGGCGACCATCGCAATGATCTCCTTCGTCCTGGTCTATATGCTCACCGACGACGCCGGGCGCGAGCAGGTGATCCTCTCCGCACTGGTCGCGGCACTGGTCGTGGCGATCTCGCTGGTCCGGGACCGACTGCGCGCCACCTCCTCGACAGGATCTTCATCAGTCCTCTAGAGCCTGCTCAGCGACGCCGCCGCGAACAGCACGTCCCGGATCGCCTCCCGGTCGCCGTCCTGGCCCGCCGCGGCCTCCTCCGGCGAGACATGGCCCGCCACCAGTCGGCAGAACTCCACGCCATCCAGGGCCACTTGAGCCACCGCCTGGTCCGCGGAACCGATCGCGGCCGGGGAGTCCAGGGCGATGTACCAGCTACCACCGCCCGAGCCCTCGACCTCCAGATGCAGCGACCGGCCCGGTGCGCCGGCCGCGACCAGATGTCTGGCCGGTCCGGCGAGGCCCGCCCGTCTGCGGTCGGCGAGCGCGGCAGGCAGCAGCCGGGCCGCCAGATCGATCATCCCGTGCAGATAGGAACCGCTCGGTGGCTCGTACGGGTAGTCCACCGCGTCCGCGATGTCGCCCGCGTGCATCCAGCACTCGAAGGCGCGGTCCAGCAGGGAGTCCCGCAGTGGAAGGGCGAAGTTCCCGTACGAGACGGACAGTTCGGCGGCGCCGCGGCCGGCGAAGGAGACCGTGCGGATCAGTGTGTGGCTCTGGTCGCGCCAGGGCTCGCGGACGGTACGGGTGGGCGGCAGCTCCGCGGTGCGCCAGAAAGCCTCGGTGCGCGCGGTGGGCACTCTCGGCGCGTCGGGCCCGAGGGGATCGTCCAGCCCCAGCGCGCCCGCGACCAGTCCGTCGACGGTCATGAGATGGCCGATGACTCCGGCGACGGTCGTTCTGCGGCTCACCTGCCGTTCGCCCTCGAACCATTTGAGGCGTACCGGCGCATGCCATTCCGCCTCGCCGATGTCCCGCAGCAGCGCGTCGAGCCGCGCCGTCTCCGCGTCGTACGGAGTCGCCCAGGCCGGCACCGGGATACGGGCGGGCCTGCGGACCAGGCAGTTCTCGAGCACCCGGAAGCGCAGCAGCGGGTCGAGGTCCAGGTCCCGGTCGGTGTGCAGCAGAGCGACGGCGTCACGCAGCCGCAGGGCCTCGTCCGCGCAGGGCGCGCAGTCGCCGAGGTGCGCCTCGACGGCCGCGGTCTCCTCGGCGGAGCAGGCGGACAGCGCCCAGGCGCCGAGCAGTGACTTCAGCACGCTGTGCGAAGGCCCCTCCCCGTCGCCGCCACCGGGTCCGCCACGACCCGTCTCGGGCCGGCCACCCGGTGGTGCGGGCGGCACACGCGGCGCGGTCGGTACGGGCGGCAGCGGGACGATGCGCGCCGGCGGATCCAGATCGTCCGGCGCCCACCGCGGTCCCGGTATACGCGGCACGCCGCGCCTCTCGTCGCGGCCGTCGTCGGCGCCGCGGCCGCCGTCCAGAGGCCCGTTCACAAGGAGCGTCCGTACCGGGGCGGGGACGAGCCCTCCAGGGGGCGGGTCTGGGCGGTGGAGAGCAGTTGCAGGCCCAGCCGCAGCCGGCGCCTGGCCTCGTCCTCGGTGACCCCGAGGTCGGCCGCGGTCTGGCGATAGTCCCTGCGCTGGAAATAGGCGAGCTCCAGTGCGGCCCGCAGTGGCGCCGGCATGGAGGTGACGATGTAGTCGGCGCGGGCCGCCACTGCCGCCCTGCGGACCTTCTGCTCCAGCTCCTCCGTGGTGCCCTCGCCGCCTTCCGCGAGCGCGGCCGCCTCGGTCTGGCGCAGCCGGTGGACGGCCTGGCTGTTGGTGAGTCTGGCGACCCAGGACCGCATCGAGCCCTTCTTGGGGTCGTAGGCGTCGGGGTTCTCCCAGATGTAGCCGAAGACTTCGCGGGTGACCTGGTCGGCCGCCGTGTCGTCGTCGAGCACCCGGTGGGCGAGCATGTGCACCAGCGAGGCGAACCTGTCGTAGAACTCGCCGAGGGCAGCGGCCTCTCCCCGCGCGAGCCGCTGCTGCATCCTGCGGTCCCAGCGCGGTGGTGTGTCCTTTGCCATACGGCCCCCAAGCCTGCGCTTTGTGCCTGTCGCCCCTTCGAATGTAGTGCGCGGGGCGGGAGACGCACGCATCTTTGCGGCAAGTGTGCGCCGGAGGAGGGCCGGGATGCCGGGAGACCGATGGCCGTGAGCATCGTGTTTCGGCTGTGGGCATCGTGTTTCATGGGTGAGCGGTGGGGCAGCCGCGAGGGGAAGGACAGCTTCCGGATTTCCGTGTCCGCCGGTCGGCGTCTGCCGGCCGGCGGTCGCACGGCTCCGGATCGGCAGGAGGAGAGGTCCGGTCATGATGCTCAAGGTGGACGAGACCCGGCACGGCGCGTGGACCGTGCTGCACGTCTGCGGCGAGCTGGACCTCGTGTCCTCGCCCGTGGTGCGTCAGCATGTCCATGACGCGGTCGCCGTCGGCCGCCGCGACCTCGTGCTCGACCTCTCCGAGGTGCTCTTCTGCGACTCCAGCGGCGTCGGCGTGCTGATCGCCGCCCGCCGGCTGCTGCGCTCCTGCCAGGGCCGGATGCGGCTGATCCTCCCCGCCCGCGGCGCGGAGGACGGTTCGCACGTCAACCGGGTCCTGGCCGCCCTCGGCGTGCGCCGGCTCTTCGAGGTGTACGCGGACGCGGGCTCGGCCGTCGACGAGGAGGCCCAGCCGCTCTCCGCCTGACCGCAGTCATGGCGTGACGCTCCGCCGTCACCGGGCGTCCTCCTGGATGTCGTCCTGACGTAATTGGCGGAGTACTTGCACGCGTCAGTGCTCGGGGTCGTACGCTCCCCGCATGGACAGCGCAGAGTACGAGCGCAAGATCGCTTCCCGCTTCGCCGCCTTCGACCAGGACGGCAATGGCTATATCGACCGTGAGGACTTCAGCGGGGCGGCAGCCGCGCTGCTCGCCGAGTTCTCCACGACCGCCCGCTGCGACAAGGGCCAGGCCCTCTACAGCGGTGCGGAGGCGTTCTGGCAGGGCATGGCCGGAATCGCCGACGTGGACGGGGACCAGCGGGTCACCCGCCAGGAGTTCATCACGGGTGCGGTGAAGAGACTGCGTGACAATCCCCAGCGATTCGCCGAGATCGCCCGCCCCTTCCTCCACGCCGTGATCGCCATCGCCGACGAGGACGGCGGCGGTGTGACCCCTTCCGCCGCCGAGCGGGTGCTACGTGTGCTCGGGGTGGTCCCGGGTGTCGCGACGCAGGTTGCGGCGGCGCTGGACGGGGACGGCGACGGCAGGATCACCGAGGACGAGATCCTGACGGGCTTCGCCTCGTACTTCGTGACGCCGGAGCCGTAGCCGCGGAGCCGTGGCAGTGGAGCCCGTCCGGCGATTGAGGACATGAGTCCGAAGGCCGCGTACGCGGTCCGGGACTTGCCCCGGTTCGGGCGCGGGCGGGCAGGGGACATTCCCTCGGGTCCGGGTCCGGGTCCTGGTCCGGACCCGGGCCGGGACCCGAGCCCGGACCTGCCGGACCGCCCGCACCCGTCACGAATACCGCTCCCTGAGCCTGTACTTCAGCACCTTCCGCAAGGTCTCGTTCCGCGGCAGCCCCTCCACCACCTCCAGCTGCTCCGGCAGCTTGTGCACCGACAGCCCCTGTTCGCGCAGATACGCCGTGAGGGCGCCGAGGCTCAACTCCTCGGCGCCCTCCGGCTGCTCCACCACCGCGCAGACCCGCTCACCCCGCTCGGCGTCCGGCAGTCCGATCACCGCCACGTCCCCGACGGCCGGGTGCTCGTGCAGCAAGTCCTCGATCTCCTTCGCCGAGATGTTCTCGCCCTTGCGGATGATGACGTCCTTGATCCGGCCGGTGAGGACGAGATGCCCGGACCCGGTGACGTACCCCAGGTCGCCGGTGATGAAGAAGCCCTCGCCGTCGAAGGCGGCGGCGCTCTGGGCCGGATCCAGATATCCCTGGCAGACGGCCTCGCCGCGCAGCCGCACCTCGCCGTCCACGATCCGTATCTCCATGCCCGCCGGCGGCCGCCCCTCGGTCGTGGCGAGCATCTCCGCGGTGTCGTCGGGCGCGCCCATGGTGATCATGGGGACCTCGGTCATGCCGTAGCCGTGCGTGAGCTGGCAGCCCATCTCGCGTACGACGGCGTGGTAGATCTCCGGCGGCTTCGGCGCTCCGCCGCCGGCCAGCAGCCGCAGGCTGGGGATGAGCTTGCGCTCCGGCCGTTTGCGCTGCTCGGCGAGGAACATCGAGTAGAAGGCGGTGGAGCCGCCCGCAACCGTCACACCGTGGCCGCGGTAGGCCTCGAGTGCGGCGGGCAGCGCGAACTGCTCGAACATCACCGCCGGGAAGCCGTACAGCAGCAGCATCACCGTGTAGTCGGGCCCGGCGATGTGCGCGAAGGGGAACGCCATCGAGCCGACGTCGTCGGACGACAGCTGCAGCGCGTGGGCCAGGCAGGAGCCGCCGGCGATCAGCGAGCGGTCGGTGTGCAGCACGCCCTTGGGGTCCGAGGTGGTGCCGGAGGTCCAGTAGATCCAGCGGACGGATGTCCCGTCGGCGGGCGGCGGCGGCAGTACGGAGGGATCGGCGTCGGGCAGCGTGTCGTACGCCTCGAAGACCAGCGGCGGCTCGGGGAGCTCCAGCGCGAGGCGGTGCGCCATGCCCGCGTGGTCGAAGCCGCGCCAGGTGCCCGGCACGGCGAAGAACTCCGCCTTGGACTCCCGTAGCGCGAAGCCCACCTCGCGGTCCCGGTAGAAGGGGATGACCGGCGACTGTACGGCCCCGATCCGGGCGAGCGCGAAGGAGAGCAGCGCCGTCTCGATCCGGGTCGGCAGCTGCCAGGCGACCACACTGCCGGGCCGCACCCCCAGTTCGTACAGTCCTGCGGCGACCCGTTCGGAGCGGTCCCGCAGCGCGCCGAAGGTGAGGCTGCGGTCGTCCTGGATCAGCACCGGGCGGTCCGGGGTGAGCCCGGCGCGGCGTTCGACGAGTTCCCAGAGCGTGCGCGATTCACCCAGGGCGTGTGCGGTCTCGTTCATGCCCGGCCTCCGTTGCTGACGGATAGTCAGATCGTGCGGAGAGCGTAGGGCTCACCGCCTTGTCGGTCCAGGGGTGCGGGGCTAGCCTGCTTTCTGATGGGCCATCAGATATGCCGCCGGATTCGCCGTCGGATTCCGTACGCCGGAGGGGACACCAGCATGGAACTGCCTCGGATCATCAGCGTCGACGACCATGTGATCGAGTCGGCCCATCTCTCGGGCCTTGACGACGAGACGGTCCACAAGCTGATGCGCGGCCATGCGATCCGGATGCTCGACCTGGACCTGGACCTGGACCTGGACCGGTAGTGGACCTCACATACACCGAGGAAGAGGAGGACTTCCGGGCGCGGCTGCGCTCCTGGCTGGCGCTGTCGCTGCCGAAGCTGCCTCCGAAGCCCGATCCGCTGGACTGGCCGGGCCGGCGGTCGTACGACACGGCCTGGCAGCGGATGCTGTACGACGCCGGATACGCGGGCCTGCACTGGCCCGTGGACGCGGGCGGCCAGGGTGCGACGCCGACCCAGCATCTGATCTATCTGGAGGAGACGGAGCGGGCCGGGGCGCCGTACGTGGGCGCGAACTTCGTGGGACTGCTGCACGCGGGCCCCACCGTCGCCGCCGAGGGCACGGCCGAGCAGCGCGCCCGCTGGCTGCCGCCCGTGCTGCGCGGCGACGAGGTCTGGTGCCAGGGCTTCAGCGAACCGGACGCGGGCTCGGACCTGGCGTCGCTGCGTACGGAGGCCGTCAGGGACGGGGACTCGTACGTGGTCACCGGCTCCAAGATCTGGACCTCGCACGCAGAGGTGGCCGACTGGTGCGAGCTGCTGGTACGGACGGACCCGCAGGCGCCGAGACACCGCGGGATCTCCTGGCTGGCGATGCCCATGGACGCGCCGGGGGTCACGGTCCGCCCGCTGCGCACGCTCGCCGGGTCCGCGGAGTTCGCGGAGATGTTCCTCGACGAGGTCCGCGTTCCGGTGGCGAACCGGGTCGGCGAGGAGAACGACGGCTGGCGCGTCACCATGGTCACCCTCTCCTTCGAACGCGGCACGGCCTTCGTCGGCGAGGTCGTCGCCTGCCGCCGCACACTCGGCGAACTGGCCCGTACGGCCCGGCGGAACGGCCATTGGGACGATCCGGTGCTGCGCCGCAGACTCGGCCGGCTCAACGCGGAGTTCCGCGCACTGTGGCGGCTCACCCAGTGGAACGTCAGCGAGGCGCAGAACGCCGGCGGCGTGCCCGGCACCGGCGGCTCCGTCTTCAAACTCCGCTACTCGCACGCGCGCCAGGAGCTGTACGACACGGCCGCCGAGGTGCTCGGTCCCGACGCGATGGACCTGGACGAGGAGTGGACGGGCGACCGGCTCTCCTCGCTGTCGTACACGATCGCCGCGGGTACCTCGCAGATCCAGCAGAACATCGTCGCCGAGCGGATACTCGGCCTTCCGAAGGGGCGCCGATGGACTTCCGGTTGACGGACGACCAGCGTGCTCTGCGCAGCGGCGTACGGGAGCTGCTCGCCGGCCGTTTCGGCCGCGACGCGCTCAGGGCGGCCGTGGACCGCGAGGGCACCGTCGACCGGGAGCTGTGGCGGGAGCTCGGCGCGGCCGGGTTCTTCGCGCTGCGGCTGCCGGAGGAGGAGGGCGGGGCCGGGCTCGGACTGCCCGAGGCGGTGCTGCTCTTCGAGGAGGCGGGCCGGGTGCTGCTGAACGGACCGCTGGTCGCGACCCATCTGGCGGCGGGCCGGGTGCCGGGCGCCGCGGACGGCACGCAGGTCGTCACGTGCGGCACCCAACTGCGCGGGCTGATTCCGCACTTCACCGACGCCGACGCGGCGGTCGTCATCCATGGGGCGGGGATGCGGATCCGGAATCCGAAGGATCTGCCCCACGCGCGGCAGCTACGGTCCATGGACCCGCTCACCCCGCTGCACCGGATCCCGGACGGCCCCAAGGCCCCGCCACGCCCGGACGCGATCCTTCTCACCGCCGCCGAACAGCTCGGCAGCGCCGCCCGCACTACCGAGATGGCCGTTCAATACGCCAAGGAACGCGAACAGTTCGGGCAGCCCATCGGAGGCTTCCAGGCAGTCAAGCATCTGTGTGCCCAGATGCTCGTACGCACGGAAGTGGCCCGCGCCGCCGTCTACGCGGCGGCCGTCACCGAGGACTTCACCGAGATCGCCGGCGCCAAGCTGCTGGCCGACGAGGCAGCCGTCCAGGGCGCCCGCGACTGCCTCCAGGTGTTCGGGGGGATGGGCTTCACCTGGGAGGCGGACGTACATCTGCATCTCAAGCGGGCCTGGCTGCGCGAGCAGATGTGGCTCACCGCGGCGGAGTCGGAGGAGATCCAGGCCGAGGCCTTGGCCTCAGCACTCTGAAGCGTCACCGAGAGTTGAATGAACGTCGATACCGGGTTGTGTCCTTCACGTGACTCGTCACGGCCCGGAGTCGGGGCCGGGCTCCGGTACTCTCCGTGGGATGCGAGTGGTTCCGAGGCCGGGCTCTGCCGGTGTTGCCCCTGCGGCGGCTCCGGGACCGGGAATGTGCTCCGTTCGCCCTGTGCGAGTACGGGCTGTGAGCCTCTGTTCGACTCTCCGCAACGTGCGTCGCACAGTATGCACCACGGGTACTCTTTCGCGCTGGAATATGCCCGAAGCGCTTGTTGCGGTGACTGTACGTCAACCATGCTGTCTTGCAAGGGAGTCACTTTCAGTGACCTTGTTCAGGACCTTGTCGAGGCGCGAGGCGATGTGTCCGCCGGTTCGGATGGTGTGAGCGGTGCAGGTGCTTCTGGTTCAGTTGGAGGTCGGGCCCGATCCCGCGGAGGTGGGGCGCGCCCGCAGGTGGGCTCGTTCCAGGCTCGCCGGGTCCGGTATAGGGGACGACGAGCCGCTGGCCGACACGCTGATCCTGTTGATCTCGGAGCTCGTCACCAACGCCGTCGTCCACACCGGCTGTCCGGCCGTGCTGCGGATGCTCTTCGGGGCGGGCGTGGCCGAGGCCGGGACCGTACGGGTGGAGGTCGCCGACATCAGCGCCCGCCCGCCGCAGCCGCGTCACGCCGAGGGCGACGACACCAACGGCCGCGGCCTTGAACTGGTCGACGGACTCGCCGACCGGTGGGGCTGGCAGCCGGAGGGCGCCGGCAAGTCCATCTGGTGCGAGGTGGACAGGGGCGCACCTGCGGTCGCGGCGGGAGCGTACGAGCAGCCGGGAGTGCGGGGTTATGTCACCGCGCCGTAGGGCGCGGGACAGTAGCCCGGGACAGTAGCCCGGGACAGCAGCCCGGGGTCGCGGTCCGGGACGGCCGCCCCGGGGTGGCGCAGTCCGGGTTGCCGCCCTTTGTCTGCCGGTGACGGCCGTCAGAGGATCGCGACCGGGGCTACGGGGGTCCCCGTACCGCCGACGAACGGCTCCGGCATCGCGGACAGCAGGAACGCGTACCGCCCGGTTTCCGCACAGGCTGTGGACAACTCTTCCAGATTCCAGTTCTGGCCCTGCAGCATGCCCATCTCGACAAGGTCCAGGGCGTGCACGGGCAGCCAGAGGTTCTCGATCTCCGGCGGGAAGATCTCGAAGGTGAGGGTGTCGTTCGCGACGGCGGCGACATCGTGGGCGTGGAACCACTCGGGGGTACGGACGGACAGGCCCGGGGACGGGTATCCGTAGCCGTGTTTGTCGCCGCCGAGGCAGACCTGGATCTGTCCGGTCCGTACGAGAACGATGTCACCGGATTTTATGGTCAGGCCGGCGAACTCCGCGGCCTCGTCGAGGTCCTCGGGTGTGACGGCGTGGTCTCCGGGCAGTCGGTCCAGACCCTTGGCGCGCGCCACATCGAGCAGTACGCCGCGCGAGACGATATGGCGTGCCTTGTCGATGCCGCTGAACTGTGCGCGAGTGTGCGCGGTGATGGTGTCGGCGGGGCGGCCGTTGTAGATCCTGCCGGAGTGCGATGCATGGGTCAGCGCGTCCCAGTGGGTGGCGGCCTGCAGACCCATGGTCACGGCGTCGTCGCTGGTGGCGACGGTGCCGGGGCCGAACAGCTCCTGGTTGATCTGGACCATGGTGTGCAGCGGGTTCACCCGGCCCGGGATGAGGCCGCTCTGGACGCCGTCCTGCTGCAGCGGCAGCGCGAGGGCGACGCGGCGCCCGCCGCGGACTTCGGCGGCGGCGTTCCTGACGACCTCGTCGGTGATCAGGTTGAGCGTGCCGATCTCGTCGCTCGTGCCCCAACGCCCCCAGTTGTTCACGCGTTTGGCGATGTCGTGGAACTCGGCCGGCAGTGACATCGGGCCTCCCGGGTCTTGTGCTCGAGTATCTGACTGACCGTAGAATCTAACGGTCCGTCAGAAACCGCGGAAAGGGGCCGGACGTGGGGAACTTCTTGGCAGGCAAGGTCGTCGCCGTCACGGGTGCGGGGCGCGGCATCGGTCGGGCGGTCGCGCTGGCTGCCGCGGCGGAGGGCGCACGGGTCGTCGTCAACGACTACGGCGTCTCGATCGAGGGCGGCGAGCCGACGAGTGAGATCGCCGAGGCCGTGGTCAAGGAGATCGAGGCGGCGGCCGGAGAGGCGGTCGCGGTCGCGGACGACATCTCGACGATGGCGGGCGGTCAGCGGATCGTGGACGTGGCGCTGGCGCAGTACGGCCGTATCGACGGTGTGGTCTGTGTGGCCGGGATTCTGCGCGAACGGATGCTCTTCAACATGTCCGAGGAGGAGTGGGACCCGGTCGTCGCGACGCATCTGAAGGGGACGTTCACGGTGTTCCGGGCGGCGTCGGCGGTGATGCGGAAGCAGGGCGGCGGAACCCTGATCGGGTTCACCAGCGGCAACCACCAGGGGAGCGTGGCGCAGGCCAACTACTCGGCGGCGAAGGGCGGGATCATCTCGCTGGTGCGGAGCGCGGCGCTGGGCCTGAACAAGTACGGGGTGACGGCGAACGCGGTGGCGCCGGTGGCGCGTACGCGGATGTCGGCGAACGTCCCGATGGAGCTGAAGGAGATCGGGGAGCCGGAGGACGTGGCGGCGCTGGTCGTGTACCTGCTCTCCGAGCGGGCGCGGGAGGAGCGGATCACGGGCCAGGTCTACACGATCGCGGGCCCGAAGATCGCGGTGTGGGCGCAGCCGAGGGAACTGCGGGCCGGTTACGCGGAGGGGGCGTGGACCCCGGAGAAGATCGCGGACTTTCTGCCGGGGACGGTGGGGGTGGACCCGATGCCGATGCTGGCGCGCTTGGAGGAGATGGCGCGGGCGGCGACGTCGGGTGAGCGCCCGAACGCCTAGCCGGCCCCCGGGGTACGGGGCCCCGCCCCCAGTTCGGGAAGGGGCGGGGTGGGGAACTTCAACTCCTTGGAGGAGACGTGGACTTCGCGTTCGGGCCCGCGGACCAGCAATTCCGCCGCGAGGCACGGGCCTGGCTCGACGCCCACCTCGTCGGGAGCCACGCCGAGGCCGCCCGCCACGGCGGCCCCGGCAGCGAGCACGAGCGCGTAGCGGCCCGCCGCGCCTGGGAGCGGGAGCTCGGCCGAGCCGGGTGGATCGGGCTCGGCTGGGGCGCGGACGGATACGGGAACCGGCAGGCCACGCTGACCCAACAGGTCGTCTGGGCCGAGGAGTACGCCCGCTCCGGCGCCCCCGGCCGCGTCGGGCACATCGGCGAGAACCTCCTTGCGCCCACTCTCATCGCGTACGGCAGTCAGGAGCAGCAGGACCGCTTCCTGCCTGCCGTCGCGCGCGGCGAGGAGCTCTGGTGCCAGGCGTACAGCGAGCCCGGCGCGGGCTCGGACCTCGCCGGGGTGCGGACCGCCGCCGTACGGGACGGTGACACTTACCGGATCAGCGGACAGAAGATCTGGACCTCCCTGGCGCACGAAGCCGACTGGTGCTTCGTCCTCGCCCGCACCGAGTCCGGATCGCAGCGCCACCACGGCCTGTCGTTCCTGCTCCTGCCCATGGACCAGCCGGGCCGTATCGACGTACGGCCGATCCGCCAGATGTCCGGCACCGCGGAGTTCAACGAGGTCTTCTTCGACGGCGCCCTCGCCGCCGCCGGACATGTCGTCGGCGGCGAGGGCAACGGCTGGCGCGTCGCCATGGGCCTGCTCGCTCTGGAGCGCGGCGTGTCGACCCTGGTCCAACAGATCGGGTTCGAAGAGGAGTTGGCGCAGGTCGTCCGGCTGGCAGTCGAGAGCGGCGCTGCCGACGACCCCGTACTCAGAGACCGTCTCGTACGGCAGTGGGCCGAACTGCGCACCATGCGCTGGAACGCGCTGCGCACGCTGGGCAGTTTTGAGGAGAACCCCGGAGCGCCCAGCGTCGCCAAGCTGCTCTGGGGCGGCTGGCACCAGCGGCTCGGCGAGCTCGCCATGGCCGTACGGGGTGCGAGCGCGGCGGCAGGTCCGTACGACTGGAGCGCCGAGAACCCGTACGAACTCGACGCCCTCCAACGGCTGTTCCTCTTTACCCGCGCCGACACCATCTACGGCGGCTCGGACGAAATCCAGCGCAACATCATCGCCGAGCGGGTGCTCGGCCTACCGAGGGAGCCCCGATGAGAGGCGTCGTCTTCGACGGCAAGCAGCCGCAGGTGGTTGACGATCTGGAGATACGGGATCCGGGCCCCGGCGAGGTCCTGGTCGCCGTCGCCGCCGCCGGGCTCTGCCACAGCGATCTCTCGGTGATCGACGGCACGATCCCCTTTCCCGTGCCGGTGGTCCTCGGGCACGAGGGCGCGGGCGTCGTCGAGGCGGTCGGCGCGGGCGTCGGCCATGTCGTGCCCGGCGACCATGTCTCGCTCTCCACCCTCGCCAACTGCGGCGCGTGCGCGGACTGCGACCGCGGCCGGCCCACCATGTGCCGCAAGGCGATCGGGCGGCCCGGCCGACCCTTCTCGCGCGGTGGCGAACCGCTCTACCAGTTCGCCTCCAACTCCGCCTTCGCGGAGCGGACGATCGTCAAGGCCGTCCAGGCCGTGAAGATCGCCTCCGACCTGCCGCTGACCTCCGCCGCGCTGATCGGCTGTGGGGTGCTGACGGGAGTCGGGGCCGTACTCAACCGCGCGAAGGTCGACCGCGGCGACACCGTCGTTGTCATCGGTACGGGCGGCATCGGGCTCAACGTCATCCAGGGCGCCCGGATCGCGGGTGCGTCCGTCATCGTCGCGGTGGACTCGAATCCGGCGAAGGAGGGGGTGGCCCGGCAGTTCGGGGCGACGCATTTCCTCGAATCGGCGGACGGGGTACGGGAGATCCTGCCGACCGGCGCCGACCACGCCTTCGAGTGCGTCGGTCACACCGCGCTGATCCGCCAGGCGATCGATCTGCTCGACCGGCACGGGCAGGCGATTCTCCTCGGTATGCCGGCGGCGACGGCGGAGGCGTCGTTCGTGCCGGCGGCCATGTTCCTGGACAAGTCCATTCTGGGCTGCCGTTACGGATCCTCGCGCCCGCAGCACGACATCGCGCTCTACGCCGAGCTGTACCGTCAGGGCCGGCTGCTGCTGGACGAACTGGTCACCGAGACCTATCCGATCGAGGACTTCGCGAAGGCGGCGGACGACGCACACCATGGGCGGGTTGCGCGCGGCGTTCTGACGTTCTGAGCCCTGACGCTGTGACCCCGGGGCGGCGCTCAGCACGCCCCTCAGCACGACCCTCGGCACAAGCCTGAGCGCGGCGACCGGCGGCACGAGCCTGAGCACGCGCCCTGCGCCGACCCCCGGAAAACTGGTTGAGCCCGCCCCACCGGTCCGCGCTACGGTCGCCCCATGCCCTACCGCGAACTGGCCACTCGGCCCGTGCTGACCTGGTCACTTGTCGCCGTCGGGGCCCGCTCCCCGGTCGCGATGGCGCCGCTCGCGCTGGTCTTCCTGGTGCGCGAACGGCCCGGCGGTTACGGGCTCGGCGCCACGCTCGCCGCCGTGTACGTGCTCGGCGAGATCCTCGGCGCGCTGCTGCTCGGGCCCCGCCTCACCCCGGAACGCGCCCGCTTCCAGATCGCCGCCGGCCTGGTCGCCGGGGCCGCCGCATTCGCCGCACTGGGGGTCTTCCCGCATGAACACCCCGTACTGCTCGGCGCGTTCGCACTGACCGCCGGTGCAGCGCCCGCCGCATCGCCGGGCGGTCTTCGCACCATGCTGCTCTCGCTGGTTCCCGAGCGCGCCGCCGCTCAGGCCATGAGCTTCGAGTCGATGCTCACCTTCGTCATCTGGGCCGCGACCCCGGTGCTCGCCACCTCTCTCGCTCTCGGCGTGAATCCGTCCGTGCCGCTGCTGCTCGCCGCCGGGCTCGCCGTGTCGGGGGCCGCGGGCCTGTGGGCGCTGCCTGTGGGATGGAAGGCCGAGGAAGCCCCCGCCGAGGGCGGCTCGACGCTGCGCGTACTGGCCGCCGCCTGGCCGGTGTACGTCACGGGCGCGGCCGGTATGGGCCTGCTGGCCCTCGCCGAACTGGTCCTGCCGGCCCTGCTGGAGCAGCGGCACATCGCGGTCGGCTGGGCGGGCCCGCTGCTCGCGGGGTACTCGGTGGCCGCGGCCCTCGGCTCGTTCGGCTACGGCCTGCGAACCTGGCCGGGCCGGGTCCGTACACAGAGCCTGGTGCTGCTCTTCGCCGTCTCCGCCGTGGTCGCGGCGGTCGCGCTCGTACCGGCGCTCGTCGGCGTCGCGGTGGGCCTGCTGCTGGCCGGGGTACTCACGTCAGGGGTGCAGCTGACCCGTACGCTCGCGCTGCGCCAGGCGCTCCCCGCGCGGATGCTCGCCGCCGGTTTCTCGGTGATGTACGCGGCCGCCGGCGTCGGTTACGCGGCGAGCGCGACGCTGTCGGGCGCGCTGCTGAGCGTCGCGTCGCCGTCGGCGGCGATCCTGGCGGGCGTGGGACTGACGGTCGTACTGGCCGTGGTCAGCGCCCTGGGGGAGCGGCGGATGTCATCCGCCACCGAGGCCGCTGCCGTTCAGGACTCCGGCGCGGAAAGTGCGGCGGTAGACGGTCGGCGGGACGCCGAGCACCGCCTGTAGGTGCTGGCGCATCGACTGCGCCGTACCGAAGCCCGCGTCGCGCGCCACCTGGTCGACCGACAGCTCCGTGGATTCGAGCAGATGCCGGGCCCGCTCCACACGCTGCTGCGTCAGCCACTGGCCGGGGCTGACGCCGACCTCCTCGCGGAAGCGGCGCGTGAACGTTCGTACGCTCATGGACTCCTGTTCCGCCATGTCGCGCAGCTGGATCGGCTCGTGGAGGCGGCCGAGCGCCCAGCCGCGTGCGGCGGTTGTGGTCGCCAACTGCGGTTCGGGGAGCGGGCGTTGGATGTATTGGGCCTGCCCGCCGTCCCGGTGCGGCGGTACGACGCTGCGCCGGGCGACGTCGTTGGCCACGGCCGCCCCGTGGTCGCGCCGCACCATGTGTACGCACAGGTCGATGCCGGCCGCGACGCCCGCCGAGGTGAGGACGTCGCCGTCGTCGATGTACAGCACGTCGGGGTCGACCTTGACGGAGGGGAAGAGGCGCTGGAAGAGGTCTGCCCAGTGCCAGTGGGTGGTGGCGGGCCGGCCGTCCAGATAGCCGGCGGCGGCGAGGACGAAGCTGCCGGTGCAGATGGACGCCATACGGGTGCCGGGGCGGACATGACGGAACGCCTGGACGAGCTCCTCGGGGAGGCGGCCCTCCTGGTAGAGCACATCGGGCTCGTACGCGGCGGGCACGATCACCGTGTCGGCTTCGGCCAGTGCCTCCGGGCCGTGCTCGATGTACAGCGAGAAGTCCGCCTCGGCCTGCACAAAGCCGGGTGTCGGTGCGCAGGTGACGACCTCGTAGAGGTGGTCGCCATCGGGGGAGAAGGCGCGGCCGAAGATGCGGTGGGGGATCCCCAGCTCGAAGGGGATCACCTGGGGCATGGCGAGGACGGCGATGCGGTGCTTCCTGGTTGCGGAGCTCGTCGTCTCGCGTCTCGTAGTGGTGGAGCTCGTCGTGTCGCGTCTCTTCGCGTCGGCCATGGCCCGATCCTAACGAACACTGTCCTTCGGGCCACTCGTTGGCGGTGATCGATCCCCGGATGCTGGGTGACGTGACCCAGACAACCGCGCCGCACGGCGGCCCGCAGCCCCTTCGTCGTCCTCCCCGTATCCACCGCGCGTGGTTCGTCGCTGTCGTCACCTTTGTGACGATCGTCGGTGCCGCCGCCTTCGCCTCGCTGCCGGGCCTGCTGATCGAACCGCTGCACGAGGAGTTCCACTGGTCGCGCGGCACGATCGGCTTCGCGGTCTCGGTGAATCTGGCGCTGTACGGGCTCACCGCGCCGTTCGCCGCGGCGCTGATGGACCGCTTCGGCATCCGCCGGGTGGTCGCGGTCGCGCTGACGGTCATCGCGGTCGGATCCGGACTGACCGTCTTTATGACGACGTCATGGCAACTGGTGATGTACTGGGGCATTCTGGTCGGCCTGGGCAGCGGCTCGATGGCGCTGGCCTTCGCCGCGACGGTCACCAACCGGTGGTTCGTGCAGCGGCGCGGACTGGTCACCGGCATCCTCACCGCGGCCGGCGCCTCCGGCCAGCTCGTCTTCCTGCCACTCCTCTCCTGGCTGGTCGAGAACCACGGCTGGCGCCCGGCCTCGATCACGGTCGCGCTCTCGGCTCTCGCCGTGGTCCCGTTCGTCTGGCTGCTGCTGCGGGACCACCCGGCGGACGTGGGCATCGCGGCGTACGGCGCCGAGGGCTTCACGCCGAAGCCCGACCCGGTCCCCGGCGCGGCCCGCCGCGCGGTCACCGTCCTGTTCCGGGCGGCCCGCACCGGCCCGTTCTGGCTGCTGGCAGGCACCTTCGCGATCTGCGGCGCCTCGACGAACGGCCTGGTCAAGACCCACTTCGTGCCCGCCGCCCACGACCACGGCATGCCGATCACGGCGGCCGCTTCGCTGCTCGCGGTGATCGGCGTCTTCGATGTCGCCGGCACGATCGCCTCGGGCTGGTTCACCGACCGCTTCGAGGCGCGGCGGCTGCTGGCCGTCTACTACGCGCTGCGCGGCATCAGCCTGCTCTTCCTGCCGATGCTGCTGGCCCCGTCAGTCCACCCGCCGATGATCTTCTTCATCGTCTTCTACGGCCTGGACTGGGTGGCGACGGTCCCGCCGACGATCGCCCTGTGCCGCGAGCACTACGGCGACGACAGCGCGATCGTCTTCGGCTGGGTGCTGGCCTCACACCAGGTGGGCGCGGCGATCGTAGCCTTCGCGGGCGGCCTGGCGCGGGACACCTTCGGCTCGTACGACGTGGTCTGGTACGCGTCGGGGGCGCTGTGCGCGGCGGCGGCGCTGATGGCGCTGGTGATCCGGCGCAAGCCGCTGCCGAAGCTGTCACCCGTGTCACCCGTGTCATCTGTGTCGCCGGCGAAGCCGACGACCGCGGCCGACACGGTCACGCGCTGAAGCGCCCGAACCTCCCCCGGTGGAAAAGCAGCGGCGCGCCCTCGTCGTCCGCGTTCCCGGCCGTCGCGCCCAGCGCCGCCACCCGGCCCACGACGATCAGATGGTCGCCGCCGGCGTGCACGGTCTGGATCGTGCAGTCGATCCAGGCCGGTACGCCCTCCAGGAGCGGCGCCCCGGTCACCGGCGCTCCGGTGTGCGTGACCCCGGCGAACTTGTCCGCGCCGCTCACCGCGAAGCCCCGGCACAGCTCGCCCTGGTGCGCACCGAGGACGTTGACGCAGTAGGCCCCGGCGCGGGCGATGCGCGGCCAGGTCGTGGACGTACGGGCGACCATGAAGGCGACCAGCGGCGGGTCGAGCGACAGGGAGGCGAAGGACTGGCAGGCGAAACCGGCAGGTCCGTCCTCGTCGTACGCCGTGATGACGGTGACGCCGGTCGCGAAGTGCCCCAGTACGCGGCGGAATTCGGCCGCGTCGACGGGCAGCCGCTCGTCGTCGCCGACGGCCCGCAGGTCCGGGCGCGGCAAGGCGTCGAACGGCTCGGTGGCCGTGGGGGCCCCGACCGACCTGAGGTATCGGACGGCGGTGGCCGCCATCCCTGCGTGTCCCATCACACCCCCATTGAACCTGACGGTTCGTCAGATGGGAAGGGGTGTCCGCGCGACCCGCGCTCAGAGCTCAGGCGATGGGTGAGCTGTTGAGCCGGGGCGCCATCGGCCCCTGTGGCCGGGCAATCAGCCCGGCCACAGGGGCCGTCACGGCAAGCGCCGCAGAGCCAAGGCTGCGAGCGGAGGGTCGGGCGAGGTCTCAGAACCCCTGGACGCAGTACGGCTCGAGGGTCATCCAGCCATTCGCGCGGGCGCCGGCGCGGCGGCCGGTGTCGTTCTTGGCCAGGGTGTACCAGGAGTCGACGTAGTCCGGGTCGTCGGTCCACCAGTCGTCGGGAATGGCGTCCAGGACCGCGTTCACCAGGGGGATGTAGGTGCCCTGGTCGGCGATGGTGAGCAGGATGCCGGCGATGGCCTTGGCGAGGTCGCGGTAGTTGGTGCTGCCGTCCTCCTCCATCATCACGGCGTCGGCGAGGTTGTACTTGTAGTTGGACCAGTTCACCAGGATCTGGTTGGGGTGGTAGGCGACTCCGTCGTTGTCCAGATAGGGCATCTCGACCGGGTCGACGCGCACCTTGCCGTCCAGCCCGAAGCCGGTCACGAGCGAGTAGATCTCGGCGTCGCCCTTGATCCAGGGCTCCTCGTCGTCCGAGAGCTCCACGCCGGTGATGCGTGTGGTCCAGAAGCCCGCGCCGGCGGTGCTCGCCTGCGGCACGTTCAGGCCGTGCTTGCCGAGCTCCTGGCGCATGACCTTCATGCCCGCCGCAAGGGCCTTGGACTCGTCGATGTCGAGCACATAGACGGGCCGGTCGGGCGCCTTGCGCGCGTCCAGCGTGTGGGCGGCACCACGGCTGTCGTACGCGGTAATCGTCTTGGCGTGGTCGTCGGCCGAGGCGGCGGCGACGAGCGGGGCGGCGCCCGCCTCGAGGCCCTTGCGCATCGAGTCCGCGCCCAGGCGCAGGCGCAGCAGGGAGCCGGTGTCCGCGCCGAGGCCCTTGGCGGCGACGATCTGCCGATCGGCCGAGACCAGCGAGGATGCGAGGCGCTTGCCGGCCTGCGCCGCGGCTGCCCGGCCGGTCAGGGCGCGCAGATCCAATTGCTCATCGGTCACGGCAGCGTCCCGCACCTGGGAGCGCCAACCCGCGTCGGCGAGCGAAACGGCGAAAGCCCGGGCGGTACGGTCCTCGATGCGGCTGACCGCGGCCGACGTTGCCGCGCGGGACGACGGGGCCGAGGCGGTCGCCCGGTCGGCCGCCGCGGTGTCGGCCTGGGCGCCTGCCGCGGGAAACGCGGCAAGCTGGACGGTGGCCAGGCAGGTGACGGAAATGAGGGCGCCGGCAAGGAGTTTGGGCCGTGCGCGTCTACTGCTCAAGGGGTCCTCCTGAAGCGAGTGGGGGATTCTGGGTCGCATTCGGATGGAGCGTGAGAGCGGTGGCACGGAGCGATCTACACGAGTAGATCTACTCGCGGGTACAGCATGGCGGGGGCATGTCAGTTATGCAACAACTCTGTGCCCAACTCGGCTTTGGGCAGGGCGCGTAGCCCGGGAATTCGAGGAACCCGCTCTACAGCCCGCGGTACTGAGGCGTGCGGCGCTCCACGAAGCTCGCCACGCCCTCATTCGCGTCGTGCGTCGTCATGTTGATCTCCTGCGCGGCGGCCTCGGCGGCGAAGGCCGACGCCCGGTCGGCGTCGAGCGAGACGTTCACCAGCTGCTTGGTCAGCGCGAGCGCCCTCGTCGGCCCCGCCGCCAGCCGCTCCGCCCACTCGCGAGCGGTCTTCTCCAACTCCTCCGCCGGTACGACCCGGTTGACGAGTCCGATCCGCTCGGCCTCCGCGGCCGGGAGCGCGTCGCCGAAGAACATCAGCTCCTTCGCACGCTGCGGCCCGATCAGCCGGGGCAGCAGATACGCACCGCCGCCGTCCGGGACGAGCCCCCGCCGTACGAACACCTCGATGAACCTGGCCGGTTCCGCGGCCAGTACGAGATCGCAGGCGAAGGCGAGATGCGCGCCGATGCCGGCGGCGGTGCCGTTGACGGCGGCGATCACGGGCTTCTCGCAGTCGAGTACGGCCCCGATCAGGCGCTGCGCGCCGAGCCGGATCGTCCGCGCCACGTCCCCGGGGATCCGCTCCCGAGCGGTCGGCGGAGTCCCGCGCAGATCCGCGCCCGCGCAGAACCCCTTGCCGGTGGCGGTGATGACGACGGCCCGGACCCCGGGGTCGGCGGAGGCGGCCGCCAGCAGCGCGATGATCCGTTCCCGCTGGTCCCAGGTGACCGCGTTCATGGCCTCGGGGCGGTTGAGGGTGATCCACGAGACCGCGTTGTCAGTGCTGTGCAGTATCAATGACTCAGTGGATTCTTCGGGGGAGGAAGTCATGGGGGAGCAGCTCCGATTCGTACGGTCGACGTCACCGGCAGACGGCCAGCGCGTCCAGCGCCACCGCGCCCTGCCCGCGCGGCAGCACCATCAGGGGGTTGATGTCCAGCTCCGACAGTTCGTCGCCCAGCTCCAGCGCCATCCGCTGGACCCGCAGCACGACCTCCACCAGCGCGTCCACATCCACCGGCGGGCCGCCCCGTACGCCGTCCAGCAGTGCGCGGCCGCGCAGTTCGCCGAGCATCGCGCGAGCCTGGTCCTCGCCGAAGGGAGGTACGCGTACGGCCGCGTCGTGCAGGACCTCCACCAGCACCCCGCCGAGGCCCACGGTCACCGTCGGGCCGAAGAGGGCGTCCTGGGTGACCCCCACGACCATCTCGACGCCTCGCTCGACCATCTGGCAGACCAGGATCCCGTCCAGGCCGACGTCCTCGTAGCGGGCGATGTCCGTCAGATCGCGGTAGGCGTCGCGGATCTGGCTGGCCGAGGTCAGCCCGACCTTGACCAGGCCGAGTTCGCTCTTGTGGGCGAGCTGTGTGCCGGACGCCTTCATGACGACCGGGTAGCCGACCAGGCCCGCCGCCCGCACCGCCGCCGCCGCGCTGGTCACCAGCTGCTCGCGCGGCACCCTGATCCCGTACGCCCGAAGGAGCTGCTTGGCCGCGTGCTCGCTCAGCTGCTTGCCCGGGCGCATCAGTGCCTGCGCCTTGCGGAAGGAGGGCGAAGGGGTGCGCGGCGCCTCGTCGAAGGGCGAGCGGTAGCCGGCCCTGAAGCGGTGGTGGTCCAGATAGGCGCGCACGGCGGTGATGCAGTTGGCGAACGTACGGAAGGTGGCGACCCGCGAGGATCCCAGCAGTGTCTCGCGGTACGCCGCCTCCGTGCCCACGGGCGATCCCCACACCACGCAGACCAGCTTGTCGGTGTCCTCCGCCGCGTCCACCAGGTCCTGCGCCAGTTTGTCGCTCATCGGCGGGAAGGGGCCGGTGATCGGGCAGATCAGCACACCGACATCGGGGTCGGCCAGGATCGCGTCGATGATCTTGCGTCCGCGCCAGTCGCCCACGGGGTGCCCGCCGTTGTCGACCGGGTTGGCCACACTCAGATACTCCGGTATCCACTCGTGCAGCTCGGCCTGCTTGGCCTCGCAGAGCTGCGGCAGTTTCAGCCCGGCCGCTGTCGCGAGGTCCGAGAAGTGCGCGCCGGTGCCGCCCGAGATCGAATAGACGACGACCCCTTCGGCCACGGGCCTGCGCGCCCGCGCCAACAGGGCTGAGGTGTCCTGAAGTTCGTCGAGCCCGTCCACCCGGACCACGCCGAACTGCCGCATCGCCGCGTCCACCACCTGGTCCGCGCCTGTCAGCTTGCCGGTGTGCGAGGCGGCCATCCGCGCGCCGGCCTCGGTACGCCCGACCTTGACCGCGACGACCGGCACCCCGCGCCGCGCGGCCCGGTCGGCGGCGAGCAGGAAGGACCGCCCGTCCTTGAGCCCCTCCACGTAACAGGCGATGGCCCCGACCTCGGGGCGCTCGGCGAAGTACGAGATGAAGTCGGCGGTCTCCAGGTCGGCCTCGTTGCCGGTCGGCGCCCAGTGGGAGAGCCGTACGCCCAGCTCCTGCATGCTGAAGACGGGCCGACCCTGGTGCCCGGACTGGGTGATCAGCGCGATCGCAGGTCCGTCGAGGTCGTCGCGGAACTTCTCGAAGGCGTTGAGATTGGTGTTCGGCCCGAGCAGCCGCAGCCCCGACCGCTCGACGGCGGCCGCCAGCCGCCTCTGCGCGGCCGCCCCCTCCTCGCCGGTCTCGGCATACCCGGAGGCGAAGGCCACCGCGAACTTCACCTTGGCCTCAGCGAGTTCCCCGATCACCGGCAGCGGGTCGGCGACCAGAAGCACGGCGAGATCGACCTGCTCGGGCAGGTCGCTGACGGAAGGGACACAGCTCAGCCCGAAGACGGTCTCCCGGGTGGGATGCACCGGATGGAGCCGCGCCCCGACGCGCTCGGCCCAGCCGATCAGCTGCCGGGTGATCCCGGCATTGGGCCGCCCCTCGCTGTCGGACGCCCCGACGACGGCGACGGAGGCGGGCCGGAAGAACCGGTCCAGATCGGGCACGGGTGCGTACAGCGGCCGCCCGCTGACGTCCAGATCGCCGTCGGCCGCGGTGGCCGAAGCTGTGTCGTGGACGGCATTGCGGGGGTGCTCCCCACAGGCCACCACTCGGGCACGGAGGTCGGAGGTGAGGGTGCCGTGAGTAGATCCAAGCATCGCTGAGCCCCGCTCCTGCTTGTTGGCCTAGGCAACTGACGCATAGTCAGATTACAGACCTGACGACGCGTCAGGAACAGTCCTGCGGGCAAAGCCTGGTGACGACAGGGGATTGCAGATTCGCAGGACCGCGCGCGCAGTTCTCAGGGATGGCGTCGGCCGCTCACGATGGGCCGCTGTCCCACCCGTACCCACGTGAGTGATCCCGCTATCCCACGGCCTTCGCCGTGGGGGAGTGTTTCGGCCAGCCGGGCTCCCGTATGCCTGTCGAGCGGCGAGCCGAGCTGCGACGAGCTCCTTGCGAGTGCGAGTGCGAGTGCGGTGGGCGAACTCTCGGACGGCCGGCCGGCGTCGCCAGGAGCCGCCAGGAGTCAGGGCGGTGGGTTCCTGGCGCCCGGCTACCTCGCCAGCGACTTGGCGATCTTGCGCGCGTCGAGCGCCATCTCGCGGAACATCCCGCTGATCGGGTTCGTGAACCCCGTGAAGTACAGCCCCGGCGCCTGCGCCGCCGCGCGGCCGCCGTGTGTCACCGGTTTGCCCCGCTCGTCCAGGACGCCGAGATGGCCGACCAGACCCTCCAGCGCCCGGCGGTAGCCCGTTGCCGCGATCACCGTGTCCGGGGAGATCCGGGTGCCGTCCGCCAGGACCGCCTTGCTGTCCTCGAAGGAATCCAGCGCCGCGACCGGCTCGACCTTGCCGGCCCGTACCGCGTCGATCAGGCCCACGTCCTGGATCGGGATCGCGCCCTGCTTCACGCGGGAGTACAGGCCCGTGTCCGGGCGCGGCAGCCCCTGTTCCGTGAGGTCGGGGACGGAGACCTTGCACATGATCTCGCCCGCCCGGTCCACCAGGCGGACCGGCAGCCGACGGACCAGGATGCCGGTCCGCTGGGCCGGCCAGCCCGCCGTCGAGCGGCGCACGATGTGCGGGGTCGTCCGCACGGCGAGGCGGACCCGGGCGGCGCCGCCCTCCACCAGGTCGACGGCTATCTCGGCGCCGGTGTTGCCGACGCCGACGACCAGTACGTCCTTGCCCGCGTACGGGGCGGCGTTGCGGTACTCGCCCGCGTGCAGCAGTTCGCCGGTGTACGCATCGCGGCCCGGCCAGTCGGGCAGCCGGGGGGTGTGGTTGTAGCCGGTGGCCACCACGACCGCCCGCCCGGTCAGCTCCCGGCCGCCTGTCGCGTGCAGCACCCAGTCGGGACCGGAGGGCTCGATCCGGGAGACCTCGACCCCGGTCACGATCTCCAGCTCGTGGAACTCCGCGTAATTCTCCAGGTAGCGGATCACGTCGTCGCGGGAGACCCAGCGCCCGAACGACCGTGGCATCGCCAGACCGGGCAGTGCCGACAGCCGCCGGGTCGTGTGCAGATGCAGCCGGTCGTAGTGGCGGCGCCAGGAGGCGCCGACGGATTCCGACTTCTCGAGCACCACGGCCCGTATGCCCTGCTCCCGCAGCGCGGCGGCAGCCGCGAGACCGCCCGGGCCGCCGCCGATGACATAGACGGGCCGGTCGTTCGTGAGGTCAATGTCCTTTTCGGCGGCCATGAACCGTGAGCGTAATCGCGCGATTACATGATGGGTCTCAGTCAAGACGGGAATCGGTTGCGAATTGATCACGCCCGCACACCTCTTGCGCACACGCCGTGGCATCCGCTGAACTGACGTGTCGTCAGAAATGAAGTCGCGAAGAGAGAGGGGACCCGGATGGAGACCATCTGGCTCACCGGTGCCGAATGGCTCGCCGTCCTCCGCATCGGTCTCGGCCTGTGGTGGCTGGAGAGCTGGCGCCACAAGGACAAGAAGGACTGGTTCGAGCGCGGCACCGGCATCGCCTGGGCGGCGGACGTCGCGGGCAAGCACCAGTGGCCGTGGGTGAAGAACGGCTTCAACAAGGTGGTCCAGCCCCGCCCCAAGGTCATGGCGTACGTCGTTGTCTACGCCGAACTCGCCCTGGGCCTCGGTCTGATCGTCGGCTTTCTGACGCCGGTCGCCCTCCTCGGCGGGCTCCTTCTCAATCTGCTCTATCTGGTCCTGATGATCCATGACTGGGCGGAACAGGGTCAGAACGGCATGATGGCGCTCATATCGTTCGTCGCCCTCTTCGCCATGGCATGGCAGACCTGGTCCCTGGACAGTGCGATCGGACTTTTCTGATGACCGCGACGCCTGAAGTCGACGACTTCACCCGCCCCTTCTGGGACGCCGCAGCCGATGGCCGGCTGCTGATCCGTCGCTGCCGCGCCTGCGCGAAGGCGCACCACTATCCGCGCGAGTTCTGCCCGCACTGCTGGAGCGAGGACGTCGGGTGGGAGGGCGCGAGCGGCCGCGCCACGCTCTACACCTGGTCTGTTGTGCACCGCAATGACCTGCCGCCCTTCGGTGACCGCGTCCCGTACACCGCCGCGGTCGTCGATCTCGCCGAAGGCCCGCGGATGATGACCGAGGTCGTGGCGTGCCCGCAGGGCGGGCTGAGCATCGGCATGGAGCTGGAGGTCACCTTCCGCCGGGAGGACGGTGAGGTGGCGGTGCCCGTCTTCCGTCCGGCCCGGAGGCGCTGATCACGGCCAGAGCAGCTCCCTCGCCCAGCCGCTCTCCTCGTGGCGGTAGCGCAGCCGTACGTGCCGCCGCCGCTCGTCGCCCTGGAAGAACTCCACCTCGTACGGCTGGAGCACATACAGCGTCCAGGTCGGCACGGGCGCGTCCGGCTCGGCCCCGGCCCGCTCCCACGCCGCCTGTGACGCCGCCGCCAACTCGTCCTGCGAGCCGAGGACTTCGCTCTGCCGCCCGGTGAGAGCGGCGGCCAGCGCACCCGTCGAGCGGGCGTGCAGATCGGCCTGGCCCTCCGCGGAGGCGCCCGCCGTCACGCGGCCCCGGATCCGGATCTGGCGGCCCTGCGCCGCCCAGTAGAAGCCCAGCGCGGCCTCCGGGTGCGCGGCGAGCTGCCGGCCCTTCGCGCTGGTGGCGTGCGAGGCGAAGTGCCAGCCGCGCTCGTCGGCGCCGTGCAGCATCAGGGTGCGTACGTCGGGACGCCCCTGCTCGTCCACGGTGGCCAGGGTCATGGTGTGCGGCTCGGTCTGGCCCGCTGCCACGGCCTCGGCGAACCAACGGTGGAAGAGCGGCAGTGGGGCGAGGGGCGCGGAAGCCGGGTCGAACGCGGGCAGTGTGGTGTCCCAGACCCGCTGTGCGTGCAGCAGCTCACGGAAGGTTTCCTGCCGATCGTTGTCCATAAGGGCAAAGTACTACACTCGGAGTGGTATCGGTCGGGGGTGATCGAGAGGACGCAGATGAGGCAGAACCTGGCCCGGCGCGCGGCGCTGGTGGACGCGGCCATCGAAGTGCTCGCCCGCGAGGGCGCCCGCGGCCTCACCTTCCGGGCCGTCGACGCCGAGGCGGACGTCCCCAAGGGCACCGCGTCCAACTACTTCGCCAACCGCGACGACCTGCTCACCCAGGCCGGGGGGCGGATCTATGAGTGCCTGCGCCCGGACGACGCCACGATGGAGGCCATGTTCACCGGCCCGGCCACCCGCGCGCGGACCGCGGAGCTGGTGCGCGAAGTGGTGGAGCGCGTCTCGGCGTACAGCACGGGCTACCTCGCTCTCCTCGAACTGCGGCTGGAAGCCACCCGCCGCCCCGAGCTGCGCGCCGTGCTCACCGCACGCGTCAGCGAGGACGTCGAGGCGAATGTCGCCAACCATCTGGCCTCCGGCCTGCCCGGAGACGCCGACGCGGTCAGGATGATCTATCTGGCGGCCAACTGGCTGGTGGTGGAGCGCCTCACGCTGCCCGACGTCTTCCCCGAGGAGCAGGCGGGTGATCTCATCACAGCCCTGGTCGAGCGGCTGCTCCCGCCCGACGAGTAGCGGTCGGCGTCAGCCCTCGTACACGCTGTACTCCTTGTGGTCCTTGACCGGGACGGCGAAGGCCGCCTTCTGCACATCCTCGGTGATCTTCTTCGCGATCAGGTTCTTCCAGGGCATGTACGGCAGCATCCGCACCAGCGCCATCCGCAGCCGGATCTTGCCCTTGGAGGAGACCGTCATCTCCTTGGCGAAGCCCTCCGCGAACTTCTGGTTCACCTCGACGCCGGGCCGCATCAGGCTCTCGTAGCGCTCGTACGCCACCGAGTGGTCGCCGTTCGCCGCAGCCAGTTCGCCCGCCAGGATGTACGCGCCGATCAGGGCGAGGCCGGTGCCCTGGCCCGAGGCCGGGGAGGCGCAGTGGGCCGCGTCCCCCAGCAGCACGATGCGCCCCTTCGACCAACTGTCCATCTCGATCAGGCTGATGGAGTCGAAGTAGAAGTCGTCGGCGGCCGCGGCGTTGTCCAGCATCTTCGGGATTTCCCAGCCGTCGCCCGTGAAGACGTCGTCGAGGATCTTCTTCTGCTGTGCCATGTCCCGGTAGTCGTAGGAGAGTTCCGGCGCGCCGAAGACGAACATGTTCTTGGCGGTGCTCTCGCCGCCCGAACTGTAGGCGCACACCAGCTTGTTGGGCAGCGCGTGGTACGTCTCCCAGCGGTCCAGGTCCAGGTCGTTGGGTGCGGTGAAGATGGAGATGTACGCGCCCAGGTGCCGCTTGAACTGCTTTTCGTCGCCGAAGGCCAGCCGACGGGTGTGCGAGTGCAGCCCGTCCGCGCCCACCACCAGATCGAAGCGGCGCGGCTCGCCCTGCTCGAAGGTGACGTCGACGCCGTCCGCGTCCTCGGTGAGCGTGGCGATGGAGTCGCCGAAGATGTACTCGATGTCGTCGCGGGTGCGCTCGTGGAGGATCCGCGCGAGGTCGCCGCGCATGACCTCGTCGTCGCCGTCCACCCGGCCGCCGAAGAAGTCGGCCGGCATCTCGGCGATGGTGGCGCCGGCGTTGTCGACGTACGAGCCGCCCCGCATATCGGTGGAGGCGCGGCGTACGTCGTCGAGGATGCCCATCCGCTCGCAGACGTCGATGGAGACGCCGCGCAGGTCGACCTTGTAGCCGCCGGGGCGGAGCTCCGGTGCGCGCTCGACGACGGTCGGCGTGAATCCGTAGCGGTGCAGCCAGAGAGCGAGGGCCGGGCCCGCGATCGAGGCGCCGGAGATCAGAACCGTCTTGTTGGCGAGCTTGCCGCTGGTGCCGGAGCGCTTCGTCATCGGGACTCCTGTGTCGAGTGGTGAGCGTCGGCGCGCGTTCGCGCTTGCCGATGACCCGACTGTACGAGCGTCCCATACGTTTGTCTATGACGGTTGTATAGATTCTTCAGTCCCTGCCCAGCACCACCGTCCCCGAGGAGCAGAACCAGCCACCCGTACCGGAGGCGACCGCCAGTCGCGGCGGCCCGCCGTCCGCCTTGCGCACCTGGTGGCCGCCCGCCTCGCCGCGCAGCTGCCGCACCGCCTCGACCAGCAGGAACAGTCCGCGCATCCCCGGATGGCAGGCGGAGAGACCGCCGCCGTCGGTGTTGACCGGCAGCTCGCCGTCCCGCGTCAGCCGCCCTTTTTCGACGAACGGGCCGCCCTCGCCCTTGGCGCAGAAGCCCAGGTCCTCGAGGGTCACCAGAGTCATATAGGTGAAGGCGTCATAGATCTCGGCGATATCCATGTCGGCAGGGGAGACGCCCGCGCGCTCGAAGGCGAGGCGGCCCGAGATCGCCGCCGGGGAGACGGTGAAGTCCTCCCACTCCGACATGGTGGTGTGCGAGACGTACTCCCCGGTGCCGAGGATCCACACCGGGTCCTTCGCGGTGTCCGGTACGTACTCCTCGGCCGCGAGCAGCACCGCGCAGCCGCCGTCGCTGCGGATGCAGCAGTGCAGTTTGGTGAACGGGTCCGCGATCAACGGCCCGTCGAGCACCTCGTCGACGGTGATCGGCTCCCGGAACATCGCGTCCGGATTGGCGGCGGCGTTCGCCCGCGCCTGGACCGCCACCGACGCGAGCTGCTCCAGGGTCGTGCCGTACTCGTGCATATGGCGGCGGGCGGCCATCGCGTACTTGGAGATGAGCGTGTGCCCGTAAGGGACCTCGAACTGCAGCGGCCCGCGGCCGCCGAAGGAGAGGTTGGAGGTGCGCCGCCCCGCCCTGATGTCGGCGCGGGCGGTCGATCCGTAGACGAGGAGTACGGCATTGGCGTGACCGGCCGCGATCGCGTCGGCGGCGTGGGCCGCCATGACCTCCCAGGTGGCCCCGCCCACGGCGGTCGAATCCACCCACCTCGGCCGCAGGCCCAGATACTCGGCGACCTCGACCGGGGCGAGGGTGCCGAGGCCGGCCGAGCCGAAGCCGTCGATGACGGAGCGCTCGAGGCCGGAGTCGGCGAGTGCGCGGCGGGCTGCCTGGGCGTGCAGGGTGTACGGCGTGGGGCCGTCGACGCGTCCGCAGTCCGAGAGGGATATGCCGACGATGGCGACCTTGCGCGGGGTGCGCGGAGTTGAAGGCATGAATCTGACGGTACATCAGATACCGGGAGGCGTGCCCCTCGATGGGCGCACGCCTCTGTGCATCTGTATCCGTCCGCTCTAACATGACGGCCCGTCAGATACGGAGGGGATCCCATGGACAGCGCCTTCACCGCGGAGCAGGACGAGATCCGCCGCACCCTGCGCGAGCTGCTGACCAAACGGTCGGGCCCGGACGAGGTCAAGGCCGCCGTGCGCACGGCCGCCGGATACGACGCGGAGCTGTGGACGCAGCTGTCCGCGCAGCTGGGCCTGCCGGGGCTGGCGCTGCCGGAGTCGTACGGAGGCGTGGGCTGCGGTCTCACGGAGCTCGCACTCGCCTGTGAGGAGACCGGGCGGGCACTGCTGCCCTCGCCACTGCTCGCCACGGCGGGGCTGGCGGCGCCGCTGATCGCCGCGCTCGGCACGCCGGCGCAGCGCGACGAGCTGCTCCCGCGCATCGCGGACGGCTCGCTGACCTGCGCACTCGCCGTGCCGGGCGGCAGCCTCGCGGCGGCGCTCGGACTGAGCGGCGACAACGCGTCGGGGGAGTGGGCGGGCGGTGGCCGGGCCGGCGGCGTCCAGGCACGGCCGGGTGATGGAGGCGGCCGGCTGCTGTACGGGGAGGCCTGCCAGGTCCTGGACGGCCACAGCGCGGGGCTGCTGCTCGTCGCGGCCCATACGGGCGGCTTCGCCCGTAGCCGTACGCTCCTCTTCCTGGTCCGGGCGGATGCGGCGGGGCTTTCGCGGACCCGGCAGACCGCGCTGGACGAGACACGGCCGCAGGCCCGGGTGGAACTGCGGGACTGCGCGGCGGAGTTGCTGGGCGCGGACGACGCGGATGACGCGGACGACGCGGCGGATGTGCCGGGGGCGCTGGCGGCGACCGGGGTCCGGGCGGCGACGCTGCTTGCGGCGGAAGCGGTCGGCGCGGCGTCGTGTGCGCTGGACCGCACGCTGGAGTACGTCCGGGCGCGCGAGCAGTTCGGCCGCGCGATCGGCTCCTTCCAGGCGGTCAAGCACCGGCTGGCCGATCTCTATGTGCGGGTCCAGGCGGCCCGCTCGGCGGCGTACTACGCGGCCTGGGACCCGGGGGAGGGGGGCCTGGCGCTGGCGCAGGGCCTGGAAACGCTGCGGGTGGTCGCGGGCGAGGCGGTGCAGCTGCACGGCGGCATCGGCTTCACCTGGGAACACGAGGCGCATCTGTACTTCAAACGGGCGGCGGCGGACGAGCTGCTCTTCGGCCCGGTGCACAGGCTGCGCACCCGTGCGGCCGAACGGGCCGGACTCTTCGTCCCGCCGTCGGGAGCGCCGTCGGGGGCGGGGTCGGGAACGGCGCCGGGGGCGGGGTCGGGAGCGGCGCCGGGGGCCGCGTCGGGGTCGGGTTCCGCGGCGGCGCCGGGGCCCGAGGCGGTGGCGGTCTGATGGCGCGCGGTGTGCGCCTGGTCCAGAAGGTCTCGTCGACCCGCGCCTTCGCGAGGATCGCGCCTCACTTCGTCCCGGCGCTGGACCGTGCCGTCCACCGGCTGACGCGGGGCAAAGTGCTGCTGAGCGCGCAGATGCTGCCGGGAGTCGTCCTCACGGCCCGCGGCGCGAAGAGCGGCCTGCCCAGAGTCACCCCGCTGGCGTGCATGCCGGAGGAGTCGGGCGACTGGATCCTGATCGGCTCCAACTTCGGCCGCGAGGGCCATCCGGCGTGGACGGCGAACCTGATCGAACACCCGGAGGCGGAGGTGAGTTGGAGGGGCAAGGACGTCCTGGTGCGGGCACGCCTGCTGGAGGGTGAGGAGAGGGAGAGGGCGTGGCGGGCGGCGCTGACGTTCTGGCCGCCGTACGCGACGTACCAGTCCCGGGTGGAGAGAGAGATCCGCGTCTTCCGCCTGTCGCGCCGCCAGGTGGGCGGCTGACGGAGGCCTGTGACCGTGGGTTCCGGCCTCTGTCGGAGGCGTTCGTAGGGTGTTCGGCCGGTGCGGGCGCCGCGTCGGCGTGACAGGACCTGGGGTGACGCGACGCCGCCGCGCCTACTTCGTCGGCTTCCTGCCCGTGATGCCCAAATGCACCAACAGCGCCAGATTCGGCTTCAGTTCCGCCTGTTTCACACCCCAGGCCGTGAACCCCTTCTGATGCGACGCCACCGCCGCCAGCATCGCCACGAGCGAGCCCGCGATCGCCGCCGGGCTGACGTCCTTGTCGACCTTGCCCTTCGACTGGAGTTCCTTCACCGCGTCCGTAAGGGAGTTGGTGACGGAGTTCAGGATCTTCATGCGGATCTTGTAGAACCGCTTGTCGCCCTCCGCCGCGCCGAGGTCGACCACCCGCAGGATCGCGTCGTGGCGGCGCCAGAAGTCGAGGAAGCCCTCCACCAGCTCCTCCGAGGTCTGCCAGGCCGCCTTGCCGACCCAGGAGCGGCCGGCGACCAGTTCGGTCAACCCCGCGCCCTCCTTGGCCATTTCCTCGGCGATCTCGAGGACCGCGCCCTCGACGTCCGGGAAGTACTGGTAGAAGGTCGCGGGTGAAGTGCCCGCCTTCCGGGCCACGTCGATGACTTTGACGTCCCGGTACGGCGAGGAGCTGAGCATCTCGCTGAGGCAGTCGAGCAGCTTCTGCCGCGTCGCCTGGCCGCGTCGTCCGGCCACTCGGCCGTCGACGGTGCGTACTTGTCCTGTCATGCCGTCAGCTTACCGAGGGGTGATCGGCGCGCGATTCGGCCGAGTGCAAATGGGGTGCCTCAATAGTCTTATCAACAGCCTGTGGAAAACTTCTGTGCATAACTCAACGAAACAAGACCCCGGCCCCGGATCGTGGACCCCGGGCTCCGGATCCTGACAATTGAGCAATTTGTTCGATTTGATTCCCTGCGGCACGCGTGATGCGCCATTAGCTTGAGTGTGACGGGCACCACATCCCGTGACGAGGGAAGGAATCGGGTCCATGGCCGCATTCACGGAGGGCATGCCCTGCTGGGTGGACGCAGCGCTCCCCGATGTCGAGGCGGGCAAGCGCTTCTACGGCGAGCTGTTCGGCTGGACCTTCGACGAGGGGGGCGGCGGGTACGTCAACGCCTTCAGCGACGGAAAGCTCGTCGCCGGCCTCGCGCCCAAGCGGGACGGGCGGATGCCCACCGTCTGGGGCGTCTACTTCGCCACTCGCGACGCCGCCGCCCTCGGCCGGAAGATCACGGAGGCCGGCGGCCAGGTGATCACCTACCCGCAGCCGGTCGGCACCGCCGGCACGATCGTGGAGGCCGCGGACCCCGGCGGCGCGGTCTTCGGGCTCTGGCAGGCCGGCGACAAGCCCGGCTTCGAGAAGCAGGGCAAGCCCGGCTCCTTCTGCTGGACCGAGGTGTACACGCGCGACAAGGAGAGCGTCGACCCCTTCTACGAGTCGATCTTCGGCTTCCAGGGAATGGATCTGCCGGACGCGCCCATCGACTTCCGGACGTGGTCGCCCGCCGGTACGGAGCCCGGGGAGGACACCGCCATCGGTGGCCGCAGCGTGCTCACCGACGCCTTCCCGGCCGAGATGCCGGGCCACTTCCTCATCTACTTCTGCGTCGAGGACTGCGACGAGGCCGCTGCGGCGGTCACCCGCCTCGGCGGTCGGGTCCAGGCGCCGCCCGTCGACATCCCCTACGGCCGTATCGCGGTGCTCGCCGACAATCAGGGCGCTTCCTTCGCCGTACTCGCCGAACCCGAGGAGGAGTCCAAGGCGGCCTGAAAGGGCGGGAGTTGGGGCGGCAAATGGTCTAGACCTGGAGCTGTGGGCTGATCCATAGTGGTGGTCCTTCCCCCACCGCGAAAGGACCCCCTCGTGCTGCGTACCAAGACCGCCCTGGCACTCGCCGTCGGCGCTGCCGTCGCCGCCGGACTGTTCACCGCGACCCCCGCCTCCGCCGCCCGGCTGCCCTGCAACCTCGCCGGCAGCGGTGACACCGCCTCCGCCAATTGCTACAGCGGCTCCTCATACACCTGGCGACTGGTTGTCGACTGCGACGACGTGAGCAACCCGAAGTGGCCGGCCCGCGTCAAGACCCTGTACGGGGCCTGGCGCACCGGGGACGGCAGCGACTCGATCTCCTGCGGCGGCTCCCTGCGTGCAACCGGCCGTCTGGAGGCGCACAGCTAACCATTCCGCCCCCCGAACCGTGCCCGAATCCGGGTGAGACACCCCGATCCGCCCCCGGGTTCGCAACCGTCGCCTCCGACAGGAAGAATCAGGGTGTGCAACCGCTGAGGGTCTCGGCGGTGAGACGCTGCACGGGGCTGTGACGGGCCCCATTTCTTCTGGGGCCCGTACGGGGAGGTGGCAGGCAAGTGATGGAGCAGCTGACGCAGCATGACCCGAGACGGATCGGTCCATTCGAGGTGCTGGGCCGGCTCGGTGCCGGCGGCATGGGACTGGTCTATCTCGCCCGGTCGGCGTCCGGCCGCCGGGTGGCGATCAAGACTGTGCGTACCGAGCTTGCCGAGGACCAGCTGTTCCGCGTCCGCTTCACCCGTGAGGTGGAGGCCGCCCGCGCCGTCAGCGGCTTCTACACCGCAGCCGTGGTGGACGCCGATCCGCGGGCGGCCGTGCCGTGGCTGGCCACCGCGTACGTCCCCGCCCCCTCCCTCGAAGAAATAGTGAATGAGTGCGGGCCGATGCCGGCCCAGGCGGTGCGCTGGCTGGCGGCCGGCATCGCGGAGGCGCTGCAGTCCATCCACGGCGCGGGTCTCGTCCACCGCGACCTCAAGCCGTCGAACGTCCTGGTCGTGGAGGACGGACCGCGGGTCATCGACTTCGGCATCGCGTCCGGCGTCTCCAACACCCGGCTGACGATGACCAACGTCGCCGTGGGTACACCCGCGTACATGTCGCCGGAGCAGGCGCGCGACTCACGCAGCGTGACCGGCGCGAGCGATGTCTTCTCGCTCGGCTCCACGCTGGTCTTCGCGGCCACCGGACACGCGCCCTTCCACGGCGCGAACCCCGTCGAGACCGTGTTCATGCTGCTGCGCGAGGGCCCGGACCTGGAGGGGCTGCCGGACGAGCTCCGGCCGCTCATCGACTCCTGTATGCAGATGGAGGCCGGGCTGCGGCCGACGCCGGAGGATCTGCAGGCGCAGCTCGCTCCGCATCTCTTCTCCTCCGGCAGCGACGACAGCGGTACGGCGTCCGCCTGGCTGCCGGCGCGGGCCACCGCGATGATCGAGCAGCGCCGCGGCGGACGCCCTCCGGCTCCGGCGCCGGCCCCGGTCCCGCAGCGCCCCGCCGAGCCCACGCCTCCGCGCCCTCAGGCGCCGCCGCAGCCGCAGCAGCCGCCGCCCTCCCGGCAGGGCGCGGACTGGGACTCCGCCTGGCGGGGCGGCAACGACCCGCGTACGGGCCAGGCCGCAGCCTCGCCCGCCCCGGCAGGGCCGGTCCGGCTGCCCGGCTCCAAGGTGCCGATCGGTCCAGGCCCCAGGGTCGCGGACGCGGGCCGCGGCGGGGTCGTCGAGGCCGGTCCGGCGACCGGGTGGGTCCGCCCGCCCGGC
Source organism: Streptomyces sp. NPDC060064 (assembly GCF_042736455.1). Classification (NCBI taxonomy): domain Bacteria; kingdom Bacillati; phylum Actinomycetota; class Actinomycetes; order Kitasatosporales; family Streptomycetaceae; genus Streptomyces; species Streptomyces sp. NPDC060064. Next base: position 179,763 of record NZ_JBHWWF010000001.1, read on the forward strand.
GGGCTGAACGGCGCGGAGGCCGCGACCAGCGCCGTACCGTCTCCGGGACCGTCCGCCGTACCCTCCGCCGTTGCGGCGCCGGTGCCGCCGCCCGCTTCGCCGCCGGACGGCGCGGCCGGACACTGGCGGCCGTGGCGTTTCCGGATGTCGAACGACGTCTGGGGTACGCCGGTGGTGGCCGGTGACCTGCTGTACGTGACGTCCTTCGAGGTGCATGCCCTGGACGTGGGCAGCGGCCGGCGCCAGTTCAAGACCAGGGACGTGGCGTGGGCGATGGCGGTGGCCGGCGGCCGTATCCACGCCTCGGACGGGCCGACGCTGTACGCACTCGACGCGACGAACGGCCAGGAGCGGTGGCGGCTCCAGACCGATGCCTGGGTGTACTCCCTCAAGGCCGACCGCGGCACCGTCCTCACCGGGACGCGCGGCGGCGGCGTACAGGCCTGGGAGGCCTCCAGCGGTGAGAAGCTCTGGGAGACGGCCGGGGCGCAGACGGACTTCGAGACGCCCGAGGCCGGGCCCGCGATCTTCGACGACACGGTGTACGTGTGGAAGGACACGAGGCTGCGTGCGCTGGAGGCCCGTACGGGTGTCGAGCGCTGGTCGTACCCCGTCGGCGACGCGGCGTCCTGCGGCAATGTGCCGGTACGGGTGCAGCCCGCGCCCGACGGCTATCTCTATGTCGCGGCCGGCACCCGCGCCCTCGCCATCGACATCGCCAACGGCCGGGTGCGCTGGCACTTCGAGTCGCCCGCGGTCTTCCTCTCGCCGCCGGTCTTCGCGCCGGGCCCGGCGGTGACGGGCGGCGGTGTCTATCTCGTCGACTACCTCGGCACGGTGTACGCCCTGGACGCCACGACCGGCAAGGACCGCTGGCGCATCGCCACGGAATCGCGGCAGTCCATCGAGCCGGTGCTGGTCGCGAACGGCAACATCCATGTCGGCAGCGGCAGCGCGCTCTACACCCTGGACGCGGTGACGGGCACACCCATGTGGCGCTTCGCGGCGGGCGGCGAGGTCATCGGCGCCCCGGTGGTCGCCGACGGCCGGGTCCACTTCGGCTCCGCGGACCATGTGCTGTACACCCTGGACGCGAGCGGCGGCCAGCTCCGCTGGAAGCTCGCGACGGGCGGCGAGATCACGGGCTCCCCGGTGGCGCAGGGCGGTGTGGTGTACGCGTGCAGCAAGGACCGCTGTGTGTACGCGCTGGACGCGGTCAAGGGCACGGCCACCGGCCGGGGCGGTCCGGGCGGCGCACGCTAGGGCTTGTCCTCCATCGCCGGACGGCCGGAAACGCGGCCTGTCCGGCGGGTGCCCCGATGGCGACCGGCACCGTCCGGGCGTAGCGTCGTGATCGAGAGCGGTACCCCCAAGGAGGCCGGCGATGATCCTTCATCGGCTGATCCTCGCTCTCGTCTGAGCGGCGGCCGCCGTATGGAGCCCCTTCCGTGACTGCTACGACGGCCGTCACGCACGCGAGTACCCACCCCTGATTCGCGACTGCTACGGTGTCGCGCGATTGTCAGGTACATATAAGTGCTGTGAAGCACAGGGGGAGGGCGGGCGATGCTGGGCCGACGTCTCAAGCTCGCGGCCGTACTGGTCGTGGTAGTGCTGGCGCTGACCGGTTTCTCGAGTTCGGCCTCGACCGGCAAGGGCGGCAGGGGTGGCAAGAGCAGGTCGCACGGCAGCAGTGGTGGCGGAGGCGGCTGCTCCAGCTCCAAGAAGTCGAACGGCGGCTACCGCGACTACGACAACGACGACTACAGCTCGTCGTCCGGTTCATCCGGCTCGTCGGGGTCGGACTCGTACACCGAGGATCCGACGCCCACGGCGACCGCCACTGCCACTGCCACCGCACGGGCGACTGTCGTCACCTGTGTGAAGAAGGGTCGTGGAAAGCGCAAGGCCACAACGTCCGCCACGGTGAAGGTGGTTGCGGACGGCGGGGTCTCGCACAGGTACGAGGTCGACGTGGTGTTCGTGGACGCCGCGGGCGCGGTGGTCGACCGCGGAAACACCGAGGTCACGCTGGACGGCGGCGAGACCAGGACCGTCAAGGTCGCCATGCGGAGCCCCAAGCTGGTGGCACGGGTGAAGAAATGCGAAGCCGAGGCGCTGCTCGACGACTGAGTGCGGGAGGCCGCTTCGGTGCCGCTTCGGGGCGGCCGCGTGGTCGGTTTCGTGGACGGGGCGGCGATCAACCGCTGCTAGGGTGACGTGCGCTCGTCAATTGAGCCCCACTCACCGACACGACTTTCAACGGGGGTTGAAACGTGAAGATCCGTCATGTCCGCGCCATTGCCGTATTCGGTATCGCAGTCGTCGCGCTGACCGGAGCCCGCGGCTCCCACGGCGGCAGCTGCGGCGGCAGCAGCAGCCATGGAAGCAGCAGCGGCGGCAGCAACCACAACGACAGCAGCACCTCGAGTGGTTCCACCGGCTCTGTGACCGGCGGCTCCAGCGCCCACAAGGCCGAGCGTGACGTCAAGATCGACGAGTGTGGCCTCGACGCCTCCGGCAAGAACCTCACCGCGAAGATCACCGTCACCAACAGTGACTCGCTGGCGTACAAGTACGACGTGAGCCTGCAGTTCAAGGGCAACCTCGGCGACACGAAGGTCAACCTCGCCATCGCCAAGGTCGAGGATCTCCAGGTGCAGCCCGGTGCCTCTGCGCCCGGCAACGCGAGCACCCCGTACACCGGTTCCGGTGACGGCTCCGAGTACAAGAAGTGCGAAGTCATCAGCGCGAGCCGTACGGCGAGCTGACGGCCCTGTTGGGGCTCCGCCCCGAGCCCCGCTCCTCAATCGCCGGAGGGGCCGGGGATGTCCGCCGGTGGGGCTGGGATGCGGCTACCGCAACGTGTAGCTCCCCCGGCCCCGCCCGCCCTCGAAGAGTTCCGCCTGCCGCTCCGGCGGCAGATTCCCGAGCGTGATCAAGTGCGGGGCATGGGCGAGCGCCTGCGATCTGGCCGCCTCCTTCGCGGACCACACCGCCCGTACGGTCCCCTGCACCGCCTCGGTCGGGTACGACGCCACCACCGCGGCGGCGCGCAGCGCGGCCGCCACCGCCTCGCCCGGCTCCGTCAGCTCCGAGACCAGACCCGTCTCGTAGGCCCGCTGCGCCGAGAGCCGCTCCGCCGTCCCCATCAGCGCCATCCGCGCCACTTCGCCGAACGGCATCCGCTGCGCCATGGAGATCGCCTCGTACGCGCTGACCATGCCGTACGTCGTATGCGGATCGAAGAACGTCGCCTCCCGCGAGGCCACCAGGAACTCGCTCTCCCCGAGCAGATAGAACGCCCCGCCGCAGGCCATCCCCTCCACGGCCGCGATCACCGGTTTCCACAGTTCGTTCGCCTTCGGCCCGATCGCGATCAGCGGATCGTCGATCGTGTACGGGGACGAGGGCTGCGGCACCCGCACCGAGCGGTCGATGCCGGTGCAGAACGCCTTGGTGCCCGCTCCGGTCACCACCACCGCCCGTACGGAGTCGTCGAAGCGGAACTGACGCCAGGCGGCGGTCAGTTCACCGGCCATCGCCAGATCGATCGCGTTGTGCCGCTCGGGCCGGTCCAGCGTGACCAGCGCGACACCCGTCTCCTTGTACGTGTCGATGCCCAGGCTCATGCCCGCTCCAGCAGCCAGCGCGGCACGGTGACCCCGTCCAGCTCGGTGAACGCCACCCTCACTCCGGTCCCGATGCGCAGCCGCGCCGGATCGACCGAGTTCAGCGGCGCGTCCGGCGCCGCGACCACATTGCCGACCAGGCGGATACGGGGCGCGTCCAGGAGCTCGACGACGACCGCGTTGTACGGCGCCTGGGCGGCGTACGCGGGCAGCAGCGGCGGATGGGGGAGCACGTAGGACCAGATGCGGCCGCGCCCGCTCATCCTGCGCCACTCGCTGTCGAAGGACCGGCAGTGCGGGCAGCAGGGCCGTGGCGGGAAGCGCAGTTCGGCGCAGTCCGGGTCGGCGCAGGCCTGCACGCGGAGTTCGCCCTGCGCGGCGTACTCCCAGAAGGGCGCACCGTCGTCGTCGACGACCGGCGTCAGTAGCGAGTCCATCTCAACTCCTCAGCAGTACAGCCGAAGTGGGCACTCCCTCGCCCGCCGTGACCAGGCAGGTCGCGGCGTCCGGGACCTGCGCCGTGCTGGTGCCGCGCAGCTGCTTCACGCCCTCGGTGATGAGGTTGAAGCCGTGGACGTACGCCTCGCTCAGACCTCCGCCGCCGGTGTTGACCGGCAGCCGGCCGCCGATCTCCAGCGCGCCGCCCTCGGTGAAGGCCGCGCCCTCCCCCCGTCCGCAGAAGCCGTACCCCTCCAGCGAGAGCGGGACGAGCGGGGTGAACGCGTCGTAGATCTGCGCCACATCGACATCCTGCGGACCGAAGTCGGCGGTCTTCCACAGCTGCCTGGCGGCCGTCCAGGCGGGTCCGGTGAGCGGGTCGTCGTTCCAGTAGTTGACCATTCCGTGGTGCTGCGCGGGCAGGCCCTGGGCGGCGGAGTGGACGTACACCGGCTTCTGCCGGCAGTCGCGGGCCCGTTCGGCCGAGACGATCACGCAGGCCAACGCGCCGTCCGTCTCCAGGCAGTTGTCGAAGAGGCAGAGCGGCTCGCTGATCCAGCGGGCGGTCATATACATCTCGCGGGTCAGCGGCCGCTCGTACATGACGGCGGCGGGGTTCTGGTTGGCGCGGTTGCGGCAGGCGAGGGCGACATTGAAGAGATGGTCGCGGGTCGCGCCGTACTCGTGCATATATCTCCGCGCCAGCATGCCGATCTCGTCGGCGGGCCGCAGCAGACCGAAGGGACGGGTCCACTGGGCGGGTGTGGGGAGTTGAACTGCCGTGTTCTTCCAGGGCCTTGGGCCGCTGCCGCGTTTGCGGGAGCGCCAGGCGATGCCGACGCTCGCCTGGCCGGTGGCGATCGCGCCCGCGAGATGGGCGATGGTGGCGCAGGAACCACCGCCGCCGTAACCGGCCTTGGCGAAGAAGGTCACGTCCCCGGCGCCGATGGCCTTGGCGACCTCGACCTCGTCCGTCTCCTCCATCGTGTACGAGGCGAAGCCGTCGACCTCGGAAGGGTCGACACCGGCGTCGTCGAGCGCGGCGAGGACGGCGCGGCAGGCCAGGGTCTTCTCGGATTCGGGGAGTTGCCTGGCGAAGGGCGTCTGCCCGATGCCGACTATCGCCGCTGCGTCCTTGAGCGTCGCCACGGTGCGCCACCTCCGCGATCGTTCTCACTGCTGACAGCGCGTCAGGCTACAGCTAATCTGACGGATAGTCAGCTACTGCGGTGGGAGGGCTTGCGATGCGCGGCGACCTGGAGTGGGGCAGCATCCCGAGGCTGGTACGGAGCGCTGCCGAACGGTACGGGGAGCGGGAGGCCGTCGTCGAGGGCCGCGTCAGGGTCTCGTACGCCGAACTGGGCGAGCGCGTCGAGCGCGCCGCCGCCGCCTGCATGGCGTCCGGCGTCGAGCCGGGCGACCGGGTCGCGGTCTGGGCGCCCAACACCCTCGACTGGATCGTCTCGGCACTCGGCGCGGTGACGGCCGGTGCGGTGCTGGTGCCGCTCAACACCCGCTTCAAGGGCGGCGAGGCGGCGTACGTCCTCCAGCGCAGCCGCGCCAAACTCCTCTTCATCACCGGCACGTTCCTGGGCACCTCGTACGTCGCGTCCCTGCGCCGCGCGGAGGTGGACCTGCCGCATCTGGAGCAGGTGGTGGTGCTGGCGGACAGCGCACCCGAGGACTTCCGTGACTGGAAGGACTTCCTGGCGGGCGGCGACGCCATCGACGCCGCGGACGTCCGTGCCCGCGCCGACGCGATCGACTCGTCCGCGCCTTCCGACATCATCTTCACCTCGGGTACCACGGGCCGGCCCAAGGGCGCCGTCATCACTCATGCGCAGACGCTGCGCTGCTACGACGTCTGGAGCGAACTCGCCGGGCTGCGCGAAGGCGACCGCTATCTGATCGTGAACCCGTTCTTCCATACCTTCGGCTACAAAGCGGGCATCATCGCCTGCCTGACGCGGGGCGCGACGATGGTCCCGCAGCCGGTCTTCAACGTGGACACGGTCCTGGCCAATATCGCCTCCGAACGCATCTCCGTACTGCCTGGCCCCCCGACCCTCCACCAGTCCCTGCTCGACCACCCGGCCCGCGACCAGCACGACCTCAGCGCGCTGCGGCTCGTCGTCACCGGCGCGGCGGTCGTGCCGCTCCAGCTGGTCGAGCGGCTGCGCAGTGAGCTGCGTATCGCCACGGTCCTCACGGCGTACGGCCTCTCCGAGGCGAGCGGCATCGTCACCATGTGCCGCCGCGGCGACGCCCCGGAGACGATCGCGTCCACCTCGGGCCGCGCGATCCCCGGCACAGAGGTCCGCGTGCTGGCAGGCACCGGCGAACCGGGCGAGGTGCTGGTGCGTGGACACCATGTGATGCAGGGCTACTTCGAGGACCCGGAGGAGACGGCGAAGGCGATCACCGAGGACGGCTGGCTGCGCACGGGCGACGTCGGCGTCCTGGACGATGCGGGCAATCTCCGTATCACCGACCGGATCAAGGACATGTTCATCGTCGGCGGCTTCAACGCGTATCCGGCGGAGATCGAGCAACTGCTCGGCCTGCACCCGGATATCGCGGATGTCGCGGTGATCGGCGTACCCGACCCGCGGCTGGGCGAGGTGGGCAAGGCGTACGCGGTACGGCGCAGGGACTCGACACTGACGGCGGACGATCTCATCGCCTGGTCGCGACGGGAGATGGCGAACTACAAGGTGCCGAGGGAGGTCGAGTTCGTGAGCGAGCTGCCCAGGAACGCGAGCGGGAAGGTGCTGAAGACGGAACTGCGGTCGCGCGAGCGCGTCTGACCGTCCGGCCGGCGAGCACCTCGGCGGCCGGGCACCGGACATGCCGCAGCCGCGGCGGCTCCCCCTCCGCGCCGCCGCGGCCGCACCCCGTCCAGTGAAGTCCGGGTCAGATCTTGGGCGGGGCCGGCGTGTGGTGGTCGCCCATCGTGGTGATGCCGTCCACGGGCGGGGCCGGCGTGTGGTGGTCTCCCAGCGTCGTGACGCCGTCCGCGGGCGGGACCGGAGTGTGGTGGTCGCCCATCGTGGTGGCGGTGTCCTTCGGCGGTGCGGGCGTGTGGTGGTCACCCTGCACGATGGCGGCGCCCTGCGGCGGGGCCGGCGTGTGGTGGTCGCCCAGTGTGGTGATCTCTTCCGGCTTCTTCTCGGTGTTGCTCATCTTTCTGTCCCCCATGGGATTGCCCGACGTTACCGAAGGTGGCCTTCTGCCCGGAGGCTCCCCCGAGGGTCGCCGGACAGAAGGCCAGGGGGACCGCTCGCCCCCACGCGGAGGTGTAGGTCCCGGGATCCGCCTGCCCCCCGACGCGACGGATCGAATGCACTGAGCATGTCGGATGAGCATAAACGTTCAATGAACGCCCTGGCGGGGGGCCCTCACGCTGCGCTGAGAGGGGCAAGAAGCCCGCGTACTTCCTCCACTTCCGCGGCACCCGACTGCTCGTGGAGGGACAATGCCTCGCGCCAGCAGGCACGCGCGCGGTCCGCTTGGCCGAGGCTGTCCAGCGCCCTGCCCAGCGTAATCAGTACGTTGCCCCGGGTCCGGTCGCCGCCGATGCAGCCGATGGCGAGCGCCTGCTCGGCATGCTGGGCGGCTTGTGCGGGGCGGCGGGCCGTGAGGTGCGCCTGGGCGATACGGAAGTGTGTCGTTCCCTCCCACAGACGCTGCCGGTTCGTCTCGAACCGCTCCAGCGCTTCGAGAAGCTCCTCCAACGCCTCGGTGTGGCGCCCCGCATGGGTGAGCGCGACCCCCAGGGCGTAGCGGGCATTGGCCAGCCGCAGGGTGTGCCCGATGCGGTCGTAGATCTCGACCCCTTGCTCGGCGAGCGTGATGGCTTGCGAGGTACGGCCCATGGACAGGTGGATGCGCGAGAGATTGCACAGGGCGCTGGCCTCGCCCGGGCGGTTCTCGTCGGCACGGGAGCCCTCCGTCGCCCGGCGAAGGTGCTCCTCGGCCTCGGCGTGCCGCCCCTGGTTGAAGGCGATGATGCCGCGGTCGTTGTCCGACCAGTAGACCGGAGCGGGGTCTTGGGCGGACTTCGCGAGGACCGCAGCCTGCTTGGCCTCCTCGTCGGCTTCCTCGTAACGGCCCGCCACCATGTGCACGTTGGTCAGCGAGGTCCGCGCCCGCGCTTCGGTACGGACGTCGCCGGCGGCACGGGCCGAGTCGAGTGCCGAAAGGGCCACGGTCTCGTACAGCTTGGAGTTGGCGCCGGACTCAGCCAGATCCTGTGCCGCCCACAGCAGGTCCACGGCGAGGCGCAGCCGCTTACCGCTCGATGCCTGTCGTGCGCTCGCAAGCAGGCAGTTCGCCTCCGCGTACAGCCAGTCCTGCGCGTCGTGCCCGTTGGTGAAGACCAGGCCCTCGTACTCCGTACGCTCCAGGTGGCCCACCAGCCGGTCGCCCGGACGCTCTATCGCGAACACCCGTGCCGCCGTCGACAGATAGAAGTCCAGCAGCCGGGACAGCGCCGACTCCCGCTCCTCGGGCGGCTCTTCGTCCCGCTCGGCGCATGCACGCGCGTAGAGCCGTACGAGGTCGTGGTAGCGGTACCTGCCCGGCGCCGCCGACTCCAGCAGCGAGGTGTCGACGAGGGCCTCCAGCAGGTCTTCCGTCACCTGGGGCGGGAGGTTGAGCACCGCCGCGGCCGCGGCGAGCGAGATGTCCGGGCCGTCGGCGAGGCCGAGGAGGCGGAAGGCGCGGGCCTGGGCCGGCTCCAGCTGGCCGTAGCCCAGTTCGAAGGTGGCCTTGACCGCGAGGTCGCCCGCCTGCAGTTCGTCCAGGCGGCGGCGTTCGTCGGCGAGTTTCGCGGCCAGCACCGAGACCGTCCAGGTACGGCGGGCCGCGAGGCGCGAGGCCGCGATACGGATCGCGAGCGGCAGGAACCCGCACGCGGCGACCACATCGAGCGCCGCCTCACGCTCGGAGGTGACCCGCTCCTCACCCACGATCTTGGTGAAGAGCTGCAGGGCCTCCTCCGGCGACATCACATCCAGGTCGACGAGGTGTGCCCCGGCCAGGTCCACCATCCGGACCCGGCTGGTGACCAGCGCCGCGCAGCCCGCCGTGCCGGGCAGCAGCGGACGGATCTGGGCGGCGTCCCGCGCGTTGTCGAGGAGGAGCAGGACGCGCAGGCCGTCCAGCGTCGAGCGGTAGAGCGCGGCCCGCTCGTCCAGCGAGTCCGGAATGGCGGAGTCCGCGGTGCCGAGGGCCCGCAGGAACGCGCCCAGGACCGTCTCCGGATCGGCGGCGCGATTGCCGGCGCCCTGCAGGTCGACGTACAGCTGGCCGTCCGGGAAGTGCGGGCGGGCCTCATGGGCCACATGGACCGCGAGAGTCGTCTTGCCGACGCCGCCTATGCCCGCGAGCGCCGAGACGGCCATGACGGAGCCCTCGGCGGTGGCCAGCTGGTCGCCCAGTTCGCGCACGAAGGAGGCACGTCCGGTGAAGTCCGGCACTGTGGCGGGAAGTTGCGCGGGCCGGGCGACATGCGGGGCCCGGGCCGGCTCCTCGCTCGGCCGGGCCAGTTCCGCGTCGGCCTGCAGAATGCGCTGCTGGAGCTTGGCGAGCTCCGGGCGCGGGTCGACGCCCAGTTCCTCGGCGAGCAGCCGGCGGGTGTCGGCGTACACGGCCAGCGCCTCGGCCTGGCGTCCGCTGCGGTACAGCGCCAGCATCAGCAGCTCGCGCAGCCGCTCCCGCAGCGGATGTGCCGCGGTGAGCGCGGTCAGCTCCGACACCGCCTCCGCATGGGCGCCGACCTCCAGGCAGAGGTCGAGCCGGGTCTCGAGGAGCTGAAGCCGCCACTCCTCCAGCCGGGCCCGCTGGTTCTCGGCGTACGGCCCCGGCACATTGGCCAGCGGCTCGCCGTCCCACAGGCCCAGCGACTTGTCCACCAGTGCGCGGGCCTGGTTGCGGTCCCCGGCCGCGCGCGCCTTGTCCGCCTCCGCCGCCAACTCCTGTGCCACCACGAGGTCGAGGGCCTCGCCCCTGACCCGTATCGCATAGCCGCCCGACTCGCTGACCAGCGCGTCCGCGGACAGCACCTTGCGCAGGCGCGAGGCGTACGTCCGTACCGCCGCGAGCGCCTGCGAAGGAGGGTCCTCGCCCCAGATCGCGTCGATCAGCTCGGAAGCGGTCGCGGTGCGGCCGTCTCGCAGCAACAGCGCGGCCAGCAGGGCGCGCTGCTGCGGCGAACCGGACGGCAGAGCCTCCCCGCCGCGCCAGGCACGCACCGGGCCGAGCACGCTGAAGCGCAGGTCAATGATGCTGCTCTGCATCGGAGTCCGCTGCTCCGGTACGCGTGGCCCGCTGTCACGGTCCATAGCTGCTCCCTGCCCCCGTACTGCCGGAATCGCCCTCGACAGTCTGCCCTGTGCATGGTGGCCCCGTCAGCAGCGGGGCACCTCCACATCGCCCCTGCCCGCGTCGGCTTGTGCGCTAACCCTCTGTTGCCGATCTCCGTCCGTGATCTCTGCCGGAAGCTCCCGTCACGGGCGGTACACCTCTCCCGGGTTGGCCTTGCCGGGCGCGAGCAGCTCGGGCACGGTGACGAAGGTGTAGCCGCGCCTCTTCAGCTCGTCGATGATGCCGGGCACGGCGGGCACGGTTCCGTCGTAGATGTCGTGCAGCAGGATGATGCCGTCGCGCCCCGCCTGGTCGAGTATCCGGCTCTTGATGAGCTCGGAGTCGGTGGTGGAGAAGTCCTTGGCGGTGGCGCTCCACAGGATCTGGGCGAGGCCGAGCTCCCGGCTGACCTTGGTGACGTCGTCGCTGGTACGGCCCTGCGGCGGGCGCATCAGAGTGGGCCTGCGGCCGGTGATCCTGGCGATGGCCTCCTGCGTACGGGAGAGCTCTTCGCGTATCTCGTCGGCGCCCAGTTCGTCGAGCCGACGGTGCGACCAGGTGTGATTGGCCACCTCATGCCCCTCGTCGGCCATTCGGCGTACGACGTCGGGGTGCTTGAGCACATGGTTCTTGCCGAGCAGGAAGAAGGTTGCGTGAACCTTCTTCTCCTTCAGGGTGTCGAGGAGTCGGGCCGTGTCCTTGCCGGGCCCGGCGTCGAAGGTCAGGGCTATGCACGTGGCCTTTCCGCAGTCGACGCCCCCGGCGGACAGCGGCTTGGCGTCCGAGGCCGCGTGGTTCCTGGCGGCGCCCGGTGAGGTGGTCTCCATCGAACAGCCGCCGAGTGTCAGCGCCAGGGCGGCGACTGCGAGCGCGGCGGCGGTGACCTTCGCTTTCGTCCTTTTTCCGGGCATGGCGAATATCCCCCTCGGTGGATGGCGGGCACACGGAATACGGCGCTCTGCCGTTGACCGGCCGCGCACGCCATCGCACTATACACACGATGTATAGACGGGGTTTATAGTGAACCGCGGGCGCTCGTCCGGGAGGTTTTCCGCGCCGCCCCGCTAGCTGACGGCTCGTCAGATTGGCGCTACCGTGGGGCGCATGGAGACCTTCCCGAAGATCATCTCGGTGGACGACCACACGGTTGAGCCCCCCAACGTCTGGCGGGACCGGCTCCCGTCGAAGTACCAGGACATCGGCCCGCGCATCGTCCGGGCGCCACTGAAGGAAATGACGTTCCTGGGCGGCAGGTTCGCCCCGGTGATGGGGGCGAAGGGCGACGACGGGCCGATCGGCGACTGGTGGGTCTACGAGGATCTGCACCGGCCGCTGACCCGCCTCGACACGGCGGTCGGCTACGACCGCGACGAGATCAAACTCGAGGTCATCACGTACGAGCAGATGCGGCCCGGCTCGTTCGGCGTGCCGGAGCGCCTCGCCGACATGGACGTCAACCACGTCCAGTCGGCGCTCTGCTTCCCGACCTTCCCGCGCTTCTGCGGCCAGACCTTCACCGAGGCGAAGGACCGCGAACTGGGGCTGCTCGGGGTGCGGGCGTACAACGACTGGATGGTGGAGGAGTGGTGCGGCCCCGAGGCGCGCGGGCGTCTGATTCCGCTGACCCTGATCCCGCTGTGGGACGCGGAGTTGGCGGCGGAGGAGGTCCGGCGCAATGCGGCGCGGGGCGTGCGGGCGGTGGCCTTCTCGGAGATACCTCCGTACCTCGGGCTGCCGTCGGTGCACACGGACGAATGGGACCCGTTCCTGCGGGCGTGCGACGAGACGGGGACGGTGATCGCGATGCACATCGGCTCGTCGTCGAGGATGCCGTCGACGTCCGCCGATGCGCCGCCCGCCGTCGGATCGACGATCACCTTCGCCAACTGCTGCTTCTCGATGGTCGACTGGCTGATGAGCGGCAAGTTCGAACGCTTCCCGGCTCTGAAGATCATGTACGCGGAGGGTCAGATCGGCTGGATCCCGTACATCCTGGAGCGCGCGGATGTGGTCTGGGCGGAGAACCGCGGGTGGGGCGGGGTGGCGGACAAGGTGCTGCGGCCGCCGTCGGAGCTGTTCGCGGAGCATGTGTACGGGTGCTTCTTCGATGACGCGTTCGGGCTGAAGAACCTGGACGCGATCGGAGTGGGGAACGTGCTGTACGAGACGGACTATCCGCACTCGGACTCGACGTGGCCGAAGTCGAAGGAGGTCGGGGAGAGCCAGATGGGCCACTTGGCGCCGGATGTGGTGGACCGGATAGTGCGCGGCAACGCGATTGAGCTGCTGGGCCTGACACCGGAGGGCCTGTGGTTGGGCGGGTAGCGCGGGGTCTTGTGGCCCGGGCCCGTGCCTCCGGCGGGGTGCGGGTGCTTGTGGCCCGGGCCTGGGGTGCGGGTTGCCTCCGGCGGGGGCGTCCGGTCTTGTCGGGTGCGGGTTGCCTCCGGCGGGGTGCGGGTGCTTGTTGCCCGGGCCTGGGGCGTCCGGTCTTGTCGGGTGCGGGCTCCGGTGCCCCTCCGGGCTCGACTCCTCGGGGTCGGCGGCGTACAGGGTCTTGGTGCGTGACCCCGGTTTTGCCGCCAATCCCCTGCGGGGACGACCCTGCACGGCACCTCCCCACCCGAACGACACGGGTGCGGCCCGCCGCGTGCTCGCAGTTCGCGGTTCGCGGTTCGCGGTTCGCGGTTCGCGGTTCGCGGTTCGCGGTTCGCCGGAGGAAACCACCCACGGACAGCAACCGACAACGCCCCCGGCCCACCCCGACCGCATGACCGAGCAACTACTGACCTTCAAAGCGTGGTGTCGTAGGGGCTGACGTCTCGTGGTCCCTGCGGTATGCCGACTGCATGAGGTATGCGCAAGGGGGCGGGCTGACCGACGAACGGCGTGCTTTCCGCGAGCAGTTGCGGTTGGAGGCGGCCTGACGGCATCGGGTCTTCCCCGAAGCCGAGTATGGCGGTGGACTCAGCGCCAGTCGTCGATCACGTAGGCGTCTGGGTGGCTGTAGCCAGGTTCGTTGGGCTTGTGCATGGTCACGCCTTGCAGCCAGGTACGGAAGCCGCGGTCGACCATGCGCCGGTAGGCATCCTGGCGGGCCAGGTTCATTCCGGCGTCCAGTTGCCCCAGTCCCTTCTCGGTGGCCAGCTGCTCGCACGCATTCAGCAGTCGTTCGAACCGGTCCGCGGCGTCCGGGCCAGGGCGTACGGCGCCGAATTTGACGAAGCACACGTCCTCACCGGCCTCCGACCCCGCTCCGCAGTGGCAGACAGCCAGACCGTCGAGGTCGGAGTCGGCGCCCTCGAGGAGGATGGTGTCACCGAGCCCCTGCGCCTGTGTGGCCATGATCTCGCGCTCCAAGCTCAGGCCCTCGTACACGGCCCCCGTCAGTGCGCGACTGAGGCTCAGTGCGTCGGGCCGCTCAGCGGCGGTCAGCTCCCCGTACAGCACTCGGCCGGGGACTGCGGCACTGACGGCGACCTGTTTCTTCATGATGGCTGTAAGGAATCGGGGCCAGAAACCGTACCGGCGGTAGAGCTCGAGGTGCTTGGGACTGTGCGAGAAGGTGAACAGGCCGAGGTGGCGGTTCTCCCAGGTGTCGAAGCAGGCCATGACCGGTTCCATGAGGCGCCTGCCGATGCCCTGGTCCCACAGATCCGGACGTACGGTCAGCGGGCCGAAGAACCCGACGCTGCCCCAGTTGGCGGCGAAGTTCGATCCGACGACCTCGCCCTCGACGGTCGCTGCGAAGGCCGCGTGTGGATCTGCCGCCCAGCGGGTGCGGACATAGTCGGCGGTCCCGAAGAACGTCTCCGGCTCAGGGGCCCCGAGGAAGGTCCCGAAGGCGACCCTGAAGATCTCGTCGGCCCGATCCAGGTCCGGCTCAAGCAGCGGGCGGACCGACACCGAGGCGGCGACACTCGTTCGCTTCGCTGCGGGCATGATCGCTCTCCTTTCCGCCCCCAGTTCCATCGCACCACGGACGTGGGCCGCGGGCGAAGCGACAGGTCCGGCGGTACCTCAAGGATCGAGCGGCCGCGTTCCCCGACGACCGGGCGGCCGTCTTCCTGCCGATCGACGACCCGCTGGGCCCCGGTCCGCCGGGGGCCTCCGAGGAGCCGGAGGAGCGCCGCCTGTGCCTGCTCCACCGCCTCGCCCCGCCATGGTTGTCACCGCCGTCGACAAGTTCGCCCAGCGAACTATTGGAGCCCGCCATGGCTACAGCAACGGGGGCGACACTGCACGCCCCCTCCCCACCCGGACGGCACGGGTGCGGTCCGCCGGGGTTGACCAGCGGCCCGGGGCCCGCCGCGGGGGTACAGCGGTTCGCCGGAGGAAACCACCCACCGGACAGCAACCGACAACGCCCCCGGCCCACGCTCACCACATGACCGAGCAACTGGCGAAGCTGCCGCTCAGGGGCGTGGGGGCGCCAGCCCCCACGTACCCCTTCCCCGGCAGGGGGTCTGGGGGCGCAGCCCCCGGTTTCGGGAAGGGGCGGGATAGGGGAATCACCCCCGGTGACCCCGCACCGCTCGGCCCACCTCCGCCACATGACCGGGCAACTGAGGCCGACGCTCGCCACATGACTGGGTGCGCGGCACTATCGGGGGATGACGCTCACCCCCGCTCAAGCCGACAAGATCCTTGCCGACAACTTCGCCCCCTGGGTGCTCGACCTCGGGCTCTCCGTCGTCGAGGCCGGTGAACGGCATGCGATCCTCCGCCTCCCCTGGAGCGATCGCCTCGCCCGTGAAGGCGGCGCTCTCTCCGGGCAGGCGCTCATGGCGGCGGCCGACACCGCCACCGTCGTCGCCGTCGCCTCCGCCCTCGGCGGCTTCGCGCCGATGACGACCGTCCAGCAGTCCAGCACCTTCCAGCGCGCGATCACCGGCACGGACGTCCTGATCGACGTCAGGATCACCAAGCTCGGCCGGCGCATGGCGTTCGCGGACGTCACCATGACCGCCGACGGCTCGCAGGACGTCGCCGCGCGGGCCTCCACCGTGTACGCCCTGCTCGGCTGAGGCGACGCCCCCCGGCAGCGAGCCACACTCGCGTCACCGCACCCCTTGTCTGATGAACCGTCAGGTATGACGATGACCCCGTCCCGATAGTTGACGAAGCGTCAGATCAGGTGAGGAGGCGGCGCCGTGCACGTACTGCCCGAGGGGCGGCTGTCGTACGGGATGCAGCTCCCGATCCAGTCGCAGAGCACCATCTACGCGGAGCCGTGGGAGACCGGCGCCGGAGCCGAGGATCTTGCCGAGATCGCCAGGGTCGCCGACCGGGCCGGGTTCGCGTATCTCGCGAGCTGTGACCATGTCGCGATCCCGCGCCGGCTCGCCGGTGCCATGTCCACCGTCTGGTACGACCCCGTCGCCACGCTCTCCTACCTCGCGGGGATCACCGAGCGTGTGCTGCTGCTCAGTCATGTGGCCGTCGTCGGGCTGCGGCACCCGCTCCTGAGCGCCAAGCAGTACGCGACCCTGGACCATCTCTCCGGCGGACGGCTGATCCTCGGGGTCGGGGCCGGGCATGTGCAGGAGGAGTTCGAGGCGCTCGGCGTGGACTTCGCCGCGCGGGGGCCCGTACTCGACGAGACCATCGACGCGCTCAGGGCGGCGCTCGGCCCGGAGGAGTACCCCGAGTTCACCGGCGAGCGGTTCTCCTTCAGCGGGCTCGGGCAGCGGCCCAGGCCCGTTCAGCGGCGGATACCCATCTGGGTGGGCGGCTCCTCGCCCGCCGCCGTGCGCCGGGCCGCCGTACGGGGTGACGGCTGGCTGCCCCAGGGCGACCCGCGCGGCAAACTCCCCGCCCAGATCGCCAGGTTGAGGACGCTGCGCGAGGAAGCAGGCGTCACCGATCCCATCGAGATCGGCGCCATCACCGAGCCGCTGTACGTGGGCGAGCCGGACTGGGACACCGGCCGGCGGACCCTGAACGGAAAGCCCGACGCGCTCGCCGAGTCGCTGCGCGCCTACGCCGCGATGGGCGTGCACCAGATCCAGGTCCGGTTCCGCAGCCGGAGCCGCACCGAACTCACCGATCAGATGGCGGCCTTCGCCGCCGACGTTGCTCCGCACCTGAACTGAGGAGAGTGGGATGGGAAAGCTCGACGGACGCGTCGTCCTCATCACGGGCGCGGCGCGCGGGCAGGGCGAGCAGGAGGCGCGGCTCTTCGTGGCGGAGGGCGCGAAGGTGGTGCTCGCAGATGTGCTGGACGACCAGGGCGAGGCTCTCGCCAAGGAGCTGGGTGAGGGCACGGCCGCGTACGTCCATCTGGATGTGAGCCGGGAGACCGACTGGACCGCCGCCGTGGCCGCGGCGAAGGACGCGTTCGGGAAGATCGACGGGCTGGTCAACAACGCGGGGATCCTGCGCTTCAACGAGCTGGTCTCCACGCCGCTGGAGGAGTTCCAGCAGATCATCCAGGTCAATCAGATCGGCTGCTTCCTCGGCATACGTAACGTCGCGCCCGAGATCGAGGCGGCCGGCGGCGGGACGATCGTCAACACAGCCTCGTACACGGCCCTGACGGGCATGGCCGGCGTGGGTGCGTACGCCGCGACCAAGCACGCGATCCTCGGCCTGACCCGGGTCGCCGCGCTGGAGCTGGCCGCCAGGAAGATCCGCGTCAACGCGGTCTGCCCGGGTGCGGTGGACACGCCGATGAGCAACCCGGGCGGCGTGGACCCGGCGGCGGTCGGCGAGCTGTACCGGAAGCTTGTGCCGCTCGGCCGGGTCGGGGAGCCGGAGGAGGTGGCGAAGCTGGTGCTCTTCCTGAGCAGTGAGGACTCCTCGTACATCACCGGGCAGCCGTTCGTCATCGACGGCGGCTGGCTCGCCGGAGTGAGCCTTTTCTGACTGGACGTCAGGTATTGACGCCTCGCGCAGGCGGTGGAACAGTCGACCGCATCGGGATCTGACGGTACGTCAGAAAGTAAAAGGGACGGTGAACCCCTTTGGAATTCGGGCTCTTTGTACAGGGATACGTCGGCAAGCGCGCCGAGACCGACCCGCTCGCGGAGCACAACGTGCTGATGGAGGAGACCGAGTACGTCATCCAGGCGGACAAGTCCGGCTTCAAGTACGCCTGGGCCTCCGAGCACCACTTCCTGGAGGAGTACTCGCATCTGTCGGCGAACGATGTGTACCTCGGGTACCTCGCACACGCGACGGACCGGATCCATCTGGGCTCGGGCATCTTCAACCCGCTGGCGCCCGTGAACCACCCTGTGAAGGTCGCGGAGAAGGTCGCCATGCTCGACCATCTCTCGGAAGGACGCTTCGAGTTCGGGTCGGGCCGTGGCGCCGGCAGCCACGAGATTCTCGGCTTCATGCCCGGCATCACCGATATGAACCACACCAAAGAACTCTGGGAAGAGACCATCGCAGAATTCCCCAAGATGTGGCTCCAGGAGGAGTACGTCGGCTTCCAGGGCAAGCACTGGTCGCTGCCGCCGCGGAAGATTCTGCCGAAGCCGTACGGGAAGTCCCACCCGGCGATGTGGTACGCGGCCGGCTCCCCGTCCTCGTACGCCATGGCGGGCAAGAAGGGCCTCGGCGTCCTGGGCTTCAGCGTGCAGAAGGTCTCCGACATGGAGTGGGTCGTCGAGTCGTACAAGACGGCCGTCAAGGAGGCGAAGGCGATCGGCGACTTCGTCAACGACAACGTGATGGTGACGTCGACGGCGATCTGCGCCGAGACGCACGACAAGGCCGTCGAGACAGCCGTCGGCGGCGGACTGAACTATCTGCAGTCGTTGCTCTTCCGCTACCACGACACCTTCCCGCGGCCCGAGGGCATCCCCGAGTGGCCGGAGCTGCTGCCCGAGTACAGCGCGGAGATCATCGAGCTGCTCATCGCGGAGGAGCTGATGATCTGCGGCGACCCGGGCGAGGTGCTGCAGCAGTGCAAGCGCTGGGAGCAGGCGGGCGCGGACCAGCTCTCCTTCGGGCTCCCGATCGGGATCTCGTACGAGGACACCATCAACACGATCAAGCTGATCGGTGAACATGTGATCCCGCAGATCGACACGGACCCGGTGCATCGGACGACCCGCTTCCGCCAGGCGGCGGGCTGATCGCCGGCGGAAACTTCAGCCCCGCCGGCGATTGAGGCGCGGGGGTCCGGGGGCGGAGCCCCCGGTTACGGGAAGGGGCGGGTAGGGGAAAACCCCCCGCCCCCACAGAACGGCGGCGGCCTCCCGGACCGCCGTCCCCGGGTTCCGGCCGGGTGCCCGTCGGCAGCGGCCTGCCGCACGCGCCCCGGCCGGAGCCATGAAACGACCGACAACGACCAACCCCGCGCTGGAGGGACCCGTCATGCTCGACCACCTCATTCGCTCGGCGACCGTCGTGGACGGGACCGGCGCGCCCGCGTACCTCGCCGACGTCGGGATACGGGACGGGCGCATCGCCCTCATCGCCGAACCCGGGACCGTCGCCGAGGAGGCCAGGACGAGCGAGGACGCGTCGGGGCTCGTCCTCACCCCCGGCTTCGTCGACCCGCACACGCACTACGACGCCCAGCTCTTCTGGGACCCGTTCGCCACCCCCTCCATGAACCACGGAGTGACGACCGTCGCCGGCGGCAACTGCGGCTTCACCCTCGCCCCGCTCAACCCCGACCGTCCCGAGGACGCCGACTACACCCGCCGCATGATGTCCAAGGTGGAGGGCATGTCGCTGGTCGCGTTGGAGGAGGGCGCGCCGTGGAGCTGGCACACCTTCGGCGAGTATCTGGACGCCCTGGAAGGCCGGATCGCCGTCAACGCGGGCTTCATGGTGGGCCATTGCGCGCTGCGCCGGCATGTCATGGGCCCCGACGCGGTCGGCGGGCAACCCACGCCCGAGCAGCTCGACGACATGATCAGGCTCTTCCACGACGCGATGGACGCGGGGGCGTGGGGACTCTCCACCACCCAGTCCTCCACCCACTCCGACGGCGACGGAAAGCCGGTCGCATCCCGCCACGCGAAGCCCGAGGAGCTCCTCGCCCTCTCGCGGGCCGTCGCCGAACACGAAGGCACCCAGCTCGAAGCGATTGTCGCGGGCTGCCTGGACCAGTTCGCCGACGAGGAGATCGACCTGTTCGTCGAGATGAGCGCCGCGGCCGGACGGCCGCTGAACTGGAATGTGCTGACCATCGACGCGTCCGTGCCCGAGCGCGTGCCGCGCCAGCTCGAGGCGAGTGAGCGGGCGAGGAAGTCCGGTGGCCGCATCGTCGCGCTGACCATGCCGATCCTCACGCCGATGAACATGTCGCTGGGCACCTTCTGCGCACTGAACCTCATCCCCGGCTGGGGCGAGATTCTCTCCCTCCCCGTCCCCGAGCGGATCGCGAAACTCCGCGACGCGGACGTACGCGCCGAAATGCTGCGCCACGCCGACTCCAAGGAGGCCGGAGTCTTCCGTCGGCTCGCGAACTTCGGCCGCTATGTCATAGGCGACACATACTCCAAGGAGAACGAGGGCCTGAGTGGGCGCGTCGTGAAGGACATCGCCGCCGAGCGCGGCCAGGACGCCTTCCACTGCCTGGTCGAGATCTGCGCCAACGACGGGCTGCGTACGGTCCTTTGGCCGATGCCCACCGACAACGACCCCGACTCCTGGGACCTGCGCCGGCAGACCTGGCAGCACGAGGACGTCATGCTCGGCGGCTCCGACGCGGGCGCGCACCTGGACCGGATGTGCGGAGCGCCGTACACGACCCGCTTCATCGGCGACTGTCTGCGCGGCCGGAAACTCGTCGGCCTCGAGGAGGCCGTGAAGATGCTGACCGACGACCCGGCACAACTCTTCGGTCTGCGCGAACGCGGCCGTGTCCAGGAGGGCTGGCACGCCGACCTCGTCCTCTTCGACCCGGAACGGATCGAGGCGGGCCCGGCCACGCTCGTACACGACCTGCCCGGCGACAGCCCGCGCCTGGACGCGAAGGCCATCGGCATCGTGTCGGTGCGCGTCAACGGCGTCGAGACGATACGGGACGACGAGGTGACGGGCGCGGTACCGGGCGCGGTGCTCAGGTCCGGCCGTGACACGAGCACCGTGAGTACGCTGCATCTTCCCCAGGGACAACCGCCAAACCCCCGGCCGGAAAGCAGGCCGCAGGGGACAGCCGATGCGTCAGGGCAGGGCGAACTCCAGTGACGGCGGGGCGGGGTGGGCCCGAGCCGGTGCGGCAAGCGGTGCGGCAGAAGCTGTTCATCGGCGGGGAGTGGGTCGAGCCGGACGGCGGCCACTACGAGGTCGTCAACCCGGCCACCGAGGAGGTCGTCGGGTTCGCGCCCGAGGCGAGCCGCGAGCAGGTGTACGCGGCGGCCGCCGCCGCCCGCGAGGCCTTCACCGCCTGGTCGCGTACGAAACCGCAGGAGCGCGCCCGGATCCTGGACGCCGCCGCCGATGTCATCCAGCGCGAGGCCGAGCCGTACGCCCGCCTCGCCCAGGCCGAGAGCGGCGCGACGACCGCGACGGCGCGCGGCATGCAGGTCGCCGTCGGCGCGGCCCGCTTCCGGCGGTACGCGAAGGGCGCGCTGGAGCCCGTGGAGGAGGGGCTGCCCCCGCAGATCAACGCCGCGGGACCGATGGGGAAGGCGGGCGTCTTCGGGGCGCTCGCCGTACGCCGCCCGGTCGGCGTCGTCACCTGCATCACCTCGTACAACAACCCCTGGGCCAACCCGGCCGGCAAGGTCGCTCCCGCGCTCGCCATGGGCAACACGGTGGTCGTGAAGCCCGCCCCGCAGGACCCCCTGTCCGTCTACAGGATGGCCGAGGCCCTGGCGGAGGCGGGCGCGCCGCCCGGTGTCGTGAACGTGGTGACCGGCTCCGCACCGGCCGTCGGCGAGGCCGCCGTCGACTCCCCGGACGTCGACATGGTCAGCTTCACCGGCTCGACGGCGGTCGGACAGCGCATCGCGGAAGTCTGCGGCCGCGGGATGAAGCGGCAGCTCATGGAGCTGGGCGGCAAGGGCGCGGCGCTCGTCTTCGACGACGCGGACGTGGACTTGGCGGTGATGGGCATCGGCACGACGTTCTCCTTCTACAGCGGCCAGATCTGTACGGCGCCGACGCGGGTGATCGCGCAGCGCGGGATCCACGACCTCCTGGTCGAGAAGCTGACCGGCTGTCTGCCCCGTATGAGGGTCGGCGATCCGGCGGCGCAGGGCACGGTGGTCGGCCCGGTGATCTCGGCGGCCCACCGCGACCGGGTCGAGTCGTACGTCGAACTGGGCAGGAAGGAAGGCGCTCGGCTGGTTGCGGGCGGCGAGCGACCTGCGTACGACAAGGGTTTCTATGTCGCCCCGACGCTGTTCGCGGACTGCACGAACGACATGCGAGTGGTGCGGGAGGAGATCTTCGGCCCGGTGGTCGTCGTGGTCCCCTTCGACGACGAGGACGAGGGCATCGCGCTGGCGAACGACAGCGACTACGGCCTGATCGACTATGTCTGGTCGGGGGACGTGGCGCGGGCGTTCCGGGTGGCGGGAGAGCTGCGGGCGGGCGGGGTCGGGGTGAACACCATCGGCCGGAACATGGAGGCGCCGTTCGGAGGGTTCAAGAAGAGCGGGGTCGGGCGGGATGTGGGCTCGTACGCGCTGCAGGCGTACAGCGAGCTGCAGGCGGTGGTGTGGCCGGGCTGAGGCTCGACGCCGGCCCCGCGCGCCGCGACACGCCTCGTGATCAGACCCCGTTGGCAGTCCGGGGTCTGGCGGTTGCCCGCGGCGGGCGCCCACGGCAGCCGACCGCCTCACCCCGTTCGCGCCGCCGCCACCCGCCTCTCGAGCCGTCCCAGCACCCTGCGCCCCGCGCGCCCCACCCCCACCGGGATCAGCGCCGCGCGTCCCGGGATGCGGATGCCGCCCGTGAAAGCCACCCGGGTGCGGCCCTCGCCGCAGGGGATCGCCGCCACTCCCATCAGGATGAAGCGGCTCTGGAGCCAGACCCAGCCCGGGCGCAGTACGCCGTCGAAGCGGGCCCGCATGCCGAAGCGGCTCCGCGCAACCGCCTCCACGCGGTCGCCGTCGATACGGGTCACCCGCAGGCGGCGCATGTCGGGGACCAGGTGGGCGAGTTCGCCGTCCAGGTCGGCGAGGAGCGGCCAGACCTCGGCGTAGTCCGCCTCGATCTCGCGCTCGGTGATCGTGGCGCCGGGGACGCCGGCGGCCAGTGCGTACAGCCGCCGCACCGGGTCGAGGCCCGCGGCGGGCGGCCAGTTGACGGTTGTCACGATGACCACGCCTTCCTGAAGGAGTCCCGGGCCCGGTGCAGCCGTGACTTGACGGTGCCGACGCGGAGGCCGAGCAGTTCGGCCGCGGACTGTTCGTCGAGGCCCTCGATGTCCCGCAGGACGAGGACCGCCCGGTGTTCGGGCGAGAGCCGGGTCAGTACGTCCCCGATGTCCGCGGCGAGTTGAGGATCGCCCCGCTGGGGGAGGGTGGTGAGATCGGCCGGTACTGAACGGGCGGACCTGCGGGCGACCCGGACCGCCTCCCGGCAGGCGATCGCCCGTACCCATCCGTAGAGCGCCGCCGGTTCCTTCAGGGAACGCAGCCCTCGGAAGACGGCGACCAGCGTCTCCTGGACGGCGTCCGGGCCGTCGGCGAGCGCGATCGGGGTGCAGATGCGGCCCGCGTACGGGGTGAGGACATCGAGGAGGTCGTTCATCGCGATGGTGTCGCCGCGTTGCGCGGCCCGCACCAGCCGCTGGACGTCGTCACTCACTCCGCTCCCTCGCCACCCGCAGTGCCGCGGCCGCCAGAGCCAGGCACAGCGGAGTGTAGAGCGCCAGGTTCAGCCAGTAGAAGGTGGATCCGGCGCCGTCGTCGAGGCCCGCCCGTACCCCGAAGGCCCAGGCCAGACCGACCAGCCCACGCAGTGCCGTACCGCAGGCAACGGCAACGGTGGCCGCCTGGAGCAGTCGCCCCCGGCGCCGGGCGCACGCGGTCACCAGGCCCGCCGCAGTGAACAGCAGCGCGGCGAGCGGCAGGAGCACGGGCGGGGTGAACGGCACATCGGCGCCGAGCACCGCGTACGACAGGGCCTTCGGGTCGTCGGCCGGCCAGTGGCTGCCGGTCGCCCAGAACACGTGCAACAGCCCGTCGGCGGTCAGTACGCCCGCCACAGCCCGGGCGGCGGCACGCCGGTTCGTTTCCATGAGGACCTCCTCGGTGAGCGGATACGTCACCCCACAGAGGAGCCGAACCGGCGATTCGTTCCGACGAGTTCGCGAAACGGGTCAGGCGCCGAGGAACACCGGGTTGGTGAACGCCGCCAACGGCCCCGGCAGCCCCGGGATCACCACCGCGTGCCGGACCTCCGCCCGTACATACGCCGCGTACGCCGCCGTCGTGTGCCACTCCACCGTGCCCGCCCCCGTCGCCGGGAGTGCCGCCGTGTGCAGCACACCCTGGTCGGTGACGAAGCGGACCGAGCAGCTCGGGGCGCCGCCGACCTCCAGGCGCAGGGTCACCGCGTCGTCGGCGTCGACGTGCAGCCGTTCGCCGATGCCCGCATGGCGGCCGCGGCCGCCCGCCGCCGAGAAGGAGAGCGACACCGCCTTCGACTCGGCGACATAGCTGCGCCCGGCCCGGATGCCGTCGAGGATCGCCTCGCGCGTCAGGTCGTCCGCGAGGACCACGGTCTGCGGAGTGCCGACGGGGTCCGGGTCGCGGTGCGCGTCGCTGTTGCCCATCGCCGGGGTCCAGCGCCGTCCTGAGCGTACGGACGCGACCAGCGTGTTGTCCCAGGACTGCAGCGAGACCTCGTCGTCGGGCGTGTACGCGCCGTTCCACACCTCCACCGCGTCCGCCTCTCCGAAGCCGAACTTCCAGTTGCAGCCGATGCAGGTGGCGTGCGGATGGGCCGGCACGACCAGGCCGCCGGAGCGCCTGATCTCGCGCGCGTAGTGGCCGAAGCGGTTGTCGCGGGCCCGGTAGCGCCAGTCGATGAAGGTGCCGGGGTCGGTGCCGAGCGCGACGACGTGGCCGTTGCGCGTGGTGACCTCCTCGCCGGTGAGGATCAGCAGGTCGTCGCCCGCCTGGTCGGCCCAGTGGGCGTGCGCGGAGTGCGTGTTGTGCTCGGAGGTGTTGATGAAGTCGAGCCCGGCGGCACGGGCGAGCGCCGCGATCTCGGCGGGAGTGCGCTTGCCGTCCGAGTACCAGGAGTGCAGATGGCAGTCACCGCGGTACCAGGCGCGGCCGCGGCCCTTGGCCCGCTCCGGCGGATAGACCGGCTCGGGGGTCTTGCCGGGCGCGCCGTACCGGAGCGTGATGGTGACTTCGTACGCGAGACCCTGCGGCGAGACGGTGTACGGGCCCAGCGCGATGTTCCAGGTGCCTGCGCGTACCGGGCCCGGGATGTAGCCCGGCGTCGCCTCGTCCGCGCGGATGAAGAACTCCGTGCGCGCGCCGCCCGACCAGCCGCGGAAGCCGTCTCCGCCCAGCTCCGTGCCGCGCTCGTCGAAGATGCCGATGTCGAGGGCGTTGCCCTGCGTGCCGGGCGGAACGACGGGCCGCTCGTAGGTGTACGCCACGTGGATCTCGCGTACGCCCTTCGGGATCTCGACCGGGAGATACACGAAGTCGGGGGAGCCGGGCGGCAGCGTGCCGCGCACGACCTGGCTGGGTTCGCTGTTGGTCTGTCCACCGTTGTTCGGCGCGGCGTTCGCGAAGCTCACAGTGCCCAACGTAAGCGCCGCAGCGGCTCCCGTCACGAGCAGTCCGCGTCTGTCCATCGCGTGTTCGTCGTTGCACATGCCGTCGGCTCCCCAGGGGTGGTGAGAGGGACAGGAGTGATGTACTCGAACCCTGGTATTGAGCCGTGAACTGCTGGGCAAGGGAAGGGGCGTGCCGGGTTGCTCCTGGCTTTCAAGTGGGATTTCCGGCCACCGTTACGGCTCAGGCGTCACTCCGGTTGCGCCGCATCAGCAGCAGCACGATGATCACGAGCACCGCGAGGCCGAGGATCAGACCGATGATCAGCCCGGCGGAGAGGCCGCTCTTCTTCTTTTTCTTCTTCTTGCTCTTCTTGCCGGCCGTGCTCAGGGTGCTCACGGTCGTCGACGCCTTGGCGACGGACGACCCGGCCCCGGGCGCGGCGGCGGTCTTCTGAACGGTTTTCTGCACGGTCGTCTGCGCGGCGACGGCCGCGGTGGGCGCGTAGGCCGCCGACGCGGCGGGCGCGCCCGCGAACAGTGCCCCGGACAGCACAAGTGCGGTGGTGGCGATGCGGATACGCATCATGATGTGTTTTCTCCCCGTGGTTGCTGTCGTTGCTTAGGTTGCCGAGCTCTCGGCATGTGGCACCGTACGGCATACGTTTGGGCCGCCACCACAGACGATGACGGAGGTTCCGTATGCGGATCTCGACCACGATCTTCCTCACGGACGAGACGATCACGCCCGTGCGGCTCGCGCGCGAGCTGGAGGAGCGCGGATTCGGCGGGCTCTATCTGCCGGAACACACCCATATCCCGGTGGAGCGCGCGACCCCGTACCCGGCGGGTGGCGAGCTGCCGCCGGAGTACGGCCGCACCCTCGACCCGTTTGTCGCACTCGGCCAGGCCGCGGCGGTCACGTCGCGGCTCGGCCTCGGCACGGGCATCACGCTCGTCGCCCAGCACGACCCGATCGACCTGGCCAAGCAGATCGCGACCCTCGACCATCTGTCGGGCGGCCGGTTCACGCTCGGCCTCGGCTACGGCTGGAACAAGGAGGAGGCCGCGGACCACGGCGTGGAGTGGACGAAGCGGCGCGAGCTGGTCCGGGACCGGATGGCACTGATGCGGGCGCTGTGGGCGCCGGAACCGACCCCGTACAAGGGCGAGTTCGGTTCCGTGAGGGCCTCCTACGCCTACCCCAAGCCGGTGAGCGGCCCGCGCACGCTCATCGGGGGAGCGGCCGGCCCGAAGCTCTTCTCGCACATCGTGGAGTACGCGGACGGCTGGCTCCCGATCGGCGGCCGGGGCCTTGCGGAGTCGGTCCCGATGCTTCGGGAGGCCTGGTCGGCCGCGGGCCGCGACCCGGAGAGCTTGCAGGTGGTGCCGTACGCGGTCCTGCCGACGCCCGGGAAGATGGCGCACTACGTGGAGTTGGGCGTGGAGGAGGTCGTGCTGCAGCTGCCGCCGGCGGGTGAGCCGGAGGTGCTGAGGGTGCTGGACGAGTACGCGCAGTACCTGTAGCCCCCGGGCGCACCGGGAGCGCCGGGCGCACCGGGTGCCTGCACGGTGGGCGCGCCGGTGCGGGGCCCGTCGGCGGGGAGCAGGGCGGCGGCGGGCACGGCGGCGACGGTCAGCAGGGCGATGGCGATCAGTCGTAATGTGGTCACGTGGCCCGAGCTTGCCGACAGGTCGTCGCCGAATCAGTCAGACACGCGGGGACCTCAGCCGGTCGGGTGTCGCTGCGCGTACGAGACGAAGGCGGACCAGGTGGCTGGGGCGACGGCGAGTTGGGGACCTTCGGTGACCTTGGAGTCCCGGATATGGATGGCTGAGGGGCAGGCGGCGACCTCGACGCATGTGCCACCTTCGGCACCGCTGTAGCTGCTCTTGAACCAGTGGAGTTGCTCGGTGCTCATCGTTCTCCCAGCATCTTCTCGATGAAAGCCAGTGACTCCCGGGGCGTGAGAGCCTGCGCCCGGATAATCCCATAGCGTTCGGTGAAGACATGGACCACCTCCGGATCGGTGATCAACCTGGGGTGTCCGTAGATCTCCATGTACGCAACCTGCTGTCGTCCCTTGGGAGTCAGTAGGGTGAACGCGCCGTCCATCGCTGAGTGTTCCTCGCGATCAGTCGGCATCACCTGGAGCTCTACAGTCCGCATACGTCCGATGCGCAATAGCTTTCGCAACTGGTGGGCGTGGACCGTCCGTCCACCGAGCGGCCGTTGCAGCATGGCTTCTTCGAGCACATAGCTGGAGGTCGGTGCAGGCCAGCGCTCGAAGATCTGCTGACGGGCCAGTCGGTCCGTCACTCGCTTTTCGATGGTCGCCTCGTCCAGCAGAGGCCGCCGTTGAGTGAAGAGCGCCCGTGCGTACTCCTCGGTCTGCAGGAGCCCAGGCACCGCTTGGTTGCTGTACTCGTGCAGCGCGACGGCCTCTGCCTCGGCCTTCGCGAAGTCCCGGAACCAATCCGGATGCCGCGTCCGCGCCTTCGTCTGTGCCTCTCGTACGTCCTCCACCGCGGCCTTCAGCACGCCTCCGGCTGCCAGCAACTCATCAGCCCGCACCAGAAAGTCGGGCTGCGGTGTCCGTACGCCCCGTTCCATCGCGGAAATCAGGTCCTCCCCGCAGTGCGCCGCCACCCCCAGCTCCCGCTGGCTCATCGAGACGTTCTCCCGCAGGACCTTGATCTGCTTGCCGAGAGCGCTGAAGAGATGCGCCGTTCCGTCCACTTCAGCCGGCCGCTCCGGCCGTTCTTCCGTCATGCCGTACCGCCTTCTCGGTCACGGCCGACGCCCCGTACAGCCCGCCGTCCGTACCCGTACAGTTACCCAGCGTCGCGATCTCGCTCCTGGTCAGGGTACGGCGAACCGACCACGCTCAGTGACATGAAAGCCGAAACAGCCGCCCCCGCCGCCGAGTTCACGCAGCGCTTCAGCGCCACGCGCCGGGGCGCCCGCCTGGCCCGCCACCTCGCGGTCCACCAACTCGACGGCTGGGGCATCCCGTACGGGAGCGACCTCTCCGACTCGGCCGCGCTGATCGTCGCGGAACTCGCGGCGAACGCGGTCACCCATGCCCGCGTCCCGGGCCGTGACTTCGAGTTGCGCCTTACGCTCTGCCCGACGACGCTCCGCATCGAGGTTTCGGACGCCCGCGCAGACCGCGAACCGGCCCCGAGGCCCCCGACCCCCGACTCGGAGACGGGCCGCGGCCTGCTGCTGGTCGAGGCACTCGCCACGACGTGGGGCACGGCCGACCGTGTCGTCGGCAAGACAATCTGGGCGGAACTGGCGCTGCCGTGAGACGACTTGACGATGTTTCGTTTGTGGCCGAGCCGCGAGGCTCAGCGAGACGGCCTGCCGGACAAACCGGCAGGCCGTCACAGAATCCACCGGACCGAGGGCGCTGTCTACGGCGCCAGCCACTCCGCCTGGAGCTGCGGAGCGAGGGGAGGGGCCCCCACAGACAAGGCGTTGTTTCCAGTGTTCTGGAAGACAGCGAGGGAGATCCTGTCACCGACATTCAGCGGAACAATCACGGATGCCTCCTGCGAAATCAGTCCGAATTGCGACGTAATTAGGGTGTCCTGCAGGTCGAGGGCGACGTTGTTGCCGTTGACTCGGATGCGTAGTTGACGATTCTGGTTCGGAATCGGAACGAAGATGTTCCATTCCAGCCTTGACTTGAGGAGGTAGCGCCCAGGCGTGTTGACCACCAAAGTGTCGGACGGGTTATCGAACATCGCGTTCGTGTCGTAGATGGCGGCGTCGAAAGCGATCTGAGTGACGACGCCGGACGCGATGGTCTGGCCGGTGGTGGATGTGACACCCACGCCGACATTCGGTGTGGGCACGGCAGGTCCCGTGGGCCCGGTCGCCCCTGTCGGTCCGGTCGCACCGGTGGCGCCAGGCCCGCCCGGCGTACCCGGCACACCCTGCGTGCCGGTCGGTCCGGTCGGTCCTGTCGGACCGGTGGCACCTGGTCCGCCGGGCGTACCCGGCACACCCTGCGGGCCCGTCGGTCCGGTCGTTCCCGTCCCGGTCGGTCCGGTCGGGCCGGTGGCGCCAGGTCCGCCGGGCGTACCTGGGTCACCCTGCGGGCCGGTCGGACCGGTTGGGCCGGTCGTTCCCGTCCCGGTCGGTCCGGTCGGGCCGGTGGCGCCAGGTCCGCCGGGCGTGCCTGGGTCACCCTGCGGGCCCGTCGGACCGGTTGTACCCGTTCCCGGTGCACCGGTCGGTCCGGTCGGGCCGGTGGCACCTGGTCCGCCGGGCGTGCCTGGGTCCCCCTGTGTGCCGGTCGGTCCGGTTGGGCCGGTCGTTCCCGTCCCGGTCGGTCCGGTCGGGCCGGTGGCGCCAGGTCCGCCGGGCGTGCCTGGGTCACCCTGCGGGCCGGTCGGTCCGGTTGGGCCGGTCGTTCCCGTCCCGGTCGGTCCGGTCGGGCCGGTGGCGCCAGGTCCGCCGGGCGTGCCTGGGTCCCCCTGTGTGCCGGTCGGTCCGGTTGGGCCGGTCGTTCCCGTCCCGGTCGGTCCGGTCGGGCCGGTCGTGCCCGTTCCCGGTGCACCGGTCGGACCAGTCGGACCAGTCAGGCCGCCCGGCGTACCCGGCACACCCTGCGGGCCCGTCGGACCGGTCGAACCCGTCCCTGTGGGGCCAGTCGCACCGGTGGCGCCAGTTGCACCGGTCGCGCCCTTCGGGCCGGTCGGGCCCGTCGCTCCCCTCTTGCAGTCGTCCTTGCCGCCGTGTTGCGATCCGCCCTTGCATTTGTCGAGTACGCCGCCCGGGCCGCTCGACGCGCTCACGCGCTCGCCCATGCTCTGAGCCGCGACCACGACCGGGCTGACCACCCCGGCTGCCAGGACCAGCGCGAGCGAGACGATTGTGCCGCCGGCCCTCCACTTGTCTCTACGCGGCAGCGGCCCCAGCCAGGACCCTGTCCTGTTGTCAGGACTCATGTACTTGCTCCTTGTTCCGATCGTTTTGGGGCGTCAAAGTCGAACCCAAGGGCGAGCTTGACCCGTGCACAGCTCATCGGTCGTCACGGTCGATCGAAACACTCGGATTGTCATTAAATCGGACTAATCGGCATGCCTGGATGGGACGCCTTCCGTCCCCTGATACGTACGCAGAAGCCCGTGTACTGCGCACCGCCCATCGAGGTACGCGAGGCCGAGCGGGCAGGGTGAGGCACGACGCCTCGTCCGCCAGGAGTGTGCGGTCAAGGGGGGCTACTCCGGCTTGGCGGGCACTGGGGCGGGCCAGAGGTGGTCGGGGGTCACGATGGAGGTGACTACGTTCCCGACGATGGAGGACAGGTTTTTGCCGTTGTAGTCGATGTTGGAATTGATGAGCACGACGAGAGACGCCTTCTCGGGGGGGAGCTGGGCGGCGATGGACTCGTAGCCGGGTATGTCCCCGTTGTGGCGGAGCCAGCCGTTGGTGTTGAGGATGCCGAGGCCGTAGGAGATTCCGGGGAACCCGGTCGGGAGGGTCCGTAGCCGTTCGGCATGCGTTTTCTTGGTCAGCAGCCGACCATCCACCACGGCTGGGGCCCAGGTGTGCAGGTCGTTGAGGTTGGAGATGATTGCGCCGGCGGCCCAGCCCCAGGACGGGTTCCAGTTGGTGGCGTCGGTGACGGCGCCGTCGGGCGTACGGCGCCCGTGAGGACTTCAGGATCGACGCTCCGGGCGGCGGGATCCTGCACGCCGAGATCACCATCGGACGGTCGGCCCTGATGCTGGGCGACGCCAGCGTGGACGAGGCGGAGGCCGCCTCCTTCGCCGCGCCGACCTCGCTCGGCGGAGGCACGTCCGTCACGCTGCATGTCTTCGTGCCGGACGTCGACAGCCTGGCGGAACGCGCAGAAGCCGCCGGCGCCGAGATCCTCCAGCCTCCGAAGGACATGTTCCACGGTGACCGCACCGTCATCCTCAAGGACCCTTCGGGCCACATGTGGGTATTTCTGACCCATAAGGAAGACGTCTCGCAGGAGGAGCTTCACCGCCGCCTGGGCGCCGCCGGGTAAACGGTCGCCGCGCGCGGTGACCGGACCGAATACTGAGTAACAGCGGCAGTAGGCGAGTTCGCCGGTCGTGCGGTTGCGGCGGATCAGAAGCTGACGACTGCCAGGGGCGGGGTCGGACAGGTCGACGGCAGCCCATTCGTAGACGTGGCTGGGTTGGCCTGTGTGAAAACGGGGCGGAGCTATCGCTATGTCGGGCCGACTGAGCTGCGGGCCATGGTCTTGCCTGGCAGCGAGGGCAAGATGATCCGCTCGGTGACCGACTCCGACGGCTGGGCTTCCGAGCGTGCGGCGGCGGAGCTGTCCCAGGTCAGGGTGACAGGATGCGGTAACTCCTGTGACGAAGGTCTGTTCGCACAGCATCATGCCGTCCCAGGTGAAGGTCACGCGCTCGACGACCGTGTCGCCGTCGGCCGCCAGGCGGAGTTTCGCCGTGCGGCGCCCGAGCGGCTCGGCCGTCTCGGGGCGCGTTCGCGACGGCGTGGTAAGACCCGCCTTGCGGTAGTCACGAAGGCGCTTGCTGGGGCCGCACGGTGGGCGTCCCGGCCAGCGGCCGCCCTCCGGGGCGGTGGCGGCGGAGGCGGGCCGGGACGGGCCCCGCTCCGGGCGTCGGATCAGCCGATGGGCAGCCGTACTTCGCCGCGCACCTTCAGAGCCTGCTGCGCGGTCGCGTTGAGGTCGACTGTGTCGGGGTCCTGCTTTGCGGAGGCCGGGGTGAGGAAAGCGACATAGGCCGCCGTGTTGTCGTCGCCCCAGGCACACACCGGGACGGTGGAAGTCCCGTCTTTGTCCGTGGAAAGCATGACCGTGCAGGTCATGTCGACGTCCGAGCCGGGCGGCGTGATGGTCTTTGGCGGGTTGGGTTCGTCCATCCCATCGGCTTTTCTCATGCCGTCGAGCAGACTGTCGCGTGCCTGATCCGGATCGTTGAACTGTCCGTACATGCCGGTCAGTACGAGGCCGCGAGCGGCGTCGGTGGCGGTACCGGTGTACGAGCCGATGACCGCCTTGACATTGCGGGCGTCCGGACCGGCCCCGTAACCCTTCTTCTGAGCCTCGGCGTCGGCGTCCGCCGACCCGTCCTTGACCAGCTTGTACTCGTTGGCCAGGAGGGTCCTTGGGACCGTGAGCCGGTACTTGGCCTCGGGAAACGTCTTGGCGGGGCGCCCGGAGTCGCTGCCCAGGTTGCCGATGTAGGAGAGGGCGAGAACCAGGGCCACCGCCCCAAGGGTGATACCGACGATCAGCCAGGTGTGATTCTTGCGCCGCGGCGGCCCCGCCGGCGGTTGTCCCCACCCGCCCTGCCCGGGCTGGCCCGGCTGCCCCGGGTATCCCTGTGGTTCCGGGTAGCCCTGCTGCGGGTAGCCCTGCTGCGGGTAGGGCGGGTGCGGGTAGGGCTGCTGAGCGTAGGGGTTGGGCTGCGGAGGTCCGTACGGACCGGGGGACTGGCGGGGAGGTGGCATGGCCATGGCTACACGATATGTGACCTTCGGGAGCGGTCGTTCGAAGGCCTGGAGGAGGTCGTGTCGCAGCTCCCGCCGGCGGGGGAGTCGGAGGCGCTGCGGGTGCTGGACGGGTACACGCAGTCCGTGGAGCCCGGGGCGTCTGAACCGTCGGCGCCCCGGCCCGCGGCTGCCCGAAGACGGGAACGAGGGCGGCTGCGGACAGGGGCGGCGAGCAGCGTGATCCGGCCGCTCTTCTGTCATGCCGTACCGCTTTCTCGGTCACGGCCGACGTCCCGTACAGCCCGCCGCCCGTACCCGTACAGTTACCTCTCCGACTCGGCCGCGCTGATCGTGGCCGAACTCGCGGCGAACGCAGTCACCCATGCCCGCGTCCCGGGCCGTGACTTCGAGTTGCGCCTTGCGCTCTGCCCGACGACGCTCCGCATCGAGGTTTCGGACGCCCGAGGTGACCGCGAACCGGCCCCGAAACCGCCGACACCCGACTCGGAGACGGGCCGCGGCCTCCTCCTTGTCGACGCACTGTCGACGGACTGGGGTGTCGCCGACCGTGTCATTGGCAAGACGGTCTGGGCCGAACTGCCGCTTGGGCAAAGGAAGGTGGTCCTGCGCGCCGGCCTGAAACGGAGGCACGGTGGATGCGAGGGCAATTGGGTCTGCCAGGAAGCGGGTAGAACTCATTGCTATCCGTAGTATCCGCGAGGGAACACTGAGACGCCCTCGACGATGGCGGTCTCGTCGGCATCGACATTTGGGGCGAAAAGGGAAAATCCACTCTGCGTAAATTCCGCGCCGAATGAATCCGACTCGCCGTACGCGCCATGACTTGCGAGCTCAGTGACGACTTCATTGAGAGGACGTCCGATCAGCCCAACTCCGTTGAAGGTGACTTCGGCAGCTGGCGTGACTTCGATGAATTCGAGTCGCCCTTCGCTGTTGTAGCTAAGTAGCAGTCCCAACTCTACGAAATGATCCGTTACCGTTTCTGTGGACGGGTTTCTCTTGAAGGATTTGGGATTGCCGAGTCGTGAACGCAAATCCTCCTGTGACTCGCCAAATTCAATTCCGTCAAGGCCTGTGTGGGGATTGATCGAGAAGGCCATGAAGCTACAATCCTTCCGGGAGCATGTATAGCATTTCTTTTATTGCGTTGTCGTACTTGCTGCCAAACTTCGACCTTATGTCTGCTATGTCCATGTCTATGGCTTCTCGGTACCTTCCCTGATTGATTAGCTCCTGTTGCGTTTTGCGATATTCAATTGCCTCGCGACTCCTTCCCCAGCTTGCCGTTTCGTAGTGATCCGCTTTGTCCATCTGGATCGCCGGTCCGCGGTCTCGAGGGATTCCGTTAATCGAGTTTGGCGGCATGTGATTGATCTCTGTGCCGGGGACATTCAATCTATAGTCCGTAGCCGGATCCTTCTGCCACTTGTACAGTCCTCCGCGGTAGACGTGGCCGGCGGGAGCGCGACACGGCCCCAGACCGAGAGGGTCGGCCCACGTGTGAGGGTTATGGATGTATGTGGCTGCATTCGGGGCGGGTTCGAGGCCAAGCGGATCCGGGGTGGTGTAGCGGGCGGTCTCAGGATCGTAGTGGCGGAAGAAGTTGTAGTGGAGGCCGGTTTCCGGGTCAAAGTACTGCCCTGGGAAACGTAAGGGTGTGTACGCCGTACTCGCCGTTGCCCACGTTGTCGTACCCCACAGTGTGCTGCGCGAGCGCCATGCCAGGGTCCCAGACTCGTCGATCAATTCGCTCGGGGTGCCGACCAGGTCCGTGACGATTGAGAAGAACCGCTCGGCGATCGTCTTCTGCGAGGCGTCCGCCGCGAGGATACGTTCCGTCTGGGCGAGGGGACGCAGACCGTCGTGATCCCATGTAAGCGTGACCAGGTTGGGCAGCGTCTCGCCCTCGGCGGTTTGCTCGCAGAGCGTTGCGCCGTCCCAGGTGAAGCAGACCTGTTCCACCACCGTCTGGCCGTCATCGCCGAGGCGTTGCTTGGCGATACGGCGGCCCAGCGCGTCGTACTGGTAGAGCCATACCGTGCCGTCCGGCGTGGTCACCGAGGCTAGTCGGTCTTCCGCGTCCCACTCGTACCGCCATGTGTCGGGCTTGCGGGAGAGGCGGGCCTTCTGGCGCAGGACGATGCGGCC
Organism: Streptomyces sp. NPDC060064; assembly: GCF_042736455.1. Classification (NCBI taxonomy): domain Bacteria; kingdom Bacillati; phylum Actinomycetota; class Actinomycetes; order Kitasatosporales; family Streptomycetaceae; genus Streptomyces; species Streptomyces sp. NPDC060064. The sequence continues at coordinate 214,495 of NZ_JBHWWF010000001.1, forward strand.
CTGTGCGTCGTGCTCGTAGCGGACGTTTCCGGCGCGCGTTATGTGGGTGCCCATGTAGGTGCGAGGGCCGGTCGCCTCCTCTCCCGGGTGCGACGCGGGCCACGACGCCTCCGTCTGGTTGCCCGCCGCGTCGTACGCGTACCGCTCGGTCCAGTTCGCTGCGTGGACCGCCGTCACCCGTCCGGCTGCGTCCAGGTCGAAGGTTCTGGCGCCTGACAGCTGATCGTCGATGCCGGCGAGGTTGCCGTCCGCCCGGTAGGTGTAGCCGCGGCGCTGAAGGTCGCGACCCTGGCCGATGACGTGCTGGTCGGTGACGCGGCCCATTGCATCGAAGGTGTTGTTGAGCGTGACCGTCTCGCCCATACGGCGGGTCAGCTCCTGGCCGACGGCGTCGTGCTCGAAGGTAATCGTCCGGCCGGACGTTGTGAGTTCGTTGCGGCGGCCAGCGGCGTCATACGTCCAGGTGCTGACGGCCCCGCTCGGTGTCGTCCTGGCAATTCGACGGCCCACAGCGTCGTGGTCGAAAGACATCCTGCGGCCGTTCACCGTCTCGGACTTGAGGCGTCCGAACCGATCGCGCAGCCGAATGAGTGTCGCGTCCGGACCCGTTGCCACAGCGAGCTCGTCGAAAATGTCGTACTCGAATGTGGTGACTGCGCCCTCCGCATCCTTGCGGAGAACCTGGCCGAGCTCGTTGAGCTCGAAGTTGACCGCTTGGCCTGGCCCGTTCGAGCGTGAGCTCAGGCGTCCCGCGGCGTCATATGTGTATGTGAGCGTCCGGCCATCGAAGTCCGTCTCGAATATGAGCCGGCTGGCCGCGTCGTACTCGTACTCCCAGGTGAGCCCCTGCGGGTTCGTGACCCGCGTGAGCCGGAGACTGCTGTCGTGGTCGAACTCGTAGCGCACGCCGTCCGGCCCTGTGCGCGCCACCAACAGGTCGAAGTCCGTGTATTCGAAGGTGGAAGCACCGCCCACGGCATCGGTATGGGACAGGCAGTTGCCTTCACCGTCGTAGACCCAGGTTTGCTCAGTGCCGTCCGGCTCGATGCGCCGGGCCAGTTTGCCCGCGACGGTCCATTCCAGGCGCGTGCTCGCTCCGAGCGCATCGGTGACGGTGACCGGGCGGCCGAAGGCGTCCCGCTCGTACCACGTCGTCCCACCCAGCGGGTCGGTGAGTTCCACCGGGAGCCCGGCCCTGTCGCAGCGCACGGCGGTGGTGTGGCCCAGGGGCTCCGTGACGGACCTGAGGTGTCCGGCATCGTCGTACGCGAACCGCGTCGTCGCCCCCGAAGCATCGGTCACCGACGTGCGGTTGCCGCGCTCGTCGTACGTCTGGCGCGTCACGGTGCCGCCCGCGGCTGTCACGCGCGCGGGGAGCGCGAAATCGTCGTACTCGGCCGACAGTTGCCGTCCGTCCGGGCGCACGACGGAGGTCACTCGGCCCGACTCGTCGTACGTGGAGCGGCTGGTGTGGCCGAGCGGATCTGTGACGGACAGCAGCCGGTTGTAGCGGTCGCGCTCGAACCGCGTGACGGCGCCGTTCGCGTCGATCTCGGCGACGACCTGGACCCGGTCATTGATGAGGAATCGCTCAGTGTGGCCGAGCCCGTCAGTCACCGATGTGATGCGAAGGCCGCTGTCCGGGTCGGTGTCGTCCCAGGTGAAGCGGGATTCGAGGTGCCCGTTTGCCCCGGACTGGAAGACGCATCGGTCGCGGTCGTCGTAGACGTAGTCGAAGTGGCTGCCGTTCGTGTCGGTCCAGGACGTGATGCGGCCGTGCTCGTCGTAGCCGAAGCGCAGGGGATGGCCGGAGGAGTTGGTGACGTCGGTGAGGTGGCCGTCGGCGTAGCCGTAGCGCAGGATCTCCTGGTCGGTGCCGTCGGGAGCCGCCGAAGCCAGGTGGAGGGCGGTGATGCGGCCCTCATCGGTAGTGAGCTTCAGGTGGTAGCCGCCATGGTGCGCGATCGCGGTCGGCGTGCCGATCTCGTCGTACTCGAAGGCGATCCAGCGGCCGTTGCGATCGTCGATCTGGACCAGCAGCGCCAGCTCGTCCGTATTGGCCGCGAAGTGCCAGAGCTGACCGGTGTCGGGGTCCGTGACCGTGTAGTCCCCATCGGTGTCGCGGTCCAGGGGCCAGCGCCGGCCGTGCGTGGGCATGACCGAGACGCCCGGTGCTGGATGCGGATACGCCAGCAGGCTTCCGTCCTCGCAGACGAACACCACACCCTCGGAGTCGATCTCCAGACGCTGGTCGACCGTGCTCGCCCAGGTCGGGCCGAACCAGCCGCCCGCGCGGTACGAGGACTCAAAGGTGCGCCGGAAGACAAGCGGGAGCGAGCCGGGCAGGGCGATGTCCGTCTGCGGGAGGATCATCCGGCCTGTCGCGACATCGACCGGGTCCTTCTTGCACTTCTTCTCCCCTTCCTCGCGGCTGGTGTCGTTGGGCTCCTTGTCGTGGCCGTGGCGGCCCTTCCCGCGCGGGTGCTCAGCAAAGTCCTTCGCGCCGGTTCGCAGCAGCCCCTTGAGGGTGCCCGCGCCTTTGGTGCCGATGAGTTCGGGGACCAGTCTGCCGAGGAACTCGGAGGGGTCGCCCTTCGCCGCATCCCACGCGTTCTTCAGCGCCCGGTCCGGGTTGGCGGCGGTCGAGGCCAGCCCGGCGAGCGTCATGTTGAGGCCCTTGTAGTACTCGGCCGGGTGCGTCAGGTTGTACGGGTCCATCGGGTCCACCGAGCGGACGAAGTTGAGCAGCCCGGCCGTGCCCTTGACGACGCCGCCAGCGAAGTGCGTCAGCTCGAAGCTCTGGCCCAGGCTGTAGTCCATGAGCTCGAGGTTGAGCTTTTCGCGGCCGGTGGGTTCTTTCGGAGCATGCGCCATCGCTGCCGTGACAGCCGTCTTCGCGGTCTCGGCGGCTTCGTTGCGGTGGTGGCGGGCTTCCTTGAGGATCTCGCGCGCCCGCTCCCGCTTGGCCTCGCCCGGGTCGGAGAATTCACCGGGCTTGGGTAGCGGGTGGTCGCCGTTGCGGGCGGCGTTGTAGGCGTCGACCTTCTTGTTGTGCTCGTCGGTTGCCGTCTTCGAGGACTCGTCGCCCTCCTTGTACAGGGCGATCGCTTCCCTGGCCTTGTCCTGCGCGCTGGTGATCGACTTGGAGTACGTCTCGAGCGCCTTTGCGGCGTCCTCGAACGCGTCCGCCGCGTGCAGCCAGTCGGTGGGCAGAGTCTGAAACTTCTTCCGGAAGGCGTCGGCCGCCTCGCCCTTCCAGTGACTGGAGTCGAGCTTCTTCATCCCGCCGCCGACCAGGTCGAACGCCTTCTGGAAGTCCCGCAGGTTCTTCACCGACTCGGCGATCTTCCCGGGGTTGCCGTGGATCAGCTCGTTCGCTTCGTCGGTCTCGCCGAGCTGCTGCTCACCGACTTCCGCGCCCAGGGATGAGGCGGTGCGATCGCCCCAGTCCTCGACCACGTCCGCCATCGTGTGCTGGCCCATGTGGTCAAGACCGTCACCGACCTTGTCCGTCGCCCAGTCGACACCTTCGCCGGCCTTCTCCTTGGCCTTGTCGATCCCGTCGCCTACGGCGTCGATTCCCTCATCGACCAGTTTCCCCCAGTCCGGCATCAGCCGTGCTCCCCCCACCGCGGCTGCTCAGCCTGCGCGATCGTTTCTTCCGACGGATCGAACGTCTCGCGCATCTGCTTGTCCATGGCGTCACGGGCCTTCGGATCGATCATTCCCGAGCGTTCCATCGAGTCCATCTGCGCGTCCATCACGTCGTACCCGGTGTTCTTCCAGGTCTGGTTGACCTCTTTCTGGGCCTTGGAGAAGGACTCGGCGCTCCAGTCCGCACCGTCGTACGCGGACTGGGTGCTGATCTTGTCCCAGCTCATGCCCTTGACGTCGTCCTCGCTCAAGTGCGGGTTGCCGTTCACCGAGTTCACGCCGATCTTGATCGAGTCCTTGATGTACTGCTCCTGCTCGGCGAACGAGCCGGCCGACAGGCCCACACCGTGCGCAAAGCCATTCCCTCGCAAGGTCAGCGTCCGTACGCCCCACTCCCAGCGATCACAGAACGTCTGGAACTCCGCGGTCAGCCCGCTGTGCCCCAACTCCAGCCCCGACAACGCAAGATCTGAGAACCCCCGACCGGTCGATGCCTCGCCGATCATCCCGAGGTCCTTCAACTCGGCGTGCGCCAGATCGATGCCCTTCGCGATCTCGGCCAGCGCCGCTGCCGGCGCCGCGAGATCAGGATCGCTCCCGCTCATTCCATCCCCCCGAGATCGACCGCCGCGGCGTCGGGCACGATGCCCTCGACCGGCGGGAACAACATGCCTTCGTCACTGCCCGCGTCGAGCGCCACCCCTGCCGGCCCCGGCACCATCGGCACCATCACATCCAGCAGCCGCGCGCCCAGGATCGTCTGGTACGTCCACTCCCGCTCGGCGTCCCCCTGCGCACCTGCAAACCGTGCCAGCGCCTCTTCGTCCGAGAACGCGCAGATCCAGCGAACCCCGCCCTGGTCCGCGGTCCACAGGCTCCCGTACGCGTCGAACGGCACCAGCACCGCAGTACGCCGGAATTCCCCCAGCAACACCGCAAACTCCCGGCGGGCCGATTTGAGTTGCTCCTCCGGGGCCACTGCCGGCGCAGTCGTCGCGGGAGCAGAAACCGTCGATGAAGCGGCCAAATCGGTAAGTCTCAGTGGCTGGTCGGGCTCCGCTGTGCCGTCCCCGTTACTGGTCATGCCCGGCATGTTGCCACGAACGTTTTTTCGTAAGCAACGGAGTACAAGGGAGAGTCGGGTCATATCAATCGCGCAAGCCGCAGACCTCAATTCCCCCAGACCAGGATCCCGACGACCGACGTCGTCAGCGACGTCAGATGTACCCGGGCCAGCAGCGGGCGCCACCGCCGGCTCCAGTTCGGCCGCTGAGGCGAGAACGCGGCGACCGTACCGGATGCGGCGCTGACCCAGAAGGCCCACCAGGCGACGACAAGGGAGTAATTGAGGCCGGTGCAGTCGCTCTTGATGCACCACTCGAGCATGAACACACACGCAATGAGGACGGCGGGCATGAGGCCTGCAAGCCCGATTCGGGCTCGTAGCCGCCATCGCCGATCGTCAGCCAGGTGCGGTGGGAGAGGGGCGTCGTGCATGCCGCAAGTAGGCCACGGTCGGCGTCCGGAAGGATCCGCGCGGCTACTCATCCTGCTACTCAGAGGTCATCGAGCCGCAGGCTTCGAGCTCCGAGCTCCGAGCCCTCTTTGTGAGGAATGGTTGGTGGATTGAACCCACCCACCCTCCCCAACTGCCCCGATGTCCACAAGAGTTGACTTTCGGTGTTCAACTTGCCACGCGCTGTCATATGCCTCTAGCGTTCGCAGCAATAAACAACCCCGACCGGTGTTCGCAGCACCAGCCGGGGTCTGACCTCCAAGATCGAAGAAGGCCGATCTCGTGGCTTCTCTCAACTTTAGCCGTGCCCTGCCCACGCCCGCACACCCCATGGCCAGTCCGGGCTACGGCAAGCGTCCCGCGCCCGGTCAATCCCCGCGTCGCAGAGGCGACTTCGCACATCTGCTCAAGCGGGAAGCGGCCGTTGCCGCGTTCATCGACTGCCTCCCCGAGGGCGCGGCGATGGACCACAAGACCCTTGCTAAACACATCGCCGACTACGGCCAGGCGGCGATCCGCAGCGCACTCAAGGCACTCACAAACGCGGGCCACCTGCGCCGGATCAAGGAGCAGGTGGTCCGCGACGACGGGGTGCGCTGGGTGACGCGTACGTACTGGTCGCGTACCGCCCGCAGTGCCGCCTGGTGGCAGGAGTTCTGCCGGAGCGTACGGGGCGTGATGCTCGACGCCCCGGACGACGCCCCGGACGATGCGCCGGCCACCACGGAGCCGGCCGCTACCGAGCCGGCCGCCGTCGAGCCTGCACCGCAGCGCACCACTGCCTACCGAACCTCGCCGCCCTCGGCCGTACCGACCCCCGGATGACTCTCTCCGCCGCCGACTGCGAGCGGCTGGAACCCCTTGCCGCGACCTGGCTGGAGTACGGCGCGAGCGTGAAGCACCTGATCCATGCGCTCACTTACGGACTGCCCGACGCGATCCACAACCCGGCGGGGATCGCGAAACGACGACTGGAGGACAAGATGCCGCCCAAGCCCGCCCGCGAGCCCGAGACCGTGCTGCGCAGCGTCATGGTCTGCATGTTCTGCGACACGACCGAGGAGGACGAGCCGCTTATCAACGGGATGTGCGAGGCCTGCCGCAGTGAGGACGAGGACGACATCCCGGCCACCTTCCGCCCCGGCCCGCGCCCGGCGGACGTGGCCGCGCACGCCGACGCCGCACGCATCGCTGCCGGGCTGCCCCCGAGGAGTCGTGCATGAGCGTGCGGGATGCGCCGGTCAGGGCACCATGGAGGGGAGGAGGCGACGCCATGACCCCCAGGACCACCCCCCGGCCGTCCCGGCCCCAGATGTCGGTCGAGGAGTTCGAGGAACTCGCCCGCCGTTCGCCAGAGATGGTGCGGCTGGAGTTCATCTTGGGAAAGGTCCAGGTCAAGCCCGTGCCGGACGGCGTCCACGGAGCCATCGTGATGTGGCTCCTCGAACAGTGCATGCAGCACCTGCCGGATCATCGTCTCTACCCCGAGCAAGGCCTGAAGGTCGAGAAGTATCGCAGGGGGCGGGCCCGTCCGGACGGCGCTCTCGCGCCCATCGACCACTTCGTTCCGCAGGGCGAATGGGCGGCGCCCGACGGCGTCCTGATGACGGTCGAGGTCACCTCGCGCGACCCGGACACCGACATGCGCGACCGCGTCGAGAAGCCCGACGGCTACGCGGCAGCCGGTATCCCGGTCTATCTACTCGTCGACCGTGAGGCCCATGCGGTCACCGTCCACGCCGAGCCCGAGGGCGGCTCGTACCGAAGCATCACCACGCGCCCCTTCGGCGCCGTCGTCGAGCTCCCCGACCCGGTCGGGATCACTCTGGAGACGCAGAAACTCAAGGACTACGCTGCCTGAATTCCGTGCGGGTTGAGTACGCGGATGAGCAGCCGGACGGACCACGGGTGGTGCGGTTGTGGCGAGCTGGAGGGCATGAATGACGCTCCCCTCCAAGGCCGACGCCGTCCCGGGCTCCCGGCCACATCACTGGATACCGCCGACGCTTCGTGAGACGCCATCCAGTTACCTCGGTGACGCCCGTGACATCAGCCCTGGCCCCCGCCCGGACGGAGCTCCGGAGGACGGACGCCGGTCAGCGAATCGCCGTACGCCTCCTTGGGGTCGTACGCACAGGGCATCCCGCTGCCCCCGGAGAACCGCTGGTCCTTCGCACGCCAGGTGAAGGACAGCGTCTCGTTCCCGCCGTCTCCCGCCCGGCCGTCCCGCTCTGCCCGTAGGTTCCACTCGTCGCCGGTCTGGAACTCCCCGTACTCGCTGATATGCCAGCCCTTGTCCTTCAAATGGTCGTGCAACCTCCGCAGCGCAGGCAGGGCCTCCTTCTCGGAGACCTTGTCCAGGGCCCAGCTGTGGTGCAGCCCGTACGCCCCGTCCACCGGCTCATCGGCCATGCCCTCGAGCCCGCCCGGGTGGCAGAAGTCGGTCGAGAGGTAGTTCTCCGTGCCTGCCCCGGGCTCCACCACGCCCGGCGGCACAACGCGGTCGAAGCCCAGCACCTCGTACGCGTCCTGGGAGCGGCTGGTGGCGCGGCGCATCATCTCCTCGGGGGCGACGCGGGGGTAGTCCTCCGGTGTGGCGCGCTCCACCTGGTACGTGATGACCAGGCCGAGCACAAGCAGCAGCGGCGCGGAAATCAGCACGATGAACGCCCACCACGCCACGTCGAGAGCCCGGCGGACCACCGCCCTCGCGGGGGATTCGGACATCTCAAGGTCGTCGATCATGAGACCGAAGCTACGGCCCGTCGCACGGCCCGGACATGCGTGGTTGTGCCCAGCATGCCTAGGCGTAGGTACTCAGGTCACTCAGGTCATTACCTCTCGGCGGTGCCCCTCCGCCCGAGGTCAGCTTCGTCCCCTCCCCCCGCGCTCGTATGCTCCATCCATGACGGATCACCAGCCCGTACGCCCCGGACGCCCCACCGAGAACGCCATGCGCCGCGCCCTCAAGCGAGCCAGGGACGGGGTAGCGCTGGACGTCACCGAGGCCGCCGTGCTGCTGCAGGCGAGGGGAGACGATCTCGAAGACCTCACCGCGTCCGCCGCGCGGGTGCGGGACGCCGGGCTCGAGGCTGCGGGCCGCGCCGGTGTCATCACGTACTCGAAGAGCGTGTTCATCCCGCTCACCCGGCTGTGCCGCGACAAGTGCCACTACTGCACCTTCGTCACCGTCCCCGGCAAGCTGCGCCGCGCGGGCCACGGGATGTTCATGTCGCCGGACGAGGTTCTCGACATCGCCCGGCGCGGGGCCGAACTGGGCTGCAAGGAAGCGCTGATCACGCTCGGGGACAAGCCCGAGGACCGCTGGCCCGAGGCCCGGGAGTGGCTCGACGCGCACGGCTACGACGACACCATCGCGTACGTACGGGCCATGGCGATCCGCATCCTGGAGGAGACCGGGCTGCTGCCGCATCTCAACCCCGGCGTCATGTCGTGGACGGACTTCCAGCGGCTCAAGCCGGTCGCGCCCTCCATGGGCATGATGCTGGAGACCACCGCGACCCGGCTGTGGAGCGAGCCGGGCGGGCCGCACCACGGGTCGCCGGACAAGGAGCCCGCCGTCCGGCTGCGGGTGCTGGAGGATGCCGGGCGCAGCTCCGTGCCCTTCACCAGCGGGCTGCTGATCGGGATCGGCGAGACATACGAGGAGCGCGCCGATTCGCTGTTCGCGCTGCGGCGCGTCGCCCGTGCCTACCACGGCATCCAGGAACTGATCATGCAGAACTTCCGCGCCAAGCCGGACACGGCGATGCGCGGCATGCCGGACGCCGAGCTGGACGAGCTCGTCGCCACCGTCGCCGTCGCCCGGCACATCATGGGGCCCTCCGCCTGCCTCCAGGCGCCGCCGAACCTGGTGGCGGGCGAGTACGCACGCCTCATCGGCGCCGGCATCGACGACTGGGGAGGGGTTTCGCCGCTGACGCCCGACCATGTGAACCCCGAGCGGCCCTGGCCGCAGATCGACGAGCTGGCCGAGCGGTCGGCGGCGGCGGGATTCCGGCTCGAAGAGCGCCTCTGCGTGTACCCGGAGTTCATTCAGCGCGGTGAGCCCTGGCTGGACCCGCGGCTGCTGCCGCATGTCCGCGCGCTCGCCGATCCGGAGACCGGGCTGGCGAACCAGGACGCCCGTGTCGAGGGGCACCCGTGGCAGGAGCCCGACGAAGGGTTCACCTCCACCGGGCGGACCGATCTGCACCGCACGATCGATACGGAAGGCCGAACCTCCGACCGGCGCGACGACTTCGACGAGGTGTACGGGGACTGGGAGGCGCTGCGGGAGGCAGCCGTGCCCGGCATGGTGCCGTCCCGTATTGATACGGATGTACGCGCCGCGCTCGCGACGGCCGCCGACGACCCGACCAGGCTCACCGACGACGAGGCGCTCGCGCTGCTGCACGCGGACGGGCCGGCGCTGGACGCGCTCACCCGGATCGCGGACGAGCTGCGCCGTGACGTGGTCGGCGACGACGTCACCTACATCGTCACGCGCAACATCAACTTCACCAATGTCTGCTACACGGGCTGCCGTTTCTGCGCCTTCGCCCAGCGGCGTACGGACGCGGACGCGTACACCCTCTCCCTCGACCAGGTCGCCGACCGCGCCGAGCAGGCGTGGGAGGTCGGCGCGGTCGAGGTGTGCATGCAGGGCGGTATCCACCCCGACCTGCCCGGTACGGCGTACTTCGACATCGCGCGCGCCGTGAAGGAGCGTGTCCCCGGCATGCATGTGCACGCCTTCTCGCCGATGGAGGTCGTCAACGGCGCCACCAGGACCGGTCTTTCCATCCGCGAGTGGCTCACCGCCGCCAAGGAGGCGGGCCTGGACTCGATCCCGGGGACGGCCGCGGAGATCCTGGACGACGAGGTCCGCTGGATCCTCACCAAGGGCAAGCTGCCCACGGCCACCTGGATCGAGGTCGTCAAGACCGCGCACGAGCTGGGTATCCGGTCCAGCTCGACCATGATGTACGGACATGTGGACCAGCCCCGGCACTGGCTCGGCCACCTCCGTACCCTCGCGCGGATCCAGCAGGAGACCGGTGGCTTCACGGAGTTCGTGACGCTGCCCTTCATCCACACCAATGCGCCCGTCTATCTGGCGGGCATCGCCCGGCCGGGGCCGACGAGCCGCGACAACCGCGCTGTGACGGCGATGGCCCGTCTGCTGTTGCACCCGCACATCACCAACATCCAGACCAGCTGGGTGAAGCTGGGGCAGGAGGGCGCGGCCGAGATGCTCCGCTCCGGCGCCAACGACCTCGGCGGCACGCTGATGGAGGAGACCATCTCCCGGATGGCGGGCTCGAGTTACGGCTCGTACCGCTCCATCAAGGACCTGATCGCCATCGCGGAGGAGGCGGGCCGCCCGGCGAAGCCGCGTACGACGCTGTACGGCGAGGTGCCGCAGGAGCGACAGCAGGCGGCCACCGCGTCCGACGGGCACCTGCCCGAGCTGCTGCCACTCCTGCCGGAGTGACAAGCCCTCCGCCTGTACCGTACGAAGACCGAACCACCCGCACCGGAGGTCACCGTGAGCGCCCAGCCCGACGGCCCGTACGGACGGCTGATCCCCATGCCCGAACTCACTCCCGACGCCCTGCGGGCGGCGGTCGCACGCATCGCTCCCAGCCGGATTCCCGCGCTCACCCAGCACCTGTTCGAGGCGACGACGAACGCGCAGCAGACGCAAAGCCTCGCCCCCCTGCGAGCCTTCGTCCACTCATGGGGTGTGTTCGTCGCGATCGAGCGGCACCCGGAGCGCGCCGCCCGCTTGCGTGGCCTGGAGCAGATCGTGGACGCGGGCGAGCAGGACCCGTCGGAGGCGATCGCCGAGATCTCCCGGATTCGGGAGGCGGCGGAGGCGGAGGCAGGCCTGTGACGGACTGGGCATAGGACTACAACCCAAGCGCGGAGTACATCACCGACGGGCTGCCGCCCGGGGTCGTGGCCGAGGTGGAACGGCTCGCCACCGGGCTTGCCGCGCTCGGCCGCGATGCGGTGAAGGTCGGCAGGCCCATCGACAGGGAAGGCGGACTGCGGGAGTTCGACCTCTTGGGCGGCCGTGGATTCATCAGCTTCCTTGCCGTGCCACGCCACGAATGCGTCTACGTCTGCAACGTCACCTGGTACGGCTGAACCCTCGGTGGTGAGACCGCCGGGCCCGCCCCGGAGCGATCCTCCATCAAGCGGCCCCAGCCGCCCGTGGACTTCGCTCCGCATGTCGCGCTGGACTGACAGACTGGTCCCGGACCGTGGAGGGGGACTATTCGGAGGGGGACCATGGGGTCGGCACGCCCGTCGATGCACGAGCTGATCAAGATGCGCAGGCGCGCGGGATTCGTGGGACGCCGCGGTGAAATCGCGTTGTTCCGGGAGAACTTCGACGTTTCGCCGCTGGACGTCCGGCATCGCTTCCTCTTCCATATCCACGGCAACGCGGGCGTCGGCAAGTCCTCCCTCGTACGCGAACTGGTGGAGACGGCCCGCGAGCGCCGCGCGCTCACCGCCACCCTGGACGAGACCGTGAACAGCGTGCCGGAGGCGCTGGCCGCGCTCAGTGCCCAATTCGCCCAGCAGGGCCATGAGTTGAAGGCGCTGGACCGGCTCCTCGCGACCTACCGTCAGCGGCGCTACGAGGCGGAGGCCCTGTCCACCGCGGTGTCGGACGGTCAGCCGCAGCCGCCCTCCGCGGGCAGCATGGTCGCAGCCCAGGCCGGCCTCGTCGCACTGGGCACGGTGCCGGGCATCGGCTCGCTCGCGGGGGCTGTCGACCCCGCCCAACTGGCCCGGGGCGCCGACCACTTACGCGCCGCCCTCAGCGCGCGCTTCGGCAAGCAGGAGGACGTACAGCTGGTCCTCGAACCGCTCAAGGCACTCACCCCCGTCCTGGTCGCCGAGCTGAAGCGGGTGGCGGCCGACGTCCCGTGGTTCACGCTCTTCTTCGACACGTACGAACGCACCGGGCCGTTCCTCGACACCTGGCTGCGCGATCTGATGACCACCGACCGGTACGGCTCACCGCCCGCCCAGGTCGTCGTCACCACGGCCGGGCAGCGGCCGCTCGACCCCAACTGCTGGGCCGACTGCGTGGACTTCGTGACGGATCTCCCGCTCGCCCCCTTCACCGAGTCCGAGGCCCGCCAGTTCCTCACCGCGAAGGGCGTGGAGGACGAGAAGGTGGTACGGGAGGTGCTGATGCTCTCCGGCCGGCTTCCGGTTCTTGTCTCCACCCTCGCCGCCGGCCTCGCCGAGAACGCCGGCAGCGCCGGGAACCTTGGCCGCGTGGACGACCCCAGCGCCACCGCCGTGGAGCGTTTCCTCAAGTGGGAGAGCGATCCGGTCCGCCGGTCCGCGGCGCTCGAGGGCGCGCTGCCGCGCCGCCTGAACGAGGACGTCTTCCGGGCGGCCGTCGACGTCGGAGTCGAAGGGGACGGGGCGGGACTCTTCCGCTGGCTGCGCGAGATGCCGTTCGTGAGCGACCGCGGCGGCCGGGCCCAGTACCACGACGTCGTACGGGAGCCGATGCTGCGGCTGCAGCGCAACAGTTCACCGCAGCGCTGGCGCACCGGGCACACCCGGCTGGCGGAGGCGTTCGCCGGGTGGCGGGCGGCCGCCGGGGAGGGTCTGGAGCCGGACGAGCGCTGGCGGCAGGACGCCTGGCGCGAGCTGAAGCTGGAGGAGACGTACCACCTGCTGTGCGCGCAGCCGCGGACGGCGCTGCCGATGGTGCTGCGGGAGGGGATCGACGCCTGCGACGCAGGGACGGTGCCGGCCCGCCTCTGGGCGCAGACCGTCGCGGACGCGGGCGGCGACGGCGACAGCGGCGTACTGCGCACCTGGGGCAGGGACTGCCTCGCCGCGCTCGAGGACGAGCAGCACCGCAGTGCGGAAGTGCTGGGGCTGATGCTGGCCCGGGGCGAACTGGACGACGAGGGGCGGGTGGCGGCCCTGGTGATCCGGGGGCGGGACCGCCGCAACACCGGCCGGTACGACGAGGCGCTGCGCGACTACCAGCAGGCGGTCACCCTGGACGGGCAGTGCCGGCGGGCGTACTACGGACGGGGTGAGACCTACCGCCTCGCTGGGCGATCCGAGGAGGCCGTCGCCGAGTTCGACCGGGCGCTCGCACTCGACCCCGACGACACCTGGGCGCTCTCCAGTCGCGCCCTGACCAGGCATGCGATGGGGCGCGACGAGGAAGCACTGGCGGATCTGGACCGGGCCCTCGAGATCAAGCCCGGTCATGTGTGGTCGCTGGTGCGGCGGGCGCAGGTGCGGCGCGCGCTCGCGGACACCGACGGAGCGCTCGCGGACGTCGACCGGGCCGGGGCGCTCGATCCGGACAATCCGTGGATCGTCGGCGAGCGCGGCGAGATCCTGCGGCACGACGGGCGGTCCGAGGAGGCGATCGCGGAGTTCGACCGGGCGTTCGCGCTCGACCCGGCCTACTCCTGGGCGCTGGGCAGCCGCGCCATGGCCAAGCAGGCGCTGGGCAGGACCGAGGAGGCGCTGGCGGACCTGGACCGTGCGGTGGAGCTGACTCCGGAGTATGTGTGGGCGCTGATCAGGCTGGCCGAGATCCACCGGGAACGCGGCGACAGCGCAGGGGAGTTCGCGGCCCTGGACCGGGCGGTCGCGAGCGCGCGGTTCAAGGAGTGGGCGCTGGCGCAGCGGGGCTACGCGCACCAGCTGGCGGAGCGGTACGAGGAGGCGCTCGCGGACTACGGCCAGGCCCTCGTACTCGCCCCGGACTACGGCTATGCCCATGTCTCCCGGGGCCGGGCCTACGAGCGGATGCACCGCTACGAGGAGGCGCTGGCCGACCTGGACCGCGGGCTCGAGCTGGATCCCGACGACACCTTCGCCCTGTCGGTACGGGCCGGGGTGCGGCGGGCGCTCGGAGATCTCGACGGTGAACTCGCCGACCTCGACAGGGCGGTGACCCTCGCGCCGGATCACGCGGTCCATCTCACGCTGCGCGGGGAGGCCCACCGGCGCGCGGAGCGGTACGACGAGGCGATCGCGGACTACGACCGCGCGGCCGTGCTGACCCCCGACGACGGCTGGGTCGTCGGCAGCCGTGGCCAGGCAATGCGCGGGCTCGGCCGGTTCGAGGAGGCGCTGGCGGACCTGGCGCAGGCGGCGGGACTCCAGCCGGACAAGGCATGGATCGCCGCCGAGCGCGGCGCGACCCTCCAGGACCTGGAGCGGTTGGAAGAGGCACGGACGGAGCTGGACCGGGCGATCGCGCTCGATCCGGCGTACAGCTGGGCGTACGGACGCCGGGCCGCGGTGCATCTGGCCACCGGCCGCCGGGAACAGGCCCTCGCCGATCTCGAGCGGTACCGGGAACTGGGCGGGGACACCGCCGGGCTGGCGCCGCCGCTGCGCGGCCTCATCGAGACACAGGGTGCGGTGACGTCCACCGACGAAACGGTGACATCCACCGACTGAGTGGTAACACCCGCCGGACAAAGGGTGCAAAGCAGACCAGAAGCCCTTCTGTCCACATACCGTGGCGATCCCGTTCCGGCCTCTGAACCGACCGATCCGGGTCGATTACAGTGCTGCGCCAGGCATATGTTCGACGTTGGGGAGCCCAGGGAGGAACGCGCGGTGAGCGCAGCAGCCACGGCCGTCTGGGGCCGTGCCGAGCAGCAGGACTTCCGTGCGCGGGTGCGCGGGGCCCTGCTCGGCGGCGCCATCGGCGACGCGCTCGGCGCGGGAGTCTCCGCGCTCACCATCGAGGAGATACGCGAAGCTCACGGCCCGGAGGCCGTCAGCGACTTCGTGCCCGCCCACGGCCGCCGCGGCGCCGTCACCTCCGCCACCCAGCTGACCCTCTTCACCGTCGACGGGCTGATACGCGCCCAGGTGCGCCGTGACACCGGCGCCTGGCACCCGCCCACCGATGTGCACCGCGCACATCTGAGATGGGCGGCCACCCAGCGCCACTGGGGCCCGGACGAGCGCCGCAAGGACAATGGCTGGCTCGCCCGCGAGGAGTGGCTCTACACCCGCCGCGTACCCGCGGCGGCCTGTCTCACCGGGCTCGGCGACGAGAACATGGGCACGCTCGAAGCACCCAAGAACCCCTCCGCGCGCGACGCCGGCGCGCTGGTGCGCTCCGCGCCGTTCGGACTGCTCGTCGGCTGGGAGCCGCAGCTGGTGTGCCAGCTCGCCGTGGAGTGCGCGGCCCAGACCCACGGCCATCCGACCGCGTATCTCTCCGCCGGCGCGCTCGCCGTCATCGTGCACGGTCTGGCCCGCGGCGAGACCCTCGACGGCTCCGTGCAGCGCGCCATGGCCCAGCTGGCCTCGCGCCCCGGCCACCAGCCCGTCACGGACGGCCTCAAGCACGCGCTCGGCGCCGTACGCCAGGGCATACCGAGCCCCGCCAGGATCGCCTCCATCGGCGACGGCCACAACGCCGAGGACGCCCTCGCCATCGCCGTCTACTGCGCTCTTGTCGGCGAGGACATCCGGCACGGCCTGCGCCTGGCCGTGAACCACGACGGCCCTTCGGAGACCACCGGCGCGCTGACCGGCTCACTGCTCGGAGCGCTGCACGGCGAGACCGCACTGCCGCCCGCCTGGCTCTCCGAACTGGAGGGCCGCGCCACCATCCTGGAGCTCGCCGACGACTTCGCGATGGAGATGACGCAGGGCCCGGCCCTGCACGGCCCCACGGTGACCGCACCCGGCTGGCTGGCCCGCTACCCGCGAACCTGACCTCGGTACGCGGGACGGCCCGTACGCAGGACGGCCCGAGTACGCAGGAGGGCCCGAGTCCCCCACGGGAGCCGGGCCCTCCTGCGTACCGGTGTACGTCAGCCGTCCGCGCCCTCGCGGCCCAGCACCTTCGCGTCGGCGGGCTCCGCCGGCGCCGGCACGGCCCGGGCGGTGAGCCCCGCGTCCGGACCGTCGTCGTCCGTGTTGATCCGGGCGATGACCGCGTCCCGCTCGGGGGTGTCCTCCGGCTTGAGGAAGCCGATCGAGATGTAGAGCACCAGCGAGATCGCGAGCGGTACGGAGACCTGGTACTGCAGGGCCACATCGGTCCTGGCCGTACCGTCGATCTCGTAGTTGAGGAAGAAGAAGGCGATCAGGCCCGCCGCCCAGCTGGTGAGCGCCGCGGTCGGTCCCGACTTACGGAACGGACGCAGCAGACCCAGCATGAACGGAATCGCGATCGGGCCCATCAGACCCGCCACCCACTTGATCACGACGGTGATGATGTCCTTGAACGTGGGCGAGTTGACCTGCGTCGCGATGGCCATCGACAGCGCCAGGAAGGAGATCGTCGACAGCCGGGCCGCGATCAGCCCGGCCCGATCCGACCAGCTCCTGGCCTTCTTGGAGAGCACCGGTGCGATGTCCCGGGTGAAGACCGCGGAGATGGCGTTGGCATCGGAGGAGCACATGGCCATGGTGTGCGAGAAGAAGCCCACGATGACCAGGCCCAGCAGACCGTGCGGCAGCAGCTGCTCGGTCATCAGCGCATACGAGTCGGAGGCGTCCGGCTTCTTCGCCTCGATGAGCAGCGGCGCGCACCACATGGGGAAGAAGAGGACCAGCGGCCAGACGAACCACAGGATGGCGGAGAGCCGCGCCGAGCGGGTGGCCTCGCGGGCGTTGGCGGTCGCCATGTAGCGCTGCGCCTGGTTCCACATGCCGCCGTTGTACTCGAAGGTCTTGATGAAGAGGAACGCCAGCAGGAACGTGACCGTGTACGGTCCGGCGGTCGCGTCGGCGTGGCCCTGGAGCTCCGGCTTGTCCCAGACCGTCCACAGCGTGCTGAAGCCGTCGAGCTTGCCCATGACCGCGATGAGCATCGCGAGACCGGCCAGCAGCTGGATGATGAACTGCCCCAGCTCGGTCAGGGCGTCGGCCCAGAGGCCGCCGATCGTGCAGTAGATGCCGGTGATGATGCCGGTGATCAGGATGCCCTGGTGTAGCGAGATGCCGGTGAAGACGGAGAGCAGGGTGGCGATGGCGGCCCATTTGGCGCCGACGTCCACGATCTTCAGCAGCAGGCCGGACCAGGCCAGGGCCTGCTGCGTCTTCAGGTTGTACCGGTTCTTCAGGTATTCGAGCGGCGAGGCGACATGGAGCTTGGACCGCAGCCGGTTCAGGCGCGGCGCGAAGAGCTTGGCGCCGATGAAAATGCCGATGGCGATCGGGAGGGACCAGGTCACGAAGGACGTGACACCGTACTTGTAGGCGATGCCCGCGTAGCCGGTGAACATCACCGCGCTGTAGCCGGACATGTGGTGCGAGATGCCCGAGAGCCACCACGGCATCTTGCCGCCGGCGGTGAAGAAGTCGCTGACGTTGTCAACGCGCTTGTGCGACCAGAGGCCGATCGCGACCATCACACCGAAGTAACCGATGAGCACGGTCCAGTCGAGACTGTTCATGTGCCCCCTCCTGGGGTCCGCCTTGTGAACGCCGTTCATGGTGTGTCCATGGGCGCGGCCACGACAACGACTCGACGAGTCAAAGGCAAGTAAAAACGTTCGAGTTAATGACCTCTGTTCATATTCATGAATCTGAGAGGGGTGAAAAAGGCCGCACGGCGGTGATTTGCCCGTGCGGCCGGTCGAAGGGTCCTGGAGGGGAAGGGGGTTGAGCGCCGACGGCGCTATCGCATCGTCACCGCATCAGCTCGCCCGCGTTGACCAGAAGCGACTGGCCCGTGATCGCCCGGGCCCGGTCGGAGGCGAGGAAGGTCGCGGCCTCCGCCACGTCCCCGTCGGTGGCCAGTTCGGGCAGTGCCATCCGCTCGGTGAGCCGCCCGAGCACCTCGGGCTCCGGCACCCCCTCGGTGTGTGCCGTGAACTGGACGTACGCCTGCACCGGCGGCCCCCACATCCAGCCCGGCAGCACTGTGTTCACCCGGATCCGGTCCGGGCCGAGCTCGCGCGCCAGCGAGTACATCGCCGAGGTGAGCGCCCCCTTTGACGCCGCGTACGCCGCCTGCCACACCTGTGAGGGCGCGGCCACCGCCGACTGCGTACCGATGATGACGACCGAGCCGCCCCGCTCCTTGAGCGCCGGCAGACAGGCGCGGGTCATCCGCAGTGTGCCCAGCAGGTTCACGTCGATGACTCCGTGCCAGGTCTCGAAGTCCGCGTCCGCCAGACCCCCGAAGTAGCTGTCCCAGGCGGCGACATGGATGACGGCGTCGATCCGCCCGAAGCGCTCGACGGCGAGCGCGGCCAGCGCGTCGCACTGCGCCTCGTCGGTGATGTCCGTGGCGCGGTACGCGGTGTGTGTGCCGCCGGGGTCGATCTCCTCGGCCGACTTCACGAGATTCGCCGCGGTGCGCGCACCGAGGACCGCGTTGCCCCCGTCCCGTACGACCGTCGCGGCGATCTGATGGCCGAGACCGGCTCCTACCCCGGAGACGATGACGGTCTTCCCCTTGAGCAACATCAAGGCCCTCCCGGCTATGGCAGTTCTTCTGACGGGGCGTCAGAGTAGGTCCCTGCGTCGGCGGAAGGAAGAGGAAGGAAGGGGAGAGGGCATCGTGAGCGAGGACACGCACGGCGAAGGCACGCGCGGCGAAGGCACGCGCAGTGAGGTGTACGCGGAACTGGCGGGCGTCGGCCCGTACGGGGTGCGCCCCGGCCACGCCCTGATCACCATGGTCGAACCGCATCCAGGCCATGAGTACGCGTACAACCGCTGGTACGAGGACGACCACTACTACGCGGGCGCGATGGCGATGCCCTGGATGTACGCCGGGCGGCGCTGGGTCGCCACCAGGGAGCTGCAGCGGCTGCGCTACCCGGAGAAGTCGGCGGTGGCCCAGCCGGTGACCGCGGGCTGCTACATCTCCACGTACTGGATCACCGACGGCCGCTACGCGGACCATATGAAGTGGACCGTGGGGATCAACAAGCGGCTGAACCGCGACGGAAGGGTCCACCAGGACCGTACGCATGTCTTCACGGCCTTCCAGGACCATGAGGCGACCGTCTACCGGGACGGGGCGGCGGGGCCGCGCGACTACCACGCGCTGGACCACCCGTACGCCGGCCTGGTGGTCGAGGTGATCGATGCGGACGGGCCCGAGCAGCGGGCGGAGCTGCTGGAGTGGCTGCGTGCCAAGCATCTGCCGAAGCGGCTGGCGGGCTCTCCCGCGGCGATGGTGACCGTCTTCCGGCCGACACCACTGCCGGGCGACCGGATGACCTATGTGAAGCAGGTGGAGGGTGTGGACACCCGGCTGACGCTGCTGTGGTTCCTCGAGGAGGACCCGAGGGAGCGCTGGGAGCCTGCGTTCGCCGGTCTCGACGCAGCGGTCGTCGAATCGGGGCTGGGGCGGGTGGAGTTGGTGGCTCCCTTCATTCCGACGGTCCCGGGTACCGACCGCTACGTCGATCAACTGCGCTGAGGCAACCGCGCTGAGACGGCAGCCGGTGGCTGAGGCAACCGCGCCGAGACAGCAGCCGGTGGGGGAGGGGATGGCAGTGGGGGCATGGCCGAGCCCCCTCGGCCGGGACGGCGGACCAGTCGAGAGGGCTCATGTCCGTGGTGCTCTGTGGTGCGTTGGGGTGCTGTCCTGCTCGGGGCGCGCCTCGGCGCGGTTATCGGCCGAGATCGAACGCGCCCTGACCCACTTCGTTCACGAACGCGTTCCAGGATTCGGGGACGAAGGTGATCGTCGGGCCGGCGGGCACCTTGGAGTCCCGCACGGCAATCGCCTGCACGATGGGGGACTTGACCTCTACGCATGCGCCGTTTCCCGTGGAGTACGAGGACTTCGTCCAGGTCTCCGTGGCGCCCTGAGTGATTGCCATGTCTGCTCCGCTTCAGCAAGTGGTGTGATTCGCGCCAACGTTCTTGCTGGCGTGATCGACGCTACTCGCCGCAGTGGGTGCGCGAGGCGGCCATTCACTCGACCGGATGGCATATCCCAGGCGACTCTTCCGCCGCGAGGTGGTGGGGGTGTACTGTGCGGTCCCCCTCGCCGCCGAAGCGCCTTGCGAAGCCACTCAGCGGGCGTAGTCCTTCGCGATGTCCGCGATGAACTGTCGGGTCTGGTCCACATTCAGGGCCTGCGCGCGCAGATGCTCGTACATGACGCTGTACTTCTGCACATCGTTGGCCTTCTCCAGGTACAAGTCACTGGTCACGCCCTCGATGTAGACGACGCTCGAATCGGAGGCGTCGGGGAACTCGAGGATCGCGTACTGGCCGTTGATGCCGGGGTGGGCGCCCATCTCGAAGGGCAGCACCTGCACGGTGACATGCGGCAGCTGGGACAGCTCCACCAGATACTCGAGCTGCTCGCGCATCAGCTGCTTGTCGCCGACCAGACGGCGCAGCGCGGCCTCGTCGACCACCACCCACAGGCGCAGCGGATGCTCGGCGTCGTTGATCCGCTCCTGGCGGCGCAGCCGGACGCTGACCCGCTTCTCGATATCGGTGGTCCCGCTCTCGGGCAGCGCACCGGCGATCAGTGCCTCGGCGTACTGCCGGGTCTGCAGAAGTCCCGGGACGACCTGGGGCTCGTACACCCGCAGGCTCGCCGCGTCGGTCTCCAGGCCGATGTAGACGCTGTACGGGATGTCGCCGAAGGCGTGCCACCAGCCCTGCTGACGCGAGTCCTTGGCCATTTGCATCAGCGAGTCGACGATCCGGTGGTCCTCGACCTCGTACACGCCGCACAGATCGCGGACATCGCGCTGGCTGATCGAGCGGCGGCCGTTCTCGAGACGGCTGATCTTCGACTGGGAGACGAGCAGGCGCTCCGCCACCTCTTCGGCCGTCATGCCCTTGAGTTCCCGGAGCCGGCGCAGCTCCTGGCCCAAACGGCGTCGCCTGACGGTGGGGTTGACGTTGGACGCCACGGAAACTGCACCTCCGGCTGCGTAGCTGTGCGTATCTACCGCTCAGCAGACTGCCACCAATGGTCGTGGCTGCGCTGGCAAATGGCTACACGCGGGAACGCGCGGGGCAGCGTTTCTGCTGCCCCGCGCGTCTTGTGCGGCTCCCGGACCGGGTCTTGGGGACGTCGATGCGGCGGCTGTGCGGTGTGCACGGTGCGACTTTTGGTGCGGTTTGTAGTGCGGTTTGTAGTGCGGTTTGTAGTGCGGTTTGTGGTGCGGTTAGTGCGCGGCGACGCGGTCCATGCTCCCGTGGCGCGGTTGCATCGATACGGCCGCCGGCTGGCGACTGCCGCCCGGGGCGGCGGGATTGCGGCGGGGCTGAGCGGCCGCACCGTTCTGGACGTCCATCACGGCGTGCGCCACGAGTCCGCCCATGGGGTCGTGCCTGATGAGATCCCGCAGACGGGACCTCGAGGAACGCCCTTCGTTCCCGGGGTACAAGTGCTTGCCGAGTCCGACCGCGTGGGCCAGCGCAGCGAGCGCCGCGGTCCGCGGGTCCGGCGGTACACCGGTGCGGATCGCACTGTCCAGCCGGGCCCTGATGTCCCGGCTGATCGCCGTGTCCGTCGCTTGGTAGCGAGTTGTCGGCAGCACTCCGCACATCTGGCCCGCCACGGCATGCACCATGCCGCACCGCTCCAGATGCGAGAGGTAAATCTGGCGCAGCCCCAGTCGGGGCCCGCCAATCCAATGGACCGCCCGTACCGGACTGCCGCGTCGGCGCAGCAACTCCAGTGCGGAGTCCAGAGTCGGATCTCCGGTCGGCCGTGGCATCACCACGGCGATACGATCCCCGTCCGGGGCTATCCGTCCTGCCAGAGCCAGCTCTACTAGCTGGGCTCCGGCCAGGCCGAGGTCGAGCGACTGCGGCTGCGCTGTGGTACCCGTGGTCGGGTCCAGAGCGAGCAGCAGAAGCTCTTCCGGAAGTGTTCTGCGGCTCCTGCCCATCCATGCCTCCCCGCGTGGATGAATGACAGGGTGACCCCTCTCACATTGGTCTGTCGAGAGCGCCTGGGCACTTCGTACGGGAACCGGCAGGTATGTCGTTCTCGTCTATGCGCGGGGGCTGTCCTCTCACACAGGACACTGGTAGATGGTTCGGACAACACGGGCTGTCGCCTGAACGGCGCCCGACAATGCGTACGCATGGCATACGCATGACACATGACGCATGACTCATGGAGGAGGCACGGTGGCGGGCGAGTCCCCCGACAAGTCGGAGCAGCGGAAGTCGTCGGGGGAGACGACTTCGGGTGAACGTGACCCGCGGCTTGCCGTGTTCCGCCAGGCGTCCCCGGGGGCTGCCGCTCCCGGAGCGGACCAGCCGACGGCGGTCTTCAAGATGCCGCCCGAACCGTCTGCGCCGGCGAACACGGAGCGGGGCACGGAGTCGGGCTCGGCGGAGAACGACGCGAGGCTGCGGGCCGCGGTGGCGGCGTGGGTGGCGAGCGCGGACGACGAGGGTGCGTCGGCGGACGCGGAGGCGCCCTCTGAGGCCGCGGAGGCGCCGGTTCCGGCTCCGGGGTCGGGCGATGCGTCTGAGGGGCTCTCGGGCGAGCAGGCGGGTTCCGGCGCGGCTGCGGAGCGGGAGCCTGCGGCCGCGGACGAGGCCGAGTCTCCGGCGGAGGACGAGGGCCAGGACGAGGCTGCCCTCTCGGGTTCGTCGGGTCAGGACGGCGAGGCGGGTTCGGGCGCGTCCGCCGAGCCGGAGCGTGCGGGCGCCGAAGGCTCGGCCTCCGAGGCCGACGATGACGCCGCCGAAGCGGATGCCGATGCGGAGGTGGAGGCGCGGGACGAGGACACGTCCGTGTCCGAGTCCGAGCCTGCTGACGAGGCTGCGGCCTCGGTGCCGTCGGGTCAGGACGACGGGGAGGCCTCGGAGGACGAACCGGGTTCGAGCACGTCCACGGAGCCGGAGCCCGCGGGCGCCGAAGACTCGGGCGCCGAAGGCTCGGCCTCCGACGCTGCGAAGCCTGCATCGCAGGCCGCACCGTCCGACGAGGCTGCCGCTTCGGCGCCGTCGGGTCAGGGCGACGCGGAGACCTCCGACGACGAGACCGGTTCGGACGCGACGGCCGAGCCGGAGCCCGCGGGCTCCGAAGGCGCGGGCTCCGAAGGCTCGGGCTCCGAGGCCGCGAAGTCGGAGGCCGTGCCCGCGCCTGCCGGCGAAGTCGAGGTCCCGTCAGGCACGGACACCGGTACCGGCGGCGCTGCCGAGCCGGCACCCGCCAAGGGCGCCGGATCTGCGGAAGCAAAGGGCGCCACGCCCGCGGACCAGGCCGCCCCCGCCGCCCCCAAGCGCACGGTCGATCAGCCCACCGCCGTGTTCAAGACACCCCGTCGGCCTGTCGTCGATCAGCCCACCACCGCGCTCAAGGTGCCACCGGCGGCCAGGCCCAAGCCCAAGCCCAAGCCCGAGGCCGATGTCCCGCGCTCCAGCACGTTCGTACCCCTGCGGGCCGATGACGTACGGGATCCCGCCGCGGCCAAGCCCCAGGCAGCCGCTCCCGCCGCAACCAACCCCGCGTCAACCACCCCGGCCGCACCCGCCGCGCTCACCGAGGCCGAGCGGACCAGGCAGCAGCCCATGCCCCCGCTGCCGCCGCTCGATCTGCTCGCCGAGCTGACGAACACCCCGCCCCCGCCACAGACCCCGGTCCGTACCGTCGTGCGGCGGGTCAAGATCTGGACGCCGCTGGTTCTGCTGCTCCTGATCGTCTTTGCGGTCGTACAGGCCGTACGTCCGCTCCCGGAGCCGTCACTCGCGCTCTCCGCGGAGCCCACGTTCACCTTCAAGGGCGGCCCGCTCAGCCTGCCGTTCCCGGACGAGGGTCAGGGCGCCGTCGAGGTCGAGGGCGTCGGCAGCATCGGCACATACGGCGCCCAGAAACCCGCACCGCTCGCGAGCGTTGCGAAGACGATGACGGCGTACGTGATCCTCCGGGACCACCCGCTCAAGGGCGAAGAGGTCGGTCCGAAGATCACCGTCGACCAGCAGGCGGCGGACGAGTCGAACAACCACGACGAGTCGCGGGCGAACTTCTCGAAGGGACAGCAGTTCACCGAGAAGCAGATGCTGCAGTTGCTGATGATTCCCTCCAGCAACAACGCCGCGCGCCTGCTCGCCCGCTGGGACGCAAAGACCGAGGCCGAGTTCGTCAAGAAGATGAACGACGCGGCCAAGGACCTCGGCATGACCAACTCGACCTACACGGACCCGAGCGGCCTGAAGGCCACCACCGTGTCCACCCCGCAGGACCAGCTCAAGCTCGCCAAGGCGGTCATGCAGAACGATGTGTTCCGGGGGATCGTGGACACGACGCTGACCACGGTCCCCGGCATCGACGGGACGATCCGCAACAACAACGACAAGGCCCTGCTGGAGGAGGGAGTGGGCGGCATCAAGACCGGCTCCTCCACCCCGGCGGGCGGCAATCTGCTCTGGTCCGCCAACGTCGAGGTCGACGGCAAGGTACGCCGCATCGTCGGTGTCGCCATGGGCGCCCAGAAGGCCACCATTCTCGACGACAAGCTGAACCTGGCGATCGACTACAGCATCGCCATGATCAAGGCCGCCCAGAAGGGCGTCACCTCCGCGACCGTCGTCAAGAAGGGCGATGTCGTCGGTTACGTCGACAACGGCCTCGGCGGCCGGACGGCCGTCGTCGCCACCAAGGAGCTCAAGGCGGTCGGCTGGGGCGGCCTCAAGGTCCAGATCGCGATCAGCGACAGCGGCAAGGCGCTCCCGCACTCCGCGAAGGCGGGCGACGTCGTCGGCCAGGTCTCCGTCGGCTCCGGCACGGGCAAGGTCACCGCACCGGTCGCGCTCCAGCAGGACCTGGTGGAGCCTGGATTGGGCGACAAGCTGACCCGCCTCGGCTAGGGCTGCACCGGGCGCGCGGGCGTCCCGGGATCCCGGGACGCCCGCGTGTTAGCGTCCCGGGGCAACTTCTGGGCGCCGGGACAGCGTCCTTGAGCATGGAACGTCAGGACGGAAGTCCGGACGGACGTCTGCACGGAACGTCAGCTGGAGCACGTCGGAGGTTGGCAGGCCGGGGGACAACCGCACAGCCGGGGAAGACGGGGAGAGCCGCAGTGACCACCGCTGAGCCGACACAGGCGGACGGCAGCAGCCCCGACACCGGGCTGCGAATACGCCCGCCCCTGCCCGGCCCCGGTCCGGAATCCGCTGCCGACCCCGGTCCCATCGCCGATCTCCGCGACCGGCTCACGCGTCACCCCGTGCTCCTCACGACCGCACTCGCCGCGCTCACCCATCTGCTCTGGTTCTTCTTCCTGGCGAACAGCGGCGGCGACATCGCGGCCCAGGACGCCTGGGCCGAGTTCGTCGGCCGGCACCCCGACTCCGCGTACAACCTCGCCTGGTACGGCGGAATGCACCCGGTCTCGTACAGCGTCGTCTCGCCGTATCTGATGTCGCTGCTCGGCGTCCGCTCGACGATGATGATCGCCGGTACGGTCTCGGCCGCCCTGACCGCGCTCATCCTGGTCCGCGTCCGCGCCGTCCGTAATCCCGTTGCCTGCTCGCTCGCCGGAATCTTCGCCTTCTTCTGCAACGCGCTCTCGGGCCGGGTGACTTTCGGTCTCGGCATGATGTTCGCCCTCGGCGCGGTCGCCGCGGTCTTCTGCTGGCCGTACCGCTGGCGCCACAAACGCTGGGCGAAGGCGGCCGTCGCGGCCCCGCTCGCCGGGCTCGCCACCGCGTCGAGCCCGGTCGCCGGGCTTTTCCTCGGCGTCGTCGCGGCGGCGCTGTTCCTGAACAAGCGCCGCCCCGGTGCGTACGCCGTCGGCGTCGCCCCGGTCCTGGTCGTGGCGCTCTCCGCCTGGTTGTTCCCCTTCTCCGGTACGCAGCCGATGTCGTTCTGGTCGACCTCGTTGCCGTTCCTCTTCGGAGTCCTTGTCCTCGTCCTCGTACCGAAGGAGTGGCGCACCGTACGCACCGGCGCGGCCGTCTACAGCGTCGGCACCCTGCTCACCTGGGTGTTCGAGTCCCAGATCGGGTCGAACGTGTCCCGGCTCCCGATGCTCTTCGCGGGCGTGGTGCTGCTTGCTGCGCTGCCGTACACCGTGCCGAGCTCCCGCAAGTGGTACGCGCTCGTGATCGCCTTCCTGGGCCTGAACTTCTGGATCGGCTTCAAGGGCGTCGACGACATGGTGCGTACGGCCCCGACGGCGTCCTGGAACCGTGAGCTCGCGCCGCTGGTCGACCGGCTCCAGGGGCTCCGCGCGGAGCGTGGCCGGGTCGAGGTCGTGCCCGCCAGCAGCCACCGGGAGGCGTCCGCCCTCGCTCCGTACGTCAATCTGGCCCGCGGCTGGAACCGGCAGGCGGACATGAAGCGCAATCCGCTCTTCTACGACGAGGAGAAGACGCTGACCTCGGCCGGCTACCGCGCCTGGCTGGACCGGTGGGCGGTCCACTATGTCGTGCTGCCGAAGGGGGCGCCGGACTCCAGCGGCGCGAAGCAGGAGGCGGAACTGGTGCGTGCGGGCCAGCCGTATCTGACGCGGCTCTGGGGTGACGGGAACTGGCAGCTGTTCGCGGTGAAGAACCCGATGCCGCTGGCCGACCCGCCGGCCGCCGTGGAACACGCGGGCGCGGGTGAGCTCACGATCCAGGTGAGGACGGCGGGCCGGGTGCTGATCCGGGTCCCCTACTCGCCGTGGCTGAGCATCGTCGACGAGCAGGGCAAGAAGGTGAAGGGCCCGCAGGAGACGGACGAGTCGAAGGCGCGTTCGAGCGGGCGCAAGACCTTCGTCAATCCCAACGGCTGTCTGCTGAAGGCGCAGAAGGACGTGGACGGCGACGAGTGGACCGAACTGCTCGCGCCCGCACCGGGTTTGTACCGCCTGGCTGCTCCGTACCAGCTACCGCGCGGTACGGCCTGTCCCGACGAACTCCGCTGACCCCTTACCGCCGTTAACACCTACCTCGTCCCGTTCCGCTGATGCATAGTGGACACCCTTGTCATACCGCGCGGTTGGTCCAGTGGTGCAGGTGTGACACGGCATGCGAACGATGCGGCGGCGACGACGGCAGGATGTCGCAGCCCGGGATGCCATGCCCGGAGTGCACAGGAGGCAGAGTGGCTGGTGCCAGAGGCCGGACCCTGAGCGGGGCGCGGGAGGCCCGCGACACGCTGGCAGGACGCGTCTCCCTCCTCTCCCGAACCGGAAAGATCCTGCTGGTCGGCGGAGTTGTGCTGATGGCACTCACCCTGGTGGTCACGGCGGTCTCGCTGTACGGAGGCGACTCGGAACAAGCCGGGGCGGACGCGTCCGGCGGTGCCTCCGACTCCGACTTCGACCGCGGCGACTTCGGCGGCGCCCCGCAGCGCATCGAGCCCACGGCGCTGCCCGGCGCCCCCTCCGAGTCACCGACGGGCTCGCCGTCGCCGAGCCCCGGCGGTTCCCAGGGCGAGAAGAAGCCGAAGCCCCCGCAGAACGTCCACCGCCCTTCGTACTCCGCCTGGGCGGGGCCCGGCTGCACCGGCGGCGGCGGCTACCAGGAGCGCGGCCGCTTCAGCGACGGCGACGACGGCTGGTACACGGTGTACACCGGCGGTCACAAGGGTGACGGCTGCGACGGCAGCTTCAGTGCAGTCCCCATGTCGGGCAGTCCGACCAAGGACAGCGGGGGCACGGCGACCTGGTCCTGGTACGTGGGCAGTGGATACGCGACCTGCTCGGTGTCCGTCGCCATCCCCGAGAGCGAGCGCGACCGCGATGTGGCGGGCGATCCGACGACGTACACGGTGCTGGCCGATCCCGCCGACCAGGACAGCGCGATCAAGTCCTTCGAGATCGACCAGACGTCACTGCGGGGCCGCGGCCTGATCGTGGAGAAGATCCCGGTCCTCAATCAGCAGCTCACGGTGCAGCTCGTGGACCGCGGCAAGGACTGGGGCAGCGACCAACGCGGGGGCGCACACCACGCGGCGGCCCAGATGAGAGCGGACTGCCGGGCCTGACAGGTGAGTCGGGGCCCGCAGTCCGCACTCGTGGGCATCAGTCGTGGGCATCAGTCGTGCGTGGCGTTCCGCACTGCTTCGTCGCAGGTGCCGCACTTCAACTGATCCCATCTGGGCGCATGCCAGATGGTGGGATAGGGAGCCGTGTGCACGGCCTTCTCCATACCGACCGTGGGCCGTCCGCACATCGTCCTGGCCTCTTCCCAGCCGGTGCCGCCGGGGTCGGGCCAGTGAACCGCGTGCACGCGGACGGGCTGACGGATGTCATGGCCGCTCGGGCCGAAGTGGTCCTGTTCCTGTGCCGCGTCCTGAATCGCTGTGGCGTACTGACTCATGCGGCCGACCATAGGCCTGTACCGGCGGGACAGTGTGGCTGTTCGCAGTGTTCGTGCGCCCAGATCCCGTGATCGTACGGAAGCGGAGAGAAGTGGGCGGTGCTCGTGTGGCGTCAGCCGTTGTTGTGATCATCAGGTCCAGCCCGACGTCTGTTCCACCGTCAATCCGTTCGGCCTGGACCCCATCACCTACCCCGAGATCTACCAGGGCAGCCTCGGCACGGTCGGCCAGGCGAGGACGACCTCGCCGTGGGGCACTCTCGACCAGGGCAGTTACGCGGTCGAGTGGACCGACACGATCACAGATGCTCCGTCCGGACGGGACTTCGGGCGGGTCCGGCGGCGATTGCACGGCGGGATCTCCAATGCTGCGGCCTTCCAGTTGTGGCCCTCGGCGGTAGGACTGCAATCGCAGGACAATGTGTTCTCCAATCACACCTATCCATGGTTGGGCATCCGGATCGGGGGGTCCGCGACTCGCGCTCGGCAAGTCCTGAGCGAATGTCAAAGACCCTCGGCCGTGATCGGCTGAGGGTCCTTGCGCTGGCGCCCCGGCAGGATTCGAACCAGCGACACCCGCTTGGGTAAAGATACGTCCGATAATGCCCCCGCCGGTTCTCGGATGTGATTCCCTGGCGCCGCGAAGGGGGAGGATATGAACGATCAACCCATCGAAATCCTGGTGTTACCGGAGCGGCCCGCCGCCCGGAACGACGAGGTCACCGAGTTCGACATCGTGGTCGAGGTCAGGTGCCGCGCCGCCGAGGACGCCGACCGGACCGGCGGCGCGATGAACCTGTGCCTGGTCATCGACCGCAGCGGCAGCATGGCCGACCAGGGCAAGCTGGAAATCGCCAAGCGGAGCTGTGGCGACATCTTCCGGCGAATCACCGGCGACGATCTTTTCACCGTAGTCGTGTTCGACTACGAAACCCTGGTGGTCATCAATCCACAGACGCCCAAGGCCGAGGTGGAGGAGCGGCTCAACGCGATTCAGCCGAGAGGTTCCACCAATCTGTCCTTGGGGTGGTACCAGGGGCTGTTGGAGCTCCAGAGCTATATGACGGAGAAACACTACGGCCGACTGATCCTGCTCTCGGACGGCATGGCGAACGCGGGGGAGACCAAGAAGGCCGCCCTTGCCGTGGTGGCCTCACGCGCCCGCGACGAAGGCATCAGCACTTCGACGATCGGGATCGGCAACGACTTTCAGGAGGACCTGCTGGAGGCGATCGCCAGCGCCTCCGGCGGCCGGTTCTGGTACATCAGCGAAACCGGCATCGACAACATCCTGGAGGAGGAGTTCCGCGGTGCCCTCAGCGTCGTGGTCGACCGCCCCAGGGTCGAGCTGACCCTGCCACCCGGCGTGAGCATGAGTCAGGAACTGAACTCCCTGCGCAAGGTCCCTCGTCGCTCGCGCTACGCTCTGCGCCCCCTGAAGGGGCAGGACACGTTCAATTTCGCGGTCCGGCTGCAGATCGACCCGACGCGGCTGGACGGCGAGGAGTTCACCATCGGCGCGGTCCTGTACGACGACAGCCGCCAGGTCGCCGCCGCTGACCAGGTCGTCGCACTGGCCCCGCTGGCGGAGGTGGTCGCCACTCCCGTCCACGCGCTGGTACAGAGCGTGGTGGAGCAGTACCGGGCCGAGACCACGGACGAGAAGCTGCTCGACGACCTTGAGTTGGGCGACCTGAGCGGCATGAAGCAGATGCTGACGGCCGAGATCGCTCGCATGCGGCAAGCCGAGTTCGCGGTCGGGGACCAGGCCGCCGCGATCGGCATCGGGCGTATGGGGGTGGAGATGGGCAACCTCCGCCAGCAGCGTCAGATGAACGAGACGTCACTGCTGATCGGGGACTTGGTGGCGGAGTATCTCGACGAGCCCGAGGTCAAGAGGCTGGTCAACGTCTGGCGCAAGGGCCGTATGCATGAGGGGGCACGCAAACAGCAGCGCTGGCACGCTGTGAGCGAGGCAGACGAGGACGTGGAGATCACCCTGCTGGTGAGTGCGCTCGGGGTCGCCGACGCGCTGATCCCACGATTCCCCGCGAACCGGGCCGACCTGGAGACGAAGCGCGAGAGGCTCCGTGAACGACTGGCATCCCTCGCATAGCGGGGACTGGACGGCTCTTTCCACAATGCTCACCGGTCACGGCGGTGGTATAGGCGAATACGCCGCTTCCTACGTCACCGACCTCGCGCCCGGGCCAGTACTCAACGGGCGTGTGTCCGCCGACATACGGCTCACGGAGCGCTGGGGAACAGGCGCGGGACTGGTCTGTCGGGCGGACCGGGACTGGACCTTCGTGGCCTTCTACACGGCACCGCAGGTTACGGCCGGCACCGCCACCACCGTTGCCCGGATTGGCGTGTTCCGGGAAGGCATGCTGACCCCGGTCGCCCAGTTGTCGGAGCCGGTTGTGCTGGCACGTGGTTACAACCACTTCTCGCTGGAGTTCTTCTCCGGCCGGGTGCGTGGCGAGATCCGGACCGGGGAGCGGACGTACGAACTGCTGGCCAACTGCCCGCACGTGCCCTTCCCCGGCTATGCGGGATTGGTCAGGCTCTACAGCGCCGGCGTGCTGGCGAAATCCGTGGTGGTGGAGCGTACACAGTTGCCCTTCGTCGCTCCGGCCGTCGCCGAGCCTGGCGGAAGGGAATTCGTTTACGACGTCTTCCTCTGCCATTCGAAGGAGGACGCTGTGGAGGTTGGGAGAATCGCGGCGGCCCTCGCCGAGAAGGGAATCAGCTACTGGCTGGACAGTGAGCAGATAAGCTTTGGGGACTTTGTGACCCAGAAGATCGATGCGGGCCTCCAGGCGAGCCACTTTGTTATTCCATGCATCAGCAAGAATCTGACCAAGGGGGGCTGGACCAAGAACGAGTACGGGGCCATCCTCAACGCCGAGTTCAGCGGCGATTCGTCCCGCGTCGCCGTCCCCTTGATGCTGGCCGGAGCGGAAGTGGGGGACATTCCCATGACGCTCCGGGACAAACGGAGGGTATCCCGCACCAACAAGGTGGAGTTCGAGGAGTTCGTCAGCTTTCTCCGCAGTCACTGATCTTCGAACGCCCGGTCTGAATCGCGGGTGCAGTTACCTGCTGCGCACTGCTCATAGGCTGGGATTGCCGGTAGCCGGGGGAGTGTGGTCCGGGTACAGGTCATGGTGGATGGCCTTTGCCACGCCCTCAACCGTATCCATGCCGTAGTCCCACCCCACCTCCGGCGACTCGCCTTCAGGAACTCTGTTGTTCTCGGTGAGGACCACGAGGCCGTAGTCGTAGGCACGGCCGGTGATCGCACTCATGCTGTTGACCTTCCAATCTCCGCGGTCCCAGGGGTTCTTGAGCCCGGTCTCGGAACGCTGAAGCCACCCGTTCTTGACCTGTACGGCAGCATCCGAAGGAGCCGCGGCGGGAGTTCCCCACCGCTGATCCTCCTGCACATCACGCATGAGGCCCAGGATGTAGCTGCGCTCTTCGGCGTTCAGGACCGAGTTGTCCTTGGCGGTGAGCAGCTCAAGCAGTTTGGCCTGGTCTCGTGCAGTGACCTGGGTCAGGCCCATGAAGCCTGCTTCGTCGAGGACGGTGTTCTTCATTCCGGCCCTGTCCAGGAAATTCTGGATATTTTTGGGGCCTACGATGTCCCACAGGGTGTACGTCGCGTCGTTGTCCGAGCTCACGATCATCTGCCTCGCCAGGTCCTGCTTTTCCTCGGACAGGTGGACGCCTCTGTCCAGGAGCAGAGCCCCCAATATTATCGGCTTGACTATGCTCGCGGAGTCGTAGTGCTTGTCCGCGCCGTACGTGCAGAAGGTATGGGTGGTCCGGTCGTACAGCACCACCGAGGCTTTACTGGCACGATTTTTCAGCGACTTCGCTATGTCTCGAGTGAGGAAAGCTGCCAGTCCGGGGTTTTCGGACGCGCATTCAATCAGCCCGCCCTTGAGCCGCTTGGATGTGAATTTTATGCTCCGCGCCTCATGGGAGGATTTTATGCTCCCTGCCCCGTGGGAGGGTTGTATATTCCGCGGTTTATGGGAGACGGTTGCCGTGGAAACAGGAGCGACGGCCGAAGCGGAGACCGCTACGACAAATAGCCCTAAAGTCACTTTTGGAGCTATCTTGCTGAGAGTCAATTCTTCCCTTTCTGTAATTCCGGCCCATCGGTCCGGACACGGCAGTAGACCTGTCCCGATCTGATCCGCAGTAAAGTTTGGTAAGTATCGGTTTGGCGATTCGGCGCAGCTCGGCGTCTGTGAACTGACGCTACAAGCTTGGGAAGGGCCTGGCCTGTCGGGTAAGCCGATAGGCCTACCGGTAAGCCTCCATGGCAGCCGATGAGGTGAAAGCAGGTCCTCCGATTGGGCCCTGATTTTCTCCTTCTCGGATGCGTTTGGCACCCAGTCGGCAGCCAACAGACGACCGAGCGGCGGGGCGGTGCCAGGACACGGAGCGCGGGGCCATCAACCACATGGAACGGCTGCTCAAGAGGCGTCCGGCCGTGAGTGACCGCCGTCATAGATGTCAGACATGTCAAAGGCCACCTACCAAGGTTGGTAGGTGGCCTTTTCGCTGGCGCTCCCGGCAGGATTCGAACCGGCGACACCCGCTCCGCCGTTGTTGATGTCAGCGGTGGATACAGGCTTGTTCCGGGAGCGGCCGGTGATCCACTTGTTACGGACTCTCGGTGAAGCGGACGGACCAGGCGTAGCCGCTCAAGCCGTCGTGCGGCACCCGCCGGACTTCTCTGACAAGGCAACCGTCGTGGGCATACTTGCGGGCGAACCGGTCGAGGCGCTGCGCGTCGGTGAGATCCTCCATGGACAGCGGTGCTCCGACGACGAGGTCCTCGTGAAGGACTGTGTCCTGCGCGGCACCGTCCGAGCAGGTCGAGCAACGATGCGTTTTGGGTAGGGCCATACGTCCAGTGTCCTCCTGATCTGGATGCCCCGACGTTCACAGCGCAAATGGCCGCGCTACAGAGTCCGTGAGCGAAGGGCGGACGTGTCCACCTGAGGAATCGTGGCCCAAGGTTGGTCGTGAATCCCGCCCCCGTTCCTGCCCAAAAGGGGACACGTCCCTCCCCGAATTGATCTAGAGTTCGAATCTCATGACCGGTAATGCAGATGGGGGATGCCATGCGTCAGGTGTTGAAGACAGTCGCGGCGGGGGCTGCCGTGCTCGGCAGCGTGATCCTGGGCTCCGGCACGGCCGTGGCCGCGCCGCAGTGGCAGCTGGTCGGTAAGGTCACCAGCTGCGGGAAGAGCGTGGCGCACACCGCGGTCAGCGGGGTGGCCTTCCAAGGCTGTCTCGTCGTCAGCGACTTGGGCCGCGCCCAGGTCGTCCTGGTCGCAAACAACCATTCCGGCAAGGCCGTCACCGTCTCCGGTGCCATCTCCAGCGACTTCGGTAACGCCTCCTGCGAGCAGATGACGCTGAGCACCGGCACCCAGCGGGCCTGCTACGGACCCACGGCGGCCGTCCCGGACTGCTACGACTGGGGAGCCGGATACGTCGGCGGCCCCTACGGAGGCACCGTGCGGTTCGCCGTCAACGGGGTGACGAACGAGGCGAAGTCCTCCACGGTCTGCCTCAAGTGGTTGGACTTCCCCGGGTGACACCCTGGGCCCCGCTTACCCCTCCTGCGGACGGCGGGGCCCATCGGCCGGCCTGCACGGGAAACCCTTGGCGCGCACCGTGGTTGGAAGCAATCATGGCCAATCGTGACTATCGAGAACACCTTGGCCAAGGTGGACACCGACCTCGCGGCGGGCCGCCTTCCTGTGGCACGGCAGCGTTTGCGTGGGCTGGTGTCCTCTTTCCCCGCAGACCTCTCCCTTCGCGTCAGGCTCGCGGACGTCTATCGCCTGTTCGGGGAGTCGGCGCAAGCCGGCCGCTGGAGTTACCTCGACGCCGGGCGCTCTCCCGAGGAGGTGGCGGCCTTCGAAGCCCGTTACCGACACCCGGCCGACCGTATGCGGGCACTGGCTTGGCGTGGCTCGGAAGCGGCAGCGGAGACTCCCTTCGCTCGTGCGCAACTGGCCGCGATACGCCTCGCTGCATCGCAGTCCTCGGGGAAACCGGCGGACTGGGATCAAGCGGGCTCCGGGGCTGACGAACCTACCGAGCCGGGATCCGTCCATGACTCGCTCTTCGGGCTGGGATGCATGGCGGGCCTGATCGTCTGCCTCGCGCTCATGTGTCTCGGTATCAGCACCGTAATCAGCTGGTGGTGAATCACCGCCGGGTGACCCGCCGAGCCTCATCGCCCTGGGCGCGGGCCTGCCGCTCGGCGGTGGTGGCTGGCCCGAGGGCCCTGACGCGGCTCAGGGCGTTTTTGTGGTGGACCGCTTCGTGCTCTTGCTCCTGCTGGTGGCGGTGCTGCTCCGCCCGGGCTTGGCAGGCACGCTCTTCCGCCTCCTCGCGGCCTCTTGTGTGCCTGCCACCGCCTGCGATGGCGCTGTCCGGGTCGGTGCGGTCGGCCACTTGAACTCGATCTCCAGCTCGATCTCCCCGTTACCGACCTCGACCTCTATCTCGCTGCGAAGGTCGTCGGGGATCCGCAGGCTCAACTTCCCAGGGCCGACTTCCAGTTCGGCCTCCCCACCTTCCCTCAGCGCGGCCGCGAGCGCCATGAGCTGATCAGCCGCCTCAAGGCGTGACAGCGAGCGCTTCTGCTCAAACTTGAGGTCCTTCATGGACTGTCTCCGATCCGGCAAAAACGGTAGATAACGCCAATTCTGATGCCATGCACCGGATCGGACATCCGCATGGCCGGGTGAGGAACCGGAACAACCGACGACCGGTCCGGGTGCCGTCCGACCTGCCCGGGAGGGCTCGTGCAGCATCCCGCTCTCGTGGGGGCGCTGGTGACCTGTCAGTGTGCGTCCGCGGTCGGGCCCCGGGGAGCGGCTCGCTGAGCTTGCCCCCACCGTCGACGATCCCCTGGACAGGCAACCCGCGGGAAACAGGCTTACGGTCGAGCAGTACACGCTGCACCGAGATGCGGAGCCCTACTACCGCCGCTGACCTTGTCACGACACCAACAGGAGACGACCCGCCATGGCCACAGCATCTGAAACCCCGGTACTGGACACCCTCGCCGCGATGACGGTCGACTCGATTGAGCGGTGCGGGCTGACCCCGGACATGTTCATGGTCACCCGCATCGCGGCCCTCGCCGCCTCGGACGCTCCGCCGATCTCCTACGTCGCCCACATCGACCCCGCCATCCAGGCCGGCCTGACCGCTGACAAGGTGCAGGATGTCCTGGTCGCCATCGCCCCCATCGTGGGCACGGCTCGCGTCATGATGGCAGCCGGCAACATCGCCAAGGCGCTCGGCATCGCGATTGCCGTCGCCGACGCCGACGCCGAGGCCCAGGGCCGCGCGTAAAGACGTCGCCCGGTCTCTGGAGCCCACCAGCCGCGCCCGCATCGATGATCGGCGCGGCCGACAGCCGCCTCAGGCCTCGTGTCGAGTCGCGGTTGCAGTGGGCTCTTGGTCCTCAGCCTCCACCTTGGCCACCTCAAGAATCTGGCGTGTTCCGCCCAGCTCCTTGAGCTTTTCTGCCACGGCCTCCGTCTCGAAGTCCCAGGTGAGCACACCAACAGCTGCGTGGCCTTCGTCGAGCTCGCGGCCGATGCGCTCCACGTCCTCGTCGGTCATCTTGAGGCCTTTGTGGAAGAACTCGCCGATGACCCCGCCTCCGACCCCGCTCGCGAGCGCACCCCCGACCAGGGAGAGGCCGCCTGTGGGTATCGCCGCGATCACGCCGAGGGCTACGCCGACCCCCATGCCCTTCTTCCCGGCCCTCCGTCCCAGCTTGTGCTCCTTGATGTTGCCGTGCGTGTCCTTGACGAGAACGCCGATCGCATCGACTTTCATGTACTCGCTGGCCTTTTCCCAGTTCCTCAGCGCATGAGCTGCCTGGTCGGCGGCGTCCTCGTCAGGGAAGAACGCGAGTACGAGGTGCTGCTTGTCTCCCCCCACGTCTTCCCTGAGCTTCCGCGGAGTCACAGCCTCTTCCCGCGAGATCCCGTGACGTTCGAGGTAGTCGAATATCTTCGCGCCGCCGTCGGATTTCCCGTCCAACTCGGACTTGAGCCAGTCCCGCATCGCGTTCTCGTGCTCGAGCAAGTCCTCTGCGAGAGCCTTGAGTTCAGGGGTGTGGGCACCCTTGGCCAGCTGCTTGTACAGCGGATCGACCTCTCGGGTCTCTTCGGCCGTCAGCTTGGCCACCTTTTCGAAGGAGTGGAGGCGTCGCGCGAGCGCCGCTCCTTCCCTTCCCAGCTTCTCGGCCTGCTCCAGGGTGACGTGCACGCCGGCGTCGTGGCCGAAGGGCTCGCAGTAGTGGACGTTGAACCATTCCATCGTCGCGCAGGCCGTGAACTGCTCGGCATGATCGGGGTACATCTCGGTCAAGGTTTCAAAAAGCCCCACACCGAAAAGCTCGCCCTCCCAGGCGATCTTCATCAGATCGCGCTCAGTCCGGCCGCCGGCGAATCGATGCTTCTCGACAAAGGTCATGTGCGTGCGTCCCTTGATCTATCGCGCTGGAACCCTCGCAGGGCTCCGACAGGCGGCAACCTTTCGAGGGGCCCTCGGAAAGACACATACGTGGCGTGGTCGGCCAAGACCGTCAGAATCGGCGGGCCGGCCAACTCATTGCTTTTAGCAACCACGCCACGTGATCGCAGCCTCTCGGCGAACGCCGTAGCGAGTCGTGCGTCAGCTGTCGCTTTGGCCCTCACCACCAGTAAGCCACCATCGCGTCCCCCTCACCAGCGAGTCCGGTTGGTGATCTTGCCGCAGTAGTGTCGAATGAGTCCGCAGGTGGTGACGTTGTTGCGCGTGCCCGTACAGCGCGGTCGGCGGAGCGGGTTTGGGCGGGAGCTGCCATGGGGCGAGACATCGGGGCCCGTAAGCTTCGCGTGACTCGGGCAGCCCGACGCCCCGGAACAGCGTTGAAGGACACGGAAGTAGACGGCCAACCAAGAAATGACCGCGATTGAACGCCTATGGGAAGACTTTGAGCTTCCCATCAGAGATGCACTACACGTCGCCGACGGGCACTCCTGTGATGTCGCCCTCGACTCCGACGCGCCGGGCGGTTTCAGGGTGCTCGCCGCCTTCGACCTGGATGAGATGCTCCAAGGCGATCCGTCATGGACGTCTTCGGTCGACGGGCGGGCCGTCGTAGACCTGGGGAGCAGGGGACTACTGTGGGGCGGCGAGGGCTCGTACGGGTCAGACGGATTCGTCGCACGTTTGACTGCTGATCGTGCGCTGATCTGGGCGATCTTCTTCACGGAATCCAATCCATTTAATCGGATCCAGCTGTCCGACAACGTTGCTACCTTTAGCTCGACTTCGGGGGTCGAGATCGCAGTTGACATCGACGATCCACGAACTCCAATCTCTGGACCTGCATCGAACGGAACGGCGTAAGGTTCATTTCCTCCGGTAGTAGGTCAGCGCAGCGGGAGCACAAAACAGGTTGCATAGGGTGACACCGTTTCCGGCACCCACAGGCGTGCGGAAACGGTCCCCGAAGCGGAGCCCGAGCCCGCCGAGGCGGAGGAGCCCGGCCCGGGGCCCGTGTCGGATGGTGCTGATCCATCGGGGGAAATATCGGGGCCTGGCGACCCGTCCGCTCACGCAAACGGCCCCGGACGGGGAGTCCGAGGCCGAATAGAGCGCCTCCCTGGGGAGGGAACCCCAGGTCAGCGGCGTAATGCGATGTGCCCCCGGCAGGATTCGAACCTGCGACACCCGCTTTAGGAGTTCGATCGCAGTGCGGTGCGGCGTGCCGGAACAGGGCCCGCAGGGCGCTCGCCGATCCGGTTGCGACCGCCTCGGTGCACCATCGTTCGCAGCCGTTGATGTCAGCTGGTGATGTCAGCCCACTGGGCTATGCGCTCACGGCCAACTCCCGGGCTCGCTGCCGTGCTTGGGATCTCAGTTCCTTGAGACGGCCGTAAAACGGGTTATGGCGGTTCTGGTCGAGGTTCAGCGGCAGGTCGAGCTGAGAGATGAGTTCCGACTCCAGGGTCCATGGTTCGTAGTGCCCGATCCAGCACACGCGAGCGTTCTCCGCCATCCACTGGCTGAGGGCGGATTCCCCGGCCTTGCCGAAGGTCATGCGCGTCCCACTTCTGCCTACTCGACGCAGCTCGATCCCGAGCAGGCAACCGAGCGTGAAGCGGAGCGTCGATCCGGCCGCGTTGCCCCGGTAGTGATACTGCACGCGCTTGCGCATGTTCTGCGTGCTGCTCCGGTTCGCCATGTAGCGCGGGGCTATGCCGACGTAGAGCAGGCGCCCGGCAGTGAGATCCGCACAGGGCGCCTGTTCGAAGTGCCACCCGTAGACCCCGGCCGCCGCCGGCACCGGGCTGGGACGCCTCAAAACCTCCTGAGCCGACCACAGCCGGTCCGGCGCGGTGAGAGCGGCATGGGCCACGGAACCTCCAAACTCGGCGGACAGTTGGCCGCAGAGTACTGGCTGCCCCGTGAGTCCCAGCGGCAGACCGGGTACCGCAGCTTTGTAAGCCTGGCGATCATCTCTGATGAGATCGCCCTGGTCATACGGCCTGCGCGGCCTCATCGCAGTCGGCCACGGGCTCATCCTGAGTCGAGTAGGTGTGGACCTGACCGGTGGTCTTGTCGCGGGTCAGGTCGCGCTAGTTGCGTCCCCAGTGACGGCAGTGAAGTGCTACATATGCAGGCCGACGCGCTTGGTTAGTAACCAACGCGTAACAGAGGGTGTGTGCGCTGTGCTGAGCCGCTAGCTTTCCTGACACCGCAACATGAGTAGCGATAGATCAACCTGCAGGGACGCCATGGCCGCTAATCCTCCGCCCGGCCCGACTCCGCCAACTCCGCCCGGCTTCTGGGCCTTACAGAGACAATCCTGGTTCAGCTTGGTCGCATCAATCAAAGTGGCTTTCAGGAATCGTATTAAGTGGGGACTGATCGGGCTTGCAGTTGGGGTGGCGGGTCTGATTCCGGCGTATATGTTTCCCTACCAGGATTGGAAGCACGGAGACGACATCCGCATCACTTCCCTCAATGATAGTAAGGGGGAAGCGATTCCCCGTTGCCTGAAGGTGCTGCGAGGGAGTGGAAAGCTGCAACACGGACACCACCTGTGGATTTCTGTGGAATTTCCAAAGAAGTCTGGGAAAGTTCGCACTGTCTTCGCACGTGAGGCGATCATGCGCAACGGGAAGTGGCGTGCGGACAATCTTAACGTGGGCGGTGAAGACCCGGCTGGAACCGCCTATACGCTTGCGGCCGTCGACGTCGATAAACGAACGCATGAAATGCTCGCCTCCGCGGTTATTGACATGTCTGACAGTGGGCTCAAGACACTCCCTGCCGGCGACAACCTCTGGCGGCTCAGTTTCCGTGGGTACCCCTCTGGTGTCCAGTCGCGTGCTGATGTCGGTGTCGTCCGCGACGCAAACGGTCGCCTCTCATGTCAAGAAGTCTCCGCAGGGCTGAAATGAGCTCCGGTCGCTCGCCATTCACTCTGGATCAGCGATAGAGAACCATAAAAACTCGGGCCCAGTGAAACGGAATCCGATTGTGCCGCCTCGCTCCGAACTGGCTCCTGGTCGTCGAAACGACGATCCGTTCGGCGTGACCGCGCGCGACGGGGCTGGCCTCTCGCATGCGGGAGGTACTGCGCGATGGCTGTGATGCCGCGCGCTGCCTCGGCTAAGCTCGGGCCGTCTAGCTTCTGCTTGAGTCTGCTGACAACAATGCATCGGGGGACACACATTGGAGCTCCAAGTGCCGTCCCCTGCGTCCGTGAGAAGCGGAGCCCGAGGAGGCGCCCATGAGCGAAGCAAGTAGCAGTCGCCCGTCAAGCACAATGTGCCCGCAGTGTACCGGAAGAGGCATCGTAGTCGGTGACGAAAGCGGCGACGTACGCTACCTCTGTTTATGGTGCAAGGCCACGTTTACCCACAAGACAGTCGAAGTCAGCGGAGCGAATGCCGCTGAAGTGGCAACCGTAATCCAACTGATTGAAAAGCAGCGTCTGGCTAGCCGAGGGCCCTGGCGGGCTGGCCTGTTTTATCTCCTGGCCCTCACGGTCCTCGCATCGGTGTTCCTCGTCGCAGCCAGCATCGTCCCTGTATGGGTACTGCCGATAGTGATCCTGGGCGCGCTCATTGGTTTGGTGACAATTGGTGCCCTCCAACTTCGGCAAGACGGCCGGATCAGCGAGAAGGGAACGCTGTCTCTGATCAAGGCTTCCTTCCGAACCGCGCGCTCGTTGGGTTCGGCGCCACAACCCCCCGCTCAGCCTCAGGATCCGGGCGTTGGCAGCGTGTGAAGTTCACGGAAGACACCTGAGAGACCTTAAAGCCGTGGCAGAGTCCGCGTGCCTACCGCGGTTCCAGCACCCGGGCGGCAAGCCGGTTCCGGATCAGCAGGTGCTGTGAGGGATCACGTTCGTGCTGCACACCGGTATCCAGTCGGAGTACGTCCCCAAGCGCTCGGCTGCGGCCCGGACATGACGTGCTGGCGCAGGCGCTTGCTGGCCAACGCCCCCGCTGACAGCGGCAGTTCCCCGTAAGTCCCCGCCCCATCCGAGGCGGTTGTGGCACGGGGAACTTCTGATCCGTAGCTCTAGCCGGATCGGTCAGCTACGGCCATACCGGCCGCTGCGATGTCCCGGAAAGACGGTGGCGGGCGGAGACAGTTGCTGTGGTTGCGGTACGACGCCGCTGTACAGCAGCCCCAGCCACAGGCGGACCCTTCAGATTCATGTCACCCTCGTCATCGTTCGGTCTTGGCCAGCGTATAAGCGGCGGCAGTATTTCCCCCACCTCGTCAAGGCCCTCGTGCGGCGCGGGTGCGCGCCACTTCTGCGGCGCGGCCTGCTTCCTGTCTGCGCCGCGGCTGGCCACGCCCGGCGGCGTGCTCGGCAGTTTCGGGCATGAACGTGGGAAGCGTCCTCTGTTGGCTGGGTCGGTCGGCTCAACGGACCGTGTGGTCACCTGTCAGGTTGGGCAATATGGGAGCACGTCGTAGGCCGGACTAGCGGGAGCCGCCATGCCGAAAAGAAGTGACTTTGAATGGCTGGAAGACCGATCCGATTGGATAAAGAACGCCTACAGGCTCAAGCTAGAAGTGGAATACCGACGGACCCACGGAACCTCATTTCAGCTCCTATTTGATCGCATCATGCGATCAATCCACGGTGACGATTACATCGCCACAGCTACGTATGGAAATGAGGGCGACCTTGGTTGTGATGGCTTCCTGAAGTCGCGGAAGGTTTTCTTTGCCGTCTACTCGCCGAGTCCATATTTCAGGCTCGCCGAAGCCCGTAACAAGATGAAGGCGGACTTTGCTCGCCTTGAAGAGTGTTGGCAGATACCGAAACAGGTGAAGCAGTGGACTTTCGTGATCAACTATCCCGGAGCGCACCCTTCTTTACTGGCCCTTGCTCAGGAATTTGAAGAACGGCACCCCGAGCTGACGGTTGCAGTCTGGAGCCGTTACGACC
Organism: Streptomyces sp. NPDC060064; assembly: GCF_042736455.1. Classification (NCBI taxonomy): domain Bacteria; kingdom Bacillati; phylum Actinomycetota; class Actinomycetes; order Kitasatosporales; family Streptomycetaceae; genus Streptomyces; species Streptomyces sp. NPDC060064. Next base: position 256,437 of record NZ_JBHWWF010000001.1, read on the forward strand.
TCACACAACAGTTCCTGATATTCGCCCGAATGGACTTACTGCTATCTGAGTTTGGTTCGGTCGAGCAGAAGGTGCAGGAGCTGGCACCGTTGAATTTCGTGCCGGAGGACACGGCCCTGCCTAGCGACGAGGCCACGCTCACCTACCGGCGTCTCTCAGCCCGAATCAGGTGCCAAAAGGTCGATTATGACCAGCTGACGAACGAGTGGTTGGATCAGCTCAGTCACGACCCATTGCGCTGGATGATGGTGCACTTTCAATTCCTTGTGGGTGCCATGGCTTCAGTCGGTATGGCGGGTTCCTTTGCCATTGAAGATCCTCCCTTGCGGCGGCTCAAATTCGAGACGGGAGTCGCGGACTTCGCCTGGCGAAAGTATTTCAAGACTGCATGGGGTGGGCCTGCCTCCCTCATCTTTCAAGAAGACTACAAAAAGGAATTTCCATCAATCGGTGGCGACATTGACATGCTTATTGGCGTGTGTCTTGTCCAAGACGCGCTTACCTTGGGGACTATTCGTGTGCATTCGCGCATAACGGGGCTATGGGAAAATGAGATCCTCGAAGAAGTATGGTCACATGTGACGGAGATTAAAATCCATCCGGAATGAATTCACCGCTGCCGGCAAGATGCCCCTTGAGTAAAGACTCATCCGCCCCTATGCGTCGGCGGGCACGACGTGGCACTCTTCCCGTCTCCCGAGGCTCGGCTGTGGGCGGACGTGTAGACGGAGGTCTGGCGAAGTGGCAGCGCGGGCCAGTCACACGGCCAAGCGTGGGCATGTGTGGGCCAGGCCATATGCCCGCGGAGACGCCCCGGAGGTAAGTGCAGGCCAGCGCGGTGTCAGTTGTCTGAGCTACGCAGTCTTGAAAACCGTCGTGGCAGCGATGTCACCGTGGGTTCAAATCCCACACCCACCGCAGATGAACGGCCCCTGACCAGGTGAAGTAGTCGGGGGCCGTTGTGCTGTGTGGTGCCCGGTCACGACCATCGTTCCCCGGGGTTCCCCGCACGATCGGGCACGCATGGGGCACGCCGCCGGGGAATGTGGCTGCACTTGCGATGTCGGTCATGTCAGGCTGTCGGCTTGCCGTGGATGTGGGGAGGCGGCGTGAGGGTTCCCTTGGCCTTGATCGGCTCTCGGGTGGAGCGCACATCATTTGATCAGCAGGTGCGGCTGAGCCTGTGTGCCCTCGACCCGGACGAGGGCTACCGGCTGGATGCCGAGTTGGTCGTCGAGACGCCGTTCCTGTTCCGGGACACTGCTGGTGAATGGCATGAGCTGGACCCCGGCACAGGTTTGAGCCTCGCACCTGTTCTGGCGCTCTACGGACAGTCGGTCACTTCGGTCGATGTGCGTGACCGTGGGGCATTGGTCATCGACTTCCACGACGGCGCTGGACTCTGGGTGGGACCGGACCCACAGTTCGAGTCCTGGCATCTGACCGGACACGGAATCGACTCGATCATGGTCGGCCCTGGTGGTGAGGACGACTGGGTCCGCTGACTGACGTAGGCGCCGTGTGCCGGTGGCCTTGTCACGAGGTCGGTGGAGCGGCTTTGGGCGGGAGCTGCCATGGGGCGAGAGATCGGGGCCCGTAAGCTCTCCGCGACTCGGGCAGTCTCTGGACCTGCCCGCAATAGCCCGATGTGGGCCCCGATCTTCGAGGCTCGCCCCATGGTGGCTGCCTAAAGCCGTGGAGCCGACCGCCCCCGCCCCCGCCGGCCTTTCTCCTCAGCCAAGTCGTCTCGCTCTAGCCGCGCGACCGGCGTAGCCGGGGACGGAGCGGGGCGGAGACAGGAGCGTCGGTCCCCGGCGATGAGCCGGGGAGCGCGCGGCGAGCGGAGCGAGCCGCCTTGATGAAGTAGGGAAACTCTTATCGCGCCGCTGGGGTTCAGAGGGCGATCGGCTTGTACGTCAGGGCTCGATCGACGATCTTCTCGGCGCTCAACTCCGGGTCGAAGTCCCAGTAGATGTAGTCGCTGATGTGGGGGCACCCCAGCCCTCTCTCCAGGGTGGCCAGGATCTCGTCGTCTTCCGCTTCGTTGACTGTGTCGGCTTCCAAGAGGCGCTGAACGAGGGGTACCGCTTCGGCGCGGCTCATCCGTCGGTATGGCTCCACGATCACCGTGCCGTGATCAGTCGGCGGCCGTCGTGGCTGCGGACATGGGGCCCGTCCCCGTCCAGGGCATCGAGCAGTCGCACGGCGTAGACCTCGGACATCCGCTCGGCGACTTCGGCGGGCGTGAGCCAATCAACTGCCGTCGACTCGGCTGAGGTTCGCTCGATGCCACCCGAGGGCTTGCAGCGGAAGACCAGGGCGACGATGCCCCGTGTCGTGTTCTTGTAGACCCCGGTCAGTTCGTCGACTTCAACGCGGATGCCGGTCTCTTCCCAAACCTCGCGGGCTACACCTTCTGCGGGTGCCTCGGAAAGTTCGAGGATTCCGCCCGGCAGTTCCCACGTTCCGTTGTCCGCCCGGCGGATCGCCAGCAGTCGCCCGTCCTCACGCACTACGGCCCCGGCTACAGACACGGAGTGCAGTGGCGTTGACTGACCTTCGCGGGCGCTGTTACTCATGTACAGGAGCATAGGAGAGTGAGAAGGACTATGGGAACAGCCGTAGGAGGTGGGAGGGCCGTACCTCGGTACGTGCAGATCGCCGACGAGATCATTCAGCAGATCAGAGCGGGCGTCCTCAAGCCTGGTGAGATGATGCCGAGTGAGTCCGAGCTGGTCGAGCGCTACGGCGTCTCTGGCGGAACGATTCGCAAGGCAATGGTGGAGGTCCGGGCCAGTGGGCTCGTGGACACACGCCACGGCAAGGGCTCGATCGTGAAGGACCGGCCGCCCGTACGGCTGCGCTCCTCGGACCGCTTCCGGGCATCGCATCGCCGGGGCGGCAAGGCCGCCTATCTCGCTGAGTCCGCGCAGTCCGGAGCCACCGCCAAGGTGAGCGTCCTCTACATCGGCCCGATGGAGGCCCCCGAGGACATTGCCGAACGGCTCGGTGTTGAGGCCGGCACCCAAGTGCTCGCCCGCAGGCGGCTCTACTTCCGCAACGGGACTCCGGTCGAGACTGCTACGTCGTACCTCCCGTGGGACGTGGTCAAGGACATCCCCGAACTGTTCGCCGAGAACCCCGGCCCCGGTGGCATCTACGCCCGGCTGGAGGACGACGGTCATGTCTTCGCCGAGTTTGTCGAGACGCTGCAGGCGCGCCCGGCCGCCAAGGCTGAAGCCTCCGAACTCGCCCTGAGCCCCGGTGCGCCCGTCGTACATCTCATCCGCGAAGCGGTGACCGAAGAGGGTCGAGTCGTCGAGGTCTGCGACACGCTCATGGCCGCTGACCAGTTCGTCTTCAGCTACCGGATCCCGGCTGCCGACTGACGCTCACTCAACTCCCCACAACCCGCCGTGATTTCTTCTTCGCGGCGGGTTGACTCATGTACAGGAGTGCTGCACTCTTCTTCATGTCACTCATGTACATGAGTGACAGAGTCCAACACTTCTAGAGGAGTGATCTCTGTGCGTGTGATCCCCGTCGACACCGCTGGCGCCGTCGTGATGGTGGCCCAGCCTCCGCAGCCGAAGATCGCCAACCGTCAGACCGGCGAGGTCGCCACCGACCGCGACACCGGCGCGCCGCTGATGACGATCGACGTCATGTTCGTCATGAACGGCAACGCCGAGATCCTGTCCCTGACCGTCCCGGAGACCGGGTTCACCGGCGAGCTGGCCACCGGTACCCCGGTCGGCCTGACCGGCGTCGTGGCCCGGCCCTGGGAGAACGAGTTCAACGGCCAGAAGCGGCACGGCATCAGCTTCCGCGCCGTGGCCGTCACCTCCCTGGCTGCTGACGCCGCCAAGCCGAAGGCAGCCTGATCATGACCGGGGCAACGATCGGCCTCCTGGTCGTCGTCGGGCTGGCGCTGCTGCTCAAGTGGCAGCGCCCCGCCTGGTACTGGCTGGGCTTCGGGGTCACCCTCGCAGTCCTGCGCGTGCTGATCCGGTACGCCTCCGTCATGGAGGCCTGCGGGCTGACCGTCCCCCCGTCGCGGCTGCGGCTCACCTGGGCCCACATCGCCAACCGGCCCATCCCCGACCCCCGGCCGCCGCGCATCCTGAGCATCCGCCCCACCCGCACCGGCCTGGTCCTGCGGGTCAAGCTCCAGCCCGGTCAGGACGCCTTCGACTTCGCCGCGTCCACCGACCGCCTGCGGCACTCCTTCACCATGCACGGCGTCAACTCGCGTGAGATCAAGTCCGGCGTCGTCGAGCTGCGGATGACCGGCTACGACGTGCTCAAGCGGGTGCAGATGCCCGCGAAGATCGAGCGGGAAGGCCTGCGCATACCCGTCGCCCTGCGGGAGGACGGAGAAGTCCACTACCGCGACTACCGGCAGGTTCCACACGCCCTCAACCTGGGCGCGACGGAATCCGGAAAGTCCGTATACCAGCGGCAGTTGGTGAAGGAACTCGCCGCGCTCCACGTCGCCCTCGTCGGCATCGACTGCAAGGAAGGAGTAGAGCTCTACCCGCTCGCACGCCGCTTCTCGGCGCTGGCCGACAACCCCGGCGCCGCCGCCGACCTGCTCGATGTGCTCGTGGACCGGATGGCCGCGACGTACCGGATCGTCCGCCGCGAACAGCGCATCAGCTCCGACGTCCCGGACGCTGAGATCACCGCCGACATCTGGGGCCTGCCCGATCACCTGCGGCCCGTCCCCATCGTGCTTTTGGTCGACGAGGTGGCCGAGCTGTCCCTGTTCGCCAACGCGGCGGAGAAGAAGCGCCGGGAGCGGATCATCACCGCACTGGTCCGGCTCGTCCAGCTCGGCCGGGCTGCCGGGATCTACGTAGAGATCTGCGGGCAGCGTTTCGGCTCGGAACTGGGCGATGGAATCACCATGCTCCGCGCACAGTTGACCGGCCGCACCTCGCACCGCGTCAACGATGAAGCCTCGGCCAAGATGGCGTTCGGCGACATCTCCCCGGATGCCGTGCTCGCCGCGACGCAGATCCCTACTGACCGGCCGGGTACCGCCGTTGCCGGTGACTCGACCGGCGGATGGGTCCGCATGCGTACGCCCTTCACGTCGCTGCGCCAGGCCGTGAACGTCTGCAACGCGAATGCCTACCGCACGCCGCAACTGCCGGAGCTGGCCGACTTCCGGCCGCTGGCGCCCACCGTGTCGCTGGTCAAGATCCCGGCCGCCGCTGAGGCTCCCGCCTCGGTCTGATCCACCTCCGCACCCCGGTCGGCGCGACCGTCTCGCGCCAGGTCCCTACCCCCGCCATGCCCGGCGGGGCCGGGACCCCTCCCCGCCCCTCGGAAGGAGGCGAAGGAATGCGCCCCTCGCTCCGCATCGACGCCGTCCTCGTGCAGGCCGTGATCGCTGGCGCCCTGTCCTTCGCGCACCTGCACGACCTTGCCGCCGCTGCCGGGCAGACCGGTTGGAAGGCGTGGGCCTACCCGGTCAGTGTCGACCTGCTCTTGGTCGCCGCCTGGCGACGGCTGCGCAACGACGGTCCGTCCCGGCTGGCCTGGTGCTGGTTCGTTGTCGCGCTGATCGCCTCGCTCGGCGCGAACGTCGCCACCGCCGGTTTCCTCGACCTGGCTGACCCTCCCGCCTGGCTGCGGTTCGGCGTCGCCGGATGGCCCGCGCTCGCCTTCCTCGGCGGCACGCTCCTCGCCCACTCCCCGCCCGTGCCCGACCAGCAGTCGGAACCGGCGGACGACGTGCCGGCCGAATCGGAGCCCGAACCGGTGCCGGACGCCGTCGATGCCTCGGAGCCTGTGCCCGCCCTGCCCGCGCCTGCGCCACCCGCACCGGCTGCCGTTCCGGCCCCGCCGCCACTGGTCGCTCACGCCCGCAAGCTCGCCGACGCCCACCACGCGGCCACAGGCAACCCCATCGACACCGACACCCTGCGCGCCCGCCTCGGCGTCCCCGCCCCGATGGCAGAGGCCATCGCCGCCCAACTCGTCTAGCGGAGGTTCCTTATGTCCAGCCTCATCGGCGCCTCGATCAGCTTTCACCTGACCGAGAAGCCGTTTGTGATGTGCCACGACTACGGCACGGAGCGCACTCCGATCCTCGCCGTGCAGGACGCGCACGCCTCGCTGATGCTCCACGCCCGCGACTGCCTTCCCCCGGCCGAACAGCGCACGTTCGCCCGTGAGCTCCTGGCCGCCGTCACCGCATACGCCGCCGCCGTCGAGAAGTACACCGCCCCGCTCACCTGACCGAAAGGACAACAGACCATGCCTGCCCGCGACTTCTTCCACTCCGTGATGAGCATCGGCCCCGTCCAGGTCGGCACCCATCGCGACCGGCACGGCCGTACCAAGCACGCCGCTGTCTGCACCGCCGACCGCTGCGGCTGGTCTTCGGACTACACCAGCCGCTCCGCCGCCACCCTCGCCGCCCGCACCCACCGCTGCCGCATCGCCTGACAGGAGAGCACCCGATGAACGTCGAACTGCCCCTGATCCTCGTCGTCGCCATCTTCGGCTACTTCGGCATCCGCCTCATGCGCCCGCCGACCTGGCTGATCGTCGTGCTCCTCCTCGGCGGCTTCCTCCTCGCCGACACCTTCCTCGCCCCCGCCATCGAGTCCGGCACCCGGACCGGCGTCGACGTCGTCAACGGCACCCAGAAGTAACCGAAAGGAGAACCCTCATGCTCCGCCCGCGCATCCCCACCATGCCCACACCCACCGGCATCGTCACCCCGCTGGTCACCCAGGCCCCGACCCTCGCCGAGCAGGAACACCCGGCACCGGCCTGCACCTGCCACCACACCCCGGCACCGGCATCCGCGCCCGCCGCCCCCGCTCCGGCTCGACCCGCCATGCAGCTGACCCCGGGCACGCTCCTCGCCCTCGTCGGCGGTGGCGCTGCCGTGGTCCTCGTCGTCGGGGCGGTCCTGGTTTCCATGCTCCTCGCGGTCGCCGTCACCGCGACCTCGGTCGCTGTCTGCGCCGTCGTCCTCCGCTCGCTCCTCAACAACCCGCGCAAGCGCTCCTGACCGGCCCCGGGGCGGCCGAAACCGCCAAGTCACCACCGCCCCGGAGCCGCGCCCCAACCCATCCCGAAGGACAGGAAGGAACACCCATCATGACCGACGACGCTCCCGCCCCCGCGCGGGTCTGCTCGCACTGCGACGGCTTCCCCGCCGTGAGGGTCACGCTCGGCGGCCGCGACCGCCGCGGCTACCTCCGCACCGTCACCGTCCACTGCCCGGCCTGCCACGGCACCGGCAACCGCGCGGCCGCCCGCCGCCCGCTGCCCGTCCTGGCCGGAGTGAGCGCGTGACTGACACCGCCACCCTGGCGGGCCTGGACCCGGCCACCCTCGGCGACGCGCTGCGGGTGGCCGGGTCCACCGGCTTCGACCGCTGGCAAGACCAAGTGCGCCGCACCGGCGGCTGCTCCGACCCGATCCACCTGACCGGCTGGACCCTCGCCAAGGACAAGACCACCGGCGAGACCCTGCGCCACTACTCGACCGACACCGAACCGGACGGACGGCTCCGCGTGGCCTGCGGCAACCGCCGCGCCTCCCGCTGCCCGTCCTGCGCCTACACCTACGCCGGAGACACCTATCACCTGATCCGCGCCGGGCTGGCCGGTGACGAGTCCAAGGACATCCCGGCCACCGTCCGCGATCACCCCCGCGTCTTCGCCACCCTCACCGCCCCGTCCTTCGGCCCCGTGCACAACCGCCCCGACCGCGGCTCCTGCCGCTGCGGCGCCCACCACCTGGACGACGACCCCGCCCTCGGCACCGCGCTTGCCCCGTCCACGTACGACTACGCCGGAGCCGTCCTCTTCAACAACCACGCGGGCGAACTGTGGCAGCGCTTCACCACCCGCCTGCGCCGCGAACTCGCTGCCTGCGCCGGACTCTCCCAACGTGCCCTGGCCGCCCAACTGCGCCTGTCGTACGGCAAGGTCGCCGAGTTTCAGAAGCGTGGGGCGATCCACTTCCATGCCGTGATCCGGCTCGACGGACCGGACGGGCCCGACTCCCCGCCGCCCTCCTGGGCCACGGTCGCCGTGCTCACCGACTCGATCCGCGCTGCCGTCGCCCACTCGTACACCACCGTGACCGTGCCCGCCGCCGGGGACCAGCCGTGCCGGCCTTTCCGCTGGGGCAGTCAGCTCGACATCCGACCCGTGCACGCCTTCGACGACGGCTCCGACATCACAGAGCAGGCGGTCGCCTCCTACGTCGCCAAGTACGCCACCAAGGCAGCCGAGTCGACCGGCAGCCTGGACCGCCGCATCGGCAACCGGGAAGTCCTCGACCTTCTCGGCGTGCCCAACCACCCCCGCCGACTCATCGAGGCCTGCCTCGACCTCGCACCGCTCTACCCCGACCGCAAGCTGACGGCCTGGGCTCACATGCTCGGCTTCCGCGGCCACTTCTCCACCAAATCCCGCCGCTACTCCACCACCCTCGGCGCACTACGGCAGATCCGCGCCGACTACCGCGCCGCCCAAGAACGCGACGCCTTGGCCGAGCCGGACACCGTGCTCGTCCTCGCCTCCTGGCAATACGCCGGACACGGCCACACCCCCGGCGAATCCGCCCTCGCCGCCACCATCGCCCGCGATCTCCAGCTCAACCGCGAAACCGCCCGCGAAGCCCTGCACGACCAACTCGCCCTGGAAGGAGCCGCAACATGACCACCGCCACCGCCGAACTGCTGACCGTGCCCGAGGTGATGGCGCGGCTCAAACTCGGACGCTCCACGGTCTACGACCTGATCCGTTCGCGCCGCCTGACGTCGATCACCATCGGTCGGGCCCGGCGCGTACCCGCCGACGCCGTACGGGACTTCATCACCCACGAGATCGAGGAGGCTGCCTGATGGCCTCCCAGCGCAAGCGCAACCCAAACGGCGCGGGCACGATCACCAAGCGCAAGGATGGCCGCTATCAGGCTGCGGTCTATGTGCTCCAGCCGGACGGCACCCGCGCCCGGAAGTTCGCCTACGGCAAGACCTGGGCCGAGTGCGACACCAAGCGCCGCGACCTGCTCGACAAGGTGGCGAGCGGAACCCCGGTGCCCACCCGGTCGGCCAAACTCGCTGAGTATCTGGCCTACTGGCTCAACAACATCATCAAGCCTCGGCGCAAGCTCAGCACGTACGACAAGTACGAGGCACACGTGCGGCTATACCTCGCCCCCATGCTCGGGGTGAAGAGGCTGGAGTCGTTGACCGTCACCGACGTCCGGCGCTTCTGCAACCAGCTGGAAAAGAAGACGACCGCAGCGACGGCCAAGGAGTCTCACCGGGTGCTCCGTACGGCCTTGTCCGCGGCCTGCAATGAGGAGCTGATCACCCGGAACGTGGCCAAGCTCGTTGAGGCCCCGCAGGCCACGTCACGGGAGCTGAGCCCCTGGTCTCTCGACGAGACCTTGGATTTCCTAGCGGCGGCTCGAAAGGATCCGCTGTACGCCGCGTTCGTGCTCGCCATTGCCATGGGCCTGCGGCGTGGCGAGATCGTCGGTCTCCGCTGGGAAGACATCGACCTGGACGGCCGCGTCCTCTACGTCAGGCAGCAGACTCAGCGACGCCGTGGCGTTCTCTACAACGACGATCCCAAAGGCCGTCGTCGTCGGGCCGTACCGCTCCCGGCGATGTGCATCGCGCCGCTCCGCTGGCACCGCATGCGGCAGACCGGTGCCAGGCAGCGTGCGGGGGAGTCGTGGGATGAGGGCGGCTACGTCTTTGCCACCCGCAACGGTCGCCCGGTCGAGCCGCGCAACGTGTATCGCTCGTTCACCCGCATCGCCGACTCTGCCGGCCTTCGTGTCATCCGGCTGCACGATGCTCGGCACGGCTGCGCGACTCTGCTCACCGCGGCCGGTGTCGCTCCTCGCGTCGTGATGGAGATCCTCGGCCACAGCCAGATCAGCATCACCATGGACGTCTACACGCACGTCGTCCAGGACACGCAGCGCGAGGCGATCAGCCACATGGACCGGCTGCTCAAGCGGCGGCCCGGCCGTGAGTGACTGTGCCCGTTGATGTCAGACGTGGATGTCAAAGACCCCCAGCCATGATCGGCTGGGGGTCTTTTCGCTGGTGCCCCCGGCAGGATTCGAACCTGCGACACCCGCTTTAGGAGAGCGGTGCTCTATCCCCTGAGCTACGGAGGCCGGGATCTGTCGGAAACGCGTCCGGAATTCGCCCGAAGGTGGACGGATCCAGCCAGTTGGGGTCCCGACAGTGTTGTGGTGGTGCGGCCGGTGAGGGCTGCGCCACCGCCGACAGTGTAGCGGGTGACCGCAGCAGGCATCCCGCCGTCCGGGCCTGCCGCCAGGCTCTGTGGCAGGCGGTCGGCACACAGCGGTGATCAGGCCTCGGTGGGCGGTACACCCACCTTGACGGTGCCCGGGTGCGGGCATAGCGTACGCCAGCGTACTGAGCAAGCGCTTAGAGAGGGTCGTCCGTGCCGCACCCCCACCCGCACCCCGATCCGTCCGCCCCCGCGCCCGCCCCGGCGCATGCTCCCGAAGCGCTCGTTGCCCCCGGGGCCCCCTTCGCCGTCGTCCGCGGCGAGGACGGTGGACTGCTGTACGCGGACGGGCCGCGCACCCTGCGGGAGTTCGTCGAGGCCACCTGGGCGTTCGGCGACCGGCCGTTCCTCATTGCCGCCACCGGGACGTACACCTACCGGGAGTTCTTCGCCGCCGCCTCCGCGCTCGCGCGGCGGTTCGTCGAGGAGTACGGGCTGCGGCCCGGCGACCGGGCGGTCATCGCGATGCGCAATCACCCCGAGTGGCAGATCGCCTTCTGGGCCGCACAGCTGACCGGGCTGGTCGCCGTGCCGCTCAACGCCTGGTGGACCGAGGACGAGTTCACGTACGCCCTCGACCACTGCTCGCCGCGCGTGCTCCTCGTCGACGGGGAGCGGCTGCCGCGGGTCGAGGCCTGGCGCAAGCGGGCCGGCGTCCGGGCCGTCGTCTTCCACCACGAGGTCGAGCCGACGGAAGGGGGCAAGCCGACCGAAGGAGTCGAGCAGACCGAAGGGGTCGAGCGGTACGAGGACTTCGAGCGCCCGGATCCGCTCGCCGCGCCGCCCGCCGTCGAGGTCCGGGCCGAGGACGACGCCACCATCATCTACACCTCAGGGACCACCGGGCGGCCCAAGGGCGCCGTCGCCACACAGCTCGCGCAGGCCGGGGCGGCACTCAATCCGCGGTTCCACGCGGCCGCTTCCGCGCTCGCGCGCGGAGTGATGCCGGGGCAGGGGCCCGCGCCCGTCGTCCTGCTGACGTTCCCGTTCTTCCATGTGGCCGCGTTCACCACGCTGTACTCGACGATGGCGGCCGGCGGAACGCTCGTACTGATGCGGAAGTGGGACGCCGAGCAGGCCCTCGAGCTCATCGAGCGGCACCGCATCACGTACTACGCGGGCGTGCCGACCACCGCGCTGCAGTTGCTCGACGCAGCCGAGCGGGCCGGGTCGGAGCTGGCGACGCTCTCGCACCTCAGCACCGGCGGGGCCGCCGCGCCGCCCGATCTCGTGGCGCGGCTGACGGCCCGGTACGGACAGCGGATCGAGCCGCGCAACGGCTACGGGCTGACCGAGACCAGCGGTGGCGTGCTCGCCAACTACGGCGCCGGCTACCGGGAGAACCCGGGCAGTGTGGGGCGGCCGTCGTCCGCGACCGAGGTGCGGATCGCCGGGCCCACCGGCGAGCCGCTGCCCGAGGGCGAGGTCGGTGAGCTGTGGCTGCGCGGGCAGTCCCTCGTGCGCGGTTACTGGAACGATCCGGCCGCCACCGCCGCCGCGTTCCACGACGGCTGGTTCAGGACCGGCGATCTCGCGACCGTGCGGGAGGGACGGGTCAGCGTCGTCGACCGGCTCAAGGACATGGTCATCCGCGGCGGAGAGAACGTGTACTGCGTCGAGGTCGAGGCGGTCCTGCACGATCACCCGGAGGTGGCCGACGCCGCTGTGTTGGGCGTACCGCACCCGGTGCTGGGGGAGGAGGTCGCGGCCGTGGTGCAGTTGCGCGCCGGGGCCACCGTCGCCGTGGACGAGCTGCGGGCACATGTCGGCAGGTCCCTCGCGGCCTTCAAGGTGCCGGCGCATGTCCTGCTGCGGGACGAGCCGATACCCCGTAATCCCACAGGGAAGATCCTCAAGCGGGAGCTCCGCGGGCCGGTCCAGGAGCAGGTCGCACGACCGGTCGGTCAAGAACGCGTCACGCGCACCCGGTAGCTGCCGCCCGGGTCCTCGCGGATCACCGATATACGGATCCTGTTCCGGGCGTCGGTGAAGGTCTGGCCGGGCCCGTACGCCGCGTCGGAGAGCTCCGCGTGCACATTGGGCCGCCGGGTGCAGCCGCCGCTGTTGCGTTTGCTGTCGGAGACCGACACCGGTCCCTGTCCGGTGTCCACGTCGGACTGCACGTGGTAGATCAGTACGCCCGGCTCGCACACGGCCTCGTCGTTGCCCGCCCTGGTGCGTACTTCCACCGCGTACCCGGAGTCCTCGGTCACCGGGACGATCGCCATCTTGGCGCCGCCCGAGGTGGCCAGCGGGGTCAGCGAGTACTCGGTGGTGCCGGGCGCGGACGCGCAGCTGATCTGGTCGGCGTCCAGCCAGCCGAGCTTCCACTTGTGCCAGCCCAGCAGGTCGTTGTTGGCGCCCCAGTCCTCGGACATGATGTCCCAGTGGCCGACCGCGCCGCCGCCCTCGGTGGTGTAGAGGTCGGGCAGGCCGAAGACATGGCCGTTCTCATGGGGCAGTACGCGAAAGCCCGTCTCGTCGTACGACCCCGAGCCGTCGTCCTGGCGGCTGTAGACGAAGGACGTGTTGGCCAGCGGCACGCCGTCCGCGAGCGGGGCCTCGTCGTTGCCCGAGAAGGTCACGGAGAGCACGGTGTCCAGCGCCGAGGGGCCGGCAGTGGGTGTGACCAGGATGTTGACCAGGTCGTATGTGCTGAAGTCCACCTTCGGGTCGGCGGCGGCCACGATGTCCTGGACGAGCTTGCGGTAGCCGGGCTCGTAGGGTGAGCCGCGCTCTATCCCGTACGCCGCGAACGGCATCGGCATCCGCAGCCAGTCGGTGACCGGCGCGTCCGGGCGGTAGCTGAGCCGTCCGTACGAACTGGTCTTGAACCACTCCGAAGTCTGCGGGAAGAACTCCGCGAGCCGGTCGAGCGCCGGCCCCGGGCCCGGTGCGTCCGGGAAGTCGATCATCAGGTTGAGGGCGCGGACCTCGCCGGTGGAGCGCGAATATCCGGGCGGGGTGGGCATTCCCTCCGACATCTGCACGCCGATGGTGGACGCGATCCGGCACGGGCCGAGCCCCCGCTCCTGGGCGGCCACGGGTCCCGCCGATGCCCGCGTGGGGGCGGGGAGCGTGGCGCTCGCCGTGGTGAGGGCGGCGAGCGCGAGTGAGGCGAGGAGGGCGAGCGCGCTGAGGCGCCGGTGCCTGCCGGCTCCGCGTATCCGGTGGCGCGTCTGCTCCATGCAATCGCCTCGGGGTCCGCGGCAGCAGGCCGGCCCTCGCTGCGCTGTGCGATCAGCCTGTGACGGGTGGTGGCCGGCCGCGCGCGGGGTGAGCCGATCGTGGGTATTTCCCGCGGCCAATGTGTGATGCAGGTCACATTCAATGCGGGAAATAACCGGGGAGGGTTTCCCCGTTTGAACTCGTGTCCCCCGCGAAACGGGGAAGCGGTCCCCGCTTGCGTAGCGATACGAGAGCGATTCGGGAGCGATACGAGCCGGACAGGCCGGCCAGGCCGGACAGGCCGGGCCGGGAGACAGACCGGATGAGAGAGCCGGACAGAGAGGAAGTGGAGCCGTGAGCCCCGCCGCCGACACCGAAGCGCGCCGCTCCCCACGGCCGCGGGCAGACGCCCTGCGGAACCGGGAGCGGATCGTGACGGCCGCCCGCGAGATGTTCGTCGAGTTCGGACCCGAGGTCCCGCTCGACGAGATCGCCCGCCGGGCCGGCGTCGGAAACGCCACGCTCTACCGGCACTTCGCCGACCGCGACGCCCTCATCCATGAGGTCGTCCTCTTCGTTCTCGCTCGCACCACGGAACGGGCGCAGGAGGCGGCCGCCGAGGAAGCGGACACCTTCGCGGCGCTTCGCCGCTTCGCCCACGCGGCCGCGGACGAACGGATCGGGGCCCTGTGCCCGCTGCTGACCGGCACCTTCGAACGGCACTTTCCCGACCTGACCCATGAGCAGGAACGCCTGGAAGAGGCAGTCGACGGCCTCTTCGAACGCGCGCACAAGGCGGGCCGTCTGCGTACCGACATCGCCGTCGGAGATCTGCTCGTCGCGCTCTCCCAGCTCACCCGGCCGCTGCCGGGCACCGTGTGCCCGAACATGGACCGGTTCGTACACCGTCATCTGCAGCTGTTCCTGGACGGTCTGGAAGCGCCCGCACGCTCCGAACTGCCGGGCACGGCCGCGACTTTGGAGGACCTGCGGAGCACCCCGTGAAGCAGTAGATCCGTCACTTCCGATTACTTCGGGCGGCTCCGCCAGTCCCCCCTACGACTTCTTGACCACGTCCCGTTATGACCTCTTCGCATCCTTAGGTGGCTTCTCGCATGCCAAAAACAGCCGACATCTCACTTCCGGACCCGAGTCGCTGGAAAGCCCTGGTCTTCATAGCCCTGGCCCAGCTGATGGTGGTGCTCGACGCGACGATCGTGAACATCGCGCTCCCGCACGCCCAGCACGATCTGGGAATTTCGGAGGCCAACAAGCAGTGGGTCATCACCGCCTATGCGCTGGCCTTCGGCGGACTGCTGCTCTTCGGCGGCCGGATCGCCGACCTGTGGGGCCGTAAGCGCGCCTTCGTCGTCGGTCTGCTGGGCTTCGCCGGCGCCTCCGCGCTCGGCGGCGCGGCGACCGGCGAGGCGATGCTGCTCGGCTCCCGCGCACTGCAGGGTGCGTTCGGCGCGCTGCTCGCGCCCGCCGCGCTCTCGCTGCTCGCGGTGATGTTCACTGACGCAAAGGAGCGCGCCAAGGCCTTCGGTATCTACGGTGCGATCGCCGGTGGCGGTGGCGCCGTGGGTCTGATCCTCGGCGGCGTGCTGACCGAGTACCTCAACTGGCGCTGGACGTTCTTCGTCAACATCCCGTTCGCGATCGTCGCCGCCGCCGGCGCGTACTTCGTGATCCGTGAGCCGGCCGGCGCCCGTAACCGCTCCACGCTCGACATTCCCGGCGTGGTCCTGTCCACCCTGGGTCTGGTCTCGCTGGTGTACGGCTTCACCCGGGCCGAGTCCGACGGCTGGTCCGACACCACCACCGTTGGTCTGTTCGTCGCCTCCGCCCTGCTGCTCGCCGCGTTCGTCCTCACCGAGGCGAAGGTCAAGTCGCCGCTGCTGCCGCTGCGCGTCCTGACCGAGCGCAACCGCGGCGGTGTCTACCTCTCGCTGGGCCTCGCGATCATCGCGATGTTCGGGCTGTTCCTCTTCCTCACCTACTACCTGCAGATCGTCAGGGGCTACTCGCCGGTCAAGACCGGCTTCGCCTTCCTCCCGATGATCGCGGGCATGATCACCGGCTCCACCCAGATCGGTGCCCGGCTGATGACCCGGGTCGCGCCGCGGCTGCTGATGGGCCCGGGCTTCCTGGTCGCCGGAGTCGGCATGCTGATGCTGACGCAGCTGGACGTCGGTTCCTCCTACGCCGGTCTGATCCTGCCCGCGCAACTGCTGCTGGGTCTGGGCATGGGTACGGCCTTCATGCCGGCCATGTCGCTGGCCACGCACGGGGTGCGTCCGGAGGACGCCGGTGTGGCGTCCGCCATGGTCAACACCTCGCAGCAGGTCGGCGGTGCCATCGGTACGGCGCTGCTGAACACCATCGCCGCCTCGGCCACGACCGCGTACATCACCTCGCACGCGGCGGGCGCCACCAACCAGCAGCTGCTGCAGGCGCAGGCCATGGTGCACGGCTACTCGAGCGCCATCTGGTGGGCGGTCGGCATCCTCGCCACCGCCGCCGCGATCGCCCTCACGCTGATCAACACCGGGCGTCCGGGGGCCGGTTCGGTCACCGCGGCCTCGGGTGACGGTGTCGAGGACGAGATCAAGGTTCCCGTCGTCGCGCACTGACGCGAGCTCGGCGGACGCTGAGAGGTCAAGCGGAAAGGGCCCTGCCCGGGTGGTGAACCCGGGCAAGGGCCCTTCGCGTGCCGCGTCAGCGGAGCCAGGGCAGGTCCGCGCCCGAGTCCTGCGGCTGGAGCCCCTCGGCCATGATCCGCATGATCTCGCCCAGCTGCCCCACCTGTTCGGGCGTGAGCCGGTCGAACATCGCCTGGCGTACGGCCTCGACATGGCCGGGTGCGGTCCGTTGCAGGACCTGGAAGCCCTCGTCCGTCAGTACGGCGTTCTGCCCGCGCTTGTCGGAGGGGCAGTCCTCACGGCGTACCCAGCCGTTCTTCTCCAGACGCGCGATCGCGTGCGAGAGCCGGGAGCGGGTGATCTTGGCGTCGATGGCCAGCTCGGTCATTCGCTTGCGGCGGCGCGGGGCCTGGGAGAGCTGGACGAGCAGGCCGTAGTAGATGTGCGGCATACCGGCGTCGCGCTGCAATTGGCGGTCGAGGTGGTCCTCGAAGAGGGTGGTGGCGTGCAGATATGAGCGCCAGACGCGCTGCTCGTCGTCGGTGAGCCAGCGCGGTTCGGCGTCGCCCCCGCCGGTGGATGCCGTGTTCATGGATTCCACTCTACGACCCATTCTTGAAAGTTGAACTATATGGAGTTAGAGTTGGGGTAGCTTGAAAGTTCAAGTAGACCGGGAGCTGTCATGAGTGCCACCCCCACCGCGGAGCGCATGCCCGCCCTCTATCTCTCCCACGGTGCCCCGCCGCTCGCCGACGACCCCGTCTGGCCCGGCGAGCTCGCCGCCTGGTCCGCCGGCCTGCCGCGCCCCAAGGCGATCCTGATGGTCTCCGCCCACTGGGAGGAGGCCCCGCTCGCGCTCGGCGCCACTGAGACCGTGCCGCTGGTGTACGACTTCTGGGGCTTCCCCGAGCACTACTACCGCGTGACGTACGCCGCTCCCGGTGCTCCGCAACTCGCCGACTCCGTACGGAAATTGCTGCGCGGAGCCGGTACGTCCGTGCAGGACATCCCGGACCGCGGCCTGGACCACGGAGCGTACGTCCCGCTGGTGGAGATGTTCCCGGGCGCCGACATACCCGTACTTCAGATCTCCATGCCCACGCTCGACCCGCAGAAGCTGCTGGAGATCGGGCGCAGGCTCGCGCCGCTGCGCGACGAGGGCGTGCTGATTGTCGGCAGCGGCTTCTTCACGCATAATCTGGCCGCGCTGCGGCATCAGGGGACTCCCGGCTGGTCGGCGGAGTTCGACGACTGGGGGCAGCGGGCGCTCGCGGCGGCCGATGTGGACGCGCTGCTGGACTTCGAGAACAAGGCACCGGCCGGGCGGCTGGCCCATCCGCGGACCGAGCACTTCGCGCCGCTCTTCGTCACGCTGGGAGCGTCTCAGGGCGAGCTCGAGAGCGGGCGGAGCGTGATCGAGGGCTTCTGGATGGGCCTGGCGAAGCGGTCCGTCCAGTTCGGTTAGTCCGACCCGGTTCAGCGGGCTCGGCCCAGTGCGGTTCGGCCCGAGCCGTTTGACGGCCTACCCCTCCAGGCCCAGCTTCTTCTCGTACCAGGCCACGTCCCAGTACTTCCCGAACTTCCTGCCCACCTGCTCGTACGTCCCTATGTGGCGGAAGCCGAAGCGGGTGTGCAGGCGGGTCGAGGCCTCGTTCGGCAGGGCGATCCCGGCGTACGCGCGGTGCAGGTCTTCGCCGTCCAGAGCCTCGAACAGCGATGTGTAGAGCAGCGTGCCAATGCCGCGGCCCGCCGCCTCGGGGGCGCAGTAGACGCTGACCTCGACGGAGGTGGAGTACGCGGCCTTGGGGCGGAAAGGGCTGCTCGTCGCGTAGCCGAGAATGAGGGCAGAACGGACATCCCGAGCAACCAAAAGACGGTGGGGGCCGTCTTCAGGGTGGGAGTGCAGCCAAGGGCGGCGCTGCTCGGGGGTGAAGGCGGCTGTGTCGAACGTGATCGCCGTCTCGCGTACGTAGTGGTTGTACAGCTCGGTGAGGGCGTCGAGATCGGCTTCCGTGCCTGCGCTGACCTGCACCTCTGTACGTTCCTGCGGCATTCGTCCTCCCCGGGTGACCGGACAGGGTACTGCATGATCACGAAAATGATGGGCCGCGTGGGAATTCTGTCCCGATTCCAGTCGTTGTTTCCATCGGATGCAGGGCACCCGGAAGGGTGTCGCGACCTACTCAGCAAGGGAGCTCGCATGGCAACCCGTGCCGTCGCCCGTCGTCAGTCCGACTCCAGTGGGACCGGCCGGGCAAGCAGCGTTCGCGCCGTGGGCGGGGAGATCGCCGACCGCGACCTGGTCGGCATGTACCTCGATGAGATCGCGCGTACGCCGCTGCTCGACGCCGCCAAGGAAGTCGAACTGTCCCAGACCATCGAGGCCGGTGTGTTCGCGCGCCAGATCCTCGACAAAGAGGTGGAGAGCGATGCCGGCGGCGCCACGCGCGAGGAGCTCGAGGCGCTGGTCGCCGAAGGCGAGCGCGCGAAGGACATTTTCATCCGCTCCAACCTCCGGCTCGTGGTGGCCGTCGCGCGACGCTATCCGCGCAGCGGTCTGCCGCTGCTCGACCTGATCCAGGAGGGCAATGCCGGCCTGGTCCGCGCGGTGGAGAAGTTCGACTACGCCAAGGGCTTCAAGTTCTCGACGTATGCGACCTGGTGGATCCGCCAGGCGATCACCCGCTCCATAGCCGACCAGTCCCGCACGATCCGGCTCCCTGTCCACCTGGTGGAGGAGCTCGGACGCATCCGCCGCGTCCAGCGCGAGTTCAACCGCGAGAACGGCCGCGAGCCGGAGCCGGCCGAGGTCGCGAAGGAGCTCGGCTCGACGCCGGAGCGGGTCAGGGACGTCCTGGACTGGGCGCGCGACCCGGTCAGCCTGAACATGGCGGTGGACGACGCGGGCGAGACGCAGTTCGGTGACCTGCTGGAGGACACCTCGGCGGTGTCGCCCGAGCAGTCGGTGCTCACGCTGCTGCGCAGCGAGGGGCTGGACGACCTGATCGGCAGGCTCGACCACCGTACGGCGTCGATCATCCGGATGCGGTACGGGATCGAGGACGGGCGGGAGCGCACGCTGACGGAGGTCGGCAAGGAACACGGCCTGACGCGCGAGCGAATCCGCCAGATCGAGAAGCATGCGCTGCTGGAGCTGAAGCGGATGGCCCGCGACACGGGCTTCGACGCGGCGGCGTAACCGCCCCCCCAAAGCGGACCCCGGTACCTTCCCCCCCGGTGCCGGGGTCCTTCCCTGCCCGGGCCACCCCGGACGGAGGCCCTTGTCCGGTGACGGGGGCCGCTATCCCGGCCTTTCCCGGAACTGCCAGTTGCCCGGTCATGTGGTGAGCGTGGGCCGGGGGCGTTGTCGGCAGTCGCCCGGTCATGTGGTGAGCGTGGGCCGGGGGCGTTGTCGGTTGCTCTCCGTGGGTGGTTTCCACCGGCGAACCGCTGAACCCCCGCGGCGGGCTGCACCCGTGTCGTTCGGGTGGGGAGGTGCCGTGCAGTGTCACCCCCGCCAGTTGCCCGGTCATGTGGTGAGCGTGGGCCGGGGGCGTGGTGGCTTGCTCTTCGTGGGTGGTTTCCACCGGCGAACCGAGAGCACACAGCGGGCGGCACCGTCTCGTCCGGGTGGGGAGGTGCCGTGCAGGGTCGTCCCCGCAGGGGATTGGCGGCAAAACCGGGGTCACGCGCCAAGAGCCTGTACGCCGCCGACCCCGAGGAGTCGAGCCCGGAGGGGCACCGGATCCCGCACCCGACAAGACCGGACGCCCCCGCCGGAGGCAGCCCGCACCGGACAAGGCCGGACGACCCCAGGCCCGGGCCACAGGACCCCGCACCCCGCCGGAGGCAGCCCGCACCGGACAAGACCGGACGACCCCAGGCCCGGGCAACAAGCACCCGCAGCAAGCAGAGGCTCACCGTGCCGCGCGGCTCAGGCGTGCGGCCAGGTCCGTTACGTACTCCGAGAGCCGCCCCGGGCCATGGACCGTGAACTCGCAGTCCACCAGGGCCAGTCGGAGCGCCAGCCACTCCACCGAGTCCGCGGACCGCGCCCGCAGCCTGCACGTCTCCTCGCCCGTCGGCACCGGCGCGCCCAGATGTTCCGGGAGCCGCGCCGCCACAAACGCCGCCGGCGCCTCGAAGCTCACGTCGATGTCGTACTCCGGCTGCCGCGACATCGAGTGCCCGAGCAGCTTCGCCGCATCCCCCGTCGGCAGCTCCCGCGGCACAAAGCGCGCCCCCGTGGCAAAGGGTTCCGAGACCCGGTCGACCCGGAACGTACGCCAGTCGTCCCGCTCGATGTCGTACGCGACGAGGTACCAGCGACGGCCCGTCGAGACCAGCCGGTACGGCTCGACCTGCCGCTTGGTCTCGGTCCCGTCACCCGCGCGGTAGCCGAAGCGGAGGCGCTCGCGCCCGGTCGCCGTGCCCGCGATGACGGTCAGCGTCTGCGGGTCGATCGTCGCGCCGTCGCCCCGGGTGAGCGGGATCGTCGCCGCCTGGAGCGTGGTGACCCGGTGCCGCAGCCGCGACGGAAGCACCTGTTCCAGCTTGGCCAGAGCCCGTACGGAAGCTTCCTCGATGCCCTCGATGGCATGGCCGGCCCCCGCCCGCAGGCCCACCGCGATCGCCACCGCCTCCTCGTCGTCGAGGAGCAGCGGAGGCATCGCCGCGCCCGCGACCAGGCGGTATCCGCCGACCGCCCCCTTCGTCGCCTCGACCGGATAGCCGAGGTCCCGCAGCCGGTCGATGTCGCGCCGGATCGTGCGCGGGCTCACCTCGAGGCGCTCGGCGAGCTCGCTGCCCGGCCACTCGCGCGGAGTCTGGAGAAGGGAGAGCAGATTCAGGAGTCGTGCCGGAGTGTCCGTCATGTTCTTCAGAATGCCCGCTATCTAGGACATGGACTGACCTATATCCACTCTAGATTCACCGTTATGAGTTCACAGCCCGCCGTACCGGATACGGCATCAGACCGTCGTCGCTGGATCGCGCTCGCCATCGTCATGACCGCGGCCTTCATGGACCTGGTCGACGTCACCATCGTCAACATCGCGATCCCGAGCATGCAGCGGGACCTCGGCGCCTCGTTCGGCGCGATCCAGTGGATCACTGCCGGATACGCGCTCGCCTTCGCCGCCGGTCTGATCACGGGTGGCCGGCTCGGTGACATCTACGGCCGTAAGCGCCTCTTCCTGATCGGCATCTCCGGCTTCACGCTCGCCTCCGCGCTCTGCGGTTTCGCGGCGAACGAGGAGATGCTGGTCGCCTCCCGTCTGCTGCAGGGCGCGACGGCCGCGATGATGGTGCCGCAGGTGCTCGCGATCATCCATGTCACCTTCCCGGCGCACGA
This sequence comes from Streptomyces sp. NPDC060064, assembly GCF_042736455.1. NCBI lineage: Bacteria > Bacillati > Actinomycetota > Actinomycetes > Kitasatosporales > Streptomycetaceae > Streptomyces > Streptomyces sp. NPDC060064. The sequence continues at coordinate 277,916 of NZ_JBHWWF010000001.1, forward strand.
ACGCGGCAAGGTCTTCGGCATGTTCGGCGCGACCATCGGCCTCGGCGCGGTGTCCGGACCGCTGCTCGGCGCGCTGCTGACCCAATGGAACCTCTTCGGTCTCGAGTGGCGACCGATCTTCCTGATCAATCTGCCGGTGGGCATCGCCGGTCTGATCCTGGGCCGGAAGTTCATCACCGAGTCCCGCGCCCCGAAGGCGCTCAAGCTCGACCTGGTCGGCGTCGCGCTGGTCACGCTCGGACTGCTGATGCTGATCTATCCGCTGACCCGCGGGCGTGAGCTGGGGTGGCCGCTCTGGGGCCATCTGTGCATGGCCGGCAGCCTGGTCGTCTTCGCCGCCTTCGTGGCGTACGAGAAGAAGAAGACCCGCAAGGACGGCTCCCCGCTGGTCGAGCTCTCGCTGTTCAGGGTGAAGAGCTTCGCCGCCGGTATCGCCGTGCAGCTCACCTTCGGTATCGCCTGCGGGATCTTCTTCCTGGTCTGGACGCTGTACATGCAGATCGGTCTCGGCTGGAGCCCGCTGCGGGCGGGCCTGACCGGTGTCCCGTTCTCGATCGCCGTGTCCGCGGCAGCCGGGATATCCGTACAGAAGCTGGTGCCGCGCTTCGGCCGGAAGGTGCTCCAGGGGGGCGCGGTGACGATGGCCGCAGGGCTGCTGCTCTACATCTGGGAGGCCGGGCGGTACGGCACGGCGATCCATTCCTGGCAGATGAGCCTGCCGCTCGTGGTGATGGGCGTCGGGATGGGCCTGATCGTGGCACCGCTGACGGACGCGGTTCTGTCGGACGTGCCGCGTGAGCACTCGGGCTCGGCGTCCGGGCTGATCAACACGACGCAGCAGATGGGCAATGCGCTCGGGCTCGGCCTGGTCTCGGTGGTCTTCTTCGGGTCGATCGACGATCGGATCGCGCCGAGCGCGGTGGGCAACGCCTTCGCGGATGCGTTCCAGAACTCGCTGTGGTGGGTGGTGGCGGTGCTGGTCGTGATCTTCCTGGTGATGTTCGCGCTGCCGGCGCGGCCGAAGCAGCATGTGGAGGGGGCGGACGCGGAGACGGAGACCGAGGGCCCGGTGGACCTGGAGCCCGTGCTCTCGCACTGACGCGGCCAAGGTGTACGACGAGGCTCGGCCCGGGACATGTCCCGGGCCGAGCCTCGCTGCGTCGTCGGGCCCTGCCGGGCCGCGGGTCAGGGCCCGAATGTGTCCGCCGCATGCCCCGGCGGACAACTGACAACGGACGAGCGGCGGTTCAGGCCCGAGCCGAGGCCGCCGCTCCTGCCGCTTCCGCTTCAGCCGCCGCTGCCGCCTCCGCCGCCTCCGCCGCCTCCGCCGCCTCCGCCGCCTCGCGGCGCGCGCGGCCCTGCTTCCCGGCCCGGATCGTGTACACCATCAGGCCCGCCAGGATGACGATCGGCAGCACGTTGGAGACCCCGACCATCGTCTCCGTGTCCAGTACGTAGACCAGCCCGGCCTTCACGCCCGCCTCGGCCAGGAACGTCACGCCCCAGACGATGGTCAACCGCCGCTGGCCGGTACGGAAGCCCGGGTACTTGTCCCACATCGCATTCCAGTCGGCGATGCCCTCAGGCGTACCGTCCGTGCCGAACTTGCGGCCGAAGTAGAAGATCAGCGGCCGCTTGAGCGTGAGGCTGACGAGGAAGGCAAGCCCGAGCAGCCCGGTCAGCGCGGAGTCCTTGAGGAAGAGCAGCTTCGCGCTGTTGTACGCGAGGGCGCTGACCGCTCCCAGCAGCAGAGTGATCAGGATCAGCATGCTGAACTCGTCCACGCGCCGCTTCATGGCGAAGTAGATCGTCAGCTCGACCAGTGGCCAGCAGGAGATGAGCAGCAGGGCGGGGACCTCGTGGATGCCGTGGTCGATCAGCATTCCGTATGTGATCCACGGCAGCAGAACGCCGAACAGGATCGTAGGTCCCCAGGTCAGGAGGATGTTTCCTCGTTTGCCGGATTCAGCCATGGTTGAACTCCATTCCCCCGAGCGGCCGTTCGCCGCAAAGACGGGCCGGAGTTTATGGAGTGAATGTGGGCAGAGGGCCGGGGTTGGCGTGATCTTGACCAAGATCAGAGACAGAGTTTGACCAAGGGACAGGCCTCGTTCCCTCCGGCCGTTGGGCGGACGCTCACCGCACCCGGTTCACCGCACGCTCGCGCGCAGCTCCATCGCCTCGCGCGCTATGTGCTCCGCGGCGTACACCTCGCACATATGGCGGCCGTCGGGCGTCGCCGTGTGCTCCACCTCCCACAGGCTTGTCTCGGTGCCGTCGAGCAGCAGGAACGCGTGCTCGTACAGTGTGAAGCCGGCGTCCTTCCCCTCCACCCGGCACTGGCGGCCGAAGACCTGCGTGATGTGGTGGGCGAAAGCGGCCCGCAGCAGGCGCGCGGTCTCCTCGCCCGGCCGGTCGGCGTTCTCCGCGCGGCGCAGCACGCGGCGCGCGTGGTCCGCGGAGTCGTCCGGGACGTACATCCGGGGGAGCGGGGCAGGGGGCGCGGACATCAGCGAGGTGAGCAGTTCCAGATCGGCGTCGAGGTCGTCGTCTTCGACGTCGGAGTCCCGTCCGGTGTCCGCGGGCCCGGCGAAGCCCGGGAAACCGGCGGGCAGCCGCGACGCGGCGAGGCGGACCTCGGACTCCTCGGTGTAGAGCTCGTGCTGCTCGGCGCCGTCGCGGCCGGTGTTGTGCACCAGCTCCCACAGGACCAGGGAGGTGCCGTCGCTCAGCAGATAGGCATGCCGGTACGTGGCACGGTGCAGGGCCGCACTGTGGTGCGACGAATGCAGCGAACTGGCATGGGCCAGCGCGGATTCGAGCCGCTCGACTGTCGTGTCGGGCAGATCGAAGGAGTTGAGCGCCCGACCCAGGAGTCGCTCGAGCTGCGTCTCGGTTGTCTCGTACGGATCGTTCAAGGTGGGTCTCCAGGCCGTCGCCGCAAGTCACTTGGTGATTGCTAAACGTAGCCCCTGGGTCTGACAACGTGTCCTGCGTTCGGGAAAACGAAGGGGAGTACGCGGGAAGTTCCCGTCCTGCCGGTCAACACGGCTGTCCTGTACGTCAGTCGATGTCGTACAGATCCCGGTACGAAGGGAAGGTGCCGCCGGGCCCCTTGACGCTCCGGGCCGCGAGAACCGCCCGCACGATCGCCCGGGTCACCACGTCCGCGCCCGCCGCGAGCACCTCGTTGAGGGCGAGGGGGTTGGTGGCGTCGAGCGGGACGGCGCCGGTGGCGAGCGTGAAGACGGTGTCGCCGTCGTTGAGGAGATGGACGGGGCGTACGGCGCGTGCGATGCCGTCGTGCGCCGTGCCCGCGAGCTTCTGGGCCTGGGCACGGTTGAGATCGGCGTCGGTCGCGACGACGACGAGGGTGGTGTTCAGTGGCGGCAGCGGAGGCCATCCGCTCGCGCGGCCCGTCTCGTCCAGCCGCTGCCACGCCGCCGCGTGGACCTCGGCCGGCGGGTAGTCGACGCGGCCTTCGAAGTACTGGCCGTACAGCGCACCGGTCAGGGGGTCGATCACCGAGCCCACGGCGTTCGCGACCACCAGTGCGGCGACCGTGACCCCGGAGCCGAGGACGGTACTGGCCGTGCCGAGCCCACCCTTCAGCCGTCCCACCACCGCTCCGGTACCGGCGCCCACAGCGCCTTCCTCGACCGGTGCACCGCTCTCGGTGGAGGCCGCCGCCTCCACCGCCGCTCGCCCGGTCGAGGCGTCCGGGCGAGCCTGCCAGTCGCCGCCGCGCCCCAGGTCGAAGACGCAGGCCGCGGGCACGACCGGCACGACATGGTGGGGCTCGGGCCCGACCCGTACACCGCGGCCCTGCTCCTCCAGCCAGGCCATCACTCCGGCGGCGGAGTCGAGCCCGTACGCGCTGCCGCCGGTCAGTACGACGGCCTCGATGCGCTGGACCAGGTTGCGGGGGTCGAGGGCGTCGGTCTCCCGGGTGCCCGGGCCGCCGCCCCGTACGTCGACGGCGGCGACGGCCCCGCCCTCGGGTGCGAGGACGACGGTGGTGCCGCTGAGCGCGCGGTCGCCCGGCACCCGCGCGTGGCCGACCCGGAGGCCGGCCACATCGGTCAGGCCGCCCGTGAGCCTGTCCGTGAGCCCGTCGGCCTGTCCGTCGGCCGGCCTGTCCCTCGGCCCGTCTGTCGTCCCGCCCGTCGGTGCGTCATTTGTTGCCATGAAGCCCATGCGTACCACGGGACTTGGCTCAGCGCCCCGGCCACGGCTACGTCCCGGCCATGGCGTCGCTCACGACCCGGCCGCCATCCTGGCGGTGAGCGTGACGCCGGCCGCGGTCGCCGCCGCCGCCACGGTCCCGGCCGCCAGGACCGCCCACTCCCCGGCGAACGTACAGAGCAGGGTCGCCAGCGCGGCGACGGGAAGGATGAGCTGCTGGGCGATCCCCACCTTGAAGTAGCGCGAGTGGAGTCCCCACACCAGCAGTATGAACACGGCGGAGGGGATGGTGACCGCGGCCGATGCCGCGGTGGTGGAGATATGCGTCTTGCCCACGGCTTGCTCGACCGCGACCTCGATGCCCGCGCCGATCGCGGCGGCCGAGGCGAAGATCCCGTAGTGGCCGTAACCCCAGAGGAATCCCTGCTTGTTGGAGGCCAGTCGGTCATGGGCCGGGACGACGAAGTAGATCCACCAGGCGGCGAAGACGATCAGCAGGCCGCCTGCGGCGATCGGCAGCACCTCACCCAGCGCGTCGTTCTCGTCGATGCCGGACTTCACGGCGCCGGTGGCCGCCGCGATCGTCTCGCCGAGCACGATGATGGTGAACAGGCCGTAGCGCTCGGCGATGTGGCGCGGGTGCCAGTTGGTGTGGAAGTCCCTCTCGGCGTACACCGGTACGCACATCTCGGCGATCGCCATCACCAGGAAGATCCAGCCGCGGGCCGACTCGGGCGCGAACAGCAGGGTGGTCCATCCGCCCTGGCAGAGGATCACGCCGCCCGCGTACCGCAGGGCCATGGTCCGCTCGGCGCCGGACGCGGCACGGGCGGCGCGCAGCCACTGCGTGGTCAGCGCGAGACGCATCACCAGATAGCCGAGCCAGACGACCAGGAATTCGTGGTCCTGGAAGGCCCGGGAGACGCCGGCCGCCAGGATCAGCACTCCCGCGATCTGGACGAGGGTCACCACCCGGTACAGGGCGTCGTCGTTGTCGTACGCCGAAGCGAACCAGGTGAAGTTCATCCACGCCCACCAGATGGCGAAGAAGACCAGCACATAGCTGAGAATGCCGTCCGCAGCGTGCCCCTCGGCGACGGCGTGCACCAGCTGCACACCGGCCTGGGCGATCGCCACCACGAAGCAGAGGTCGAAGAAGAGCTCGAGCGGGGTGGCGGCGCGGTGTTCCTCGTCGCGGCGGCGGGCGACCAGCGGACGCAGGATGCTCGACGGGGTCACTGGACGGTCGGCGCCGGGCGTATGAGTCATGCGGCAAGCACAGCAGAGGGCGAGCTGCTGGGCGGGCGGGACGCGCACAGCCGTGGGCCGGGCCACCCGCGAGTCCGACCCGCCGCGGCGCCCAGGTCGCATGCAGCCGTGCCCGCCCCGGCGTCCAGGTCGCCGCAGCCGTGCCCGCAGCCGTGCCCGCAGCCGTGCCCGCACCCGTGCCCGCAGCCGTGCCCGCACCCGTGCCCGCCCCGGCGTCCAGGTTGCCGCCGCCGTATCCGCCCCGGCGTCCAGGTCGCCCGCCGCCGTACCCGCAGCTGTACTCGCCGCCGTACCCTGGACGTATGAGCACCGCCCCCGCCCCCGGACCGCGTGATGCGGAGCAGCCGCGGCAGCAGTCCCCAAAACCGAAGCTGATCTTCGACGATCCGCTGGACCAGCAATCCGCGGACGATACGGACCGCGGGTGGGGCGAGCGGCCTCTCGCGAGCGGCGACAGCGTCGCCGAGCTGGCGCGCTTCCTCGACGAGAAGCCGCCGCACCACATCTGAGCCGTCGCTACTGGTCGCGGCCCGATTCCCGCTGTGCCACGATCGCGTCCCTGATCTCCTTCAGGACCTCGAGCTCGGTCAGCTCGACCACTTCCTTCGCGCCTTCCTTGGCGGCATCCCGGGCGGCCCGCCTGGCCAGGTACTTGGACATGGGCAGCACCATCAGGAAGTAGACGACGGTCGCGGTGATCAGGAAGGTGAGCGTGGCGCCGAGCACGGACCCCCACATGATCCTGATGCCGTCCACTTCGCCGTGCACCACCTTGCAGGTGCCCTTCAGGCAGGAGCTGTAGGAGTCGAGATCCTTGGTGCCGAACGCACCTACCAGCGGATTGATGACGCCCTTCACCACGGCATTCACGATCTGGGTGAACGCCGCGCCGATGACCACGGCGACGGCCAGGTCGATGACATTGCCGCGCATCAGGAAGGCCTTGAAACCCTCCAGGACGCTGACCTTCTTCTCGCTCACCACTGAGCCTCTCTTCGCATGTGCAGGACACGGAGCCAAACGCTCCGAAACCTACGTCAGCGCGTAGCCGCGCTGTCCAGTCCGCACACGCGAAGAGAGCGCCTGACGGTACGTCAGCACCACGGACGCGCCGGGTCCGAGTCAGCACACCGTCACAGCCAGTCGCGATGTCGCTCCCGCGCCCGCCAGTGCCGCGGCGGTGGCGCGCGGCACAGACAGGACAACCAGCGCACCGCCGTCCGGAGAAGCCCCGCGCAACCCCGGAACTCCGGTCACTCGGGCGCCCGATGCCACCACCCGCGCCGCAGTCCCTTCACCCACAGGGGAGTTGGCCGCAGCGATCACATCCACCCGGTCTCCCGGACGCAGCAGCCGGACCGTGGCGGCATCCGCGATACGCACCGGAGCGGACACCATCGCGGCGGCGGGCCGCCGCTCACGCTGCGGCGCGGCAGCCAACGCCTCGGCGCCGCCACCATCCGCTCCACGCGCACCCGAAGCGGCAAGCGCCGCCGCCGTCATGGCGAGCCCCGCCGCCATCGCACGTCGCCGCCGGAGCACCGCCCGCCGCAAGCGGTGCGCCCCGCCGCGCACCCGCAGCGGGGCGAACGGCGGCACGCCGAGCAGCTCCGGCGCCGGGGAAGAAGGGAGAGGGGGGAGCGGAGAAGGGAGGGAAGAAGGGAGGGAAGAAGGGAGAGCGGAGAGAGGGGAAGGGAGGGGAGGGAGAGAAGGAGGGGGAAGCGACATGACACACACCGCCTGCCGTGAGGAGTGGAGTTGGACTGACCACTCCTCACGATCCACTCTCCGCGCGCATCCCGCCGACGCCTGTGGACGACCCCAGCGTTGTGGACAACTCCCTCACCCACAGGAGGGTTCACCGCATCGGGCCGAAGGTCTACGGCAGCTGAAGCCCCGTGTCGATGCCGTCCAGCGCATGCGAACAGATACAGTCCCGCGTCTCACCCGCCGGCAGCCCCGCAACCGCGTCGAAGAGCACCGCGCGCAGCCTGTCGACACTTGCGGCGAAGACCTTCATCACGTCTCCCTGCGAGACGCCCTCACCTGTCTCCGCCCCCGCGTCCAGGTCCGTCACCAGCGTCATCGACGTGTAGCAGAGCCCCAGCTCACGGGCGAGCACCGCCTCCGGGTGCCCGGTCATGCCGACCACCGACCAGCCCATCGCCGCATGCCACTGCGACTCCGCCCGGGTGGAGAAGCGCGGCCCCTCGACCACCACCAGCGTCCCGCCGTCCACGGGCTCCCAGTCCCGCCCGCGCGCGGCCGCGAGCACCATCTTGCGCCCATCCGGGCAGTAGGGATCGGCGGGCGACACATGCACCACGTTCGGAATGGTCCCGTCCGGCAACGGCAGACCGTCGTAGTACGTCTGCGCACGCGCCTTCGTGCGGTCCACGAACTGGTCGGGCACGAGCAGCGTCCCGGGACCGTACTCCGGCCGCAGCCCGCCCACCGCGCACGGCCCCAGCACCTGCCCCACGCCCACCGACCGGAGCGCCCACAGATTGGCGCGGTAGTTGATGCGGTGCGGCGGCAGATGGTGGCCGCGTCCGTGCCTGGGCAGGAAGGCGACCCGTCGCCCGGCGATCTCGCCGAGGAGCAGCGAGTCGCTGGGACTGCCGTACGGGGTGTCCACCTGGATCTCGGTGACGTCCTCCAGGAAGGAGTAGAAGCCCGAGCCGCCGATAACGCCGATCTCTGCGTTCGCGTTGGTCGCATTCGTCGCCATGGCGATCACACTATCCGTACGCGAAAACGCCAAGGACCCCGCCGTACACAACGGCAGGGTCCGGAAAAGCAGGCGTCAGGCGGCCGAACTGCGTCAGGCGGCCGAACTGCGTCAGGCGGCCGAACTGTGTCAGGTGGGGCCGAATCGCGTCAGGCGGCGGAGCTGCCGCTGGAGCTCGAGGACGAGCCCGACGAAGAGGAAGCCGACGTCGAGGACGAAGAAGCGGCGGGCTTCGAGTCCGACGACTTCGCGCTCGTGGACGACGACGCGGACGCCGGCGACGATGACGTCGACGAGGGCGAGCTGCTCGAGGACGCACCACGGCTGTCGTTCCGGTAGAAGCCGGATCCCTTGAAGACAATGCCCACCGCCGAGAACACCTTCTTCAGGCGTCCATCACAGCCGGGGCACACGGTCAGGGCGTCATCGGTGAACTTCTGCACCGCCTCGAGGCCCTCGCCACATTCGGTGCACTGATACTGGTAGGTCGGCACTTGTCTTCCTCCTGGCACTCTCACTCAATGAGTGCTAACGACGGTCCATAGTGACGTATTCCGCTGGATCAGTCCACCGTCAGCGGCACGCGGTGACTCATCCCACGCGCCGCGATCCGCCCCGCAACCTTCGGCGAGAGCCGCGAGCGGAGCGAAACCAGGGTGACCAGCGCCAGCGCCGTGCCCACCAGCGGTACCACGAATCCGGCGCTCGCGCCGTTCTCGTCGGCCAGCCGCCCGGCCACCGTCACGGCCGCCGCCTGACCGAGCGCCACGGCGCCCGTCAGCCAGGTGAAGGCCTCGGTACGGGCCGAAGCCGGCACCAGCGACTCGACCAGCGTGTAGCCGCTGATCAGGGCGGGCGCGATGCAGAGGCCGACCAGCAGTCCCAGCCCCGCGAGCAGCGCCACGGAGTGCACCGCCCACAGTGCGGAGGCCGCCAGTGTCAGCCCGGCGTAGCCGAGCACCAGCCGCCGCCGCGGCCCGCTCTTCCAGGCGATGGCACCGCAGGCGATTCCGGCCAGCATGTTGCCGGCCGCGAAGATCCCGTACAGCAGTCCGTTGGCGCCGGGGTTGCCGATCTCCTCGGCGAAGGCGGTCAGCGAGACCTGCATTCCACCGAAGACCGAACCGATGCCGAGGAAGGCCACGGCCAGCACCCGCACTCCCGGGGCGGAGAGCGCGGACGCGTGCGGTTCGGCGGCCGTCGCCTTGGGGCGTACCGCAGGCTGCGTGCCGCTCTGGGCGGCGAAGAACAGACCGCCGGCGAGCGTCAGTGTCGCCTCGGCGATCAGTCCGGCCGCCGGGTGCACTCCGGTGCACAGCGCGGTCGCGAGCACAGGTCCGACGACGAAGGTGAACTCGTCCGTCACGGATTCGAAGGCGGCCGCCGTCGACATCAGCGGCGAACCCTCCAGCTTGGCCGCCCAGCGGGCTCGCACCATCGGCCCGACCTGCGGTACGGAAGCACCCGTGGGCACGGCCGCGACGAACAGCGCCCACAGGGGCGCGTGCGCCAGCGCGAGCGCCGTCAGCGCGGACACGGAAGCGGCGTGCACCAGCACGCCGGGCAGCAGTACGGCGCGCTGTCCGAAACGGTCCGCGAGCTTGCCGCTCTGCGGCGCGAAGAGCGCCATGGAGACACCGGTGAAGGCGGCGACGGCGCCGGCGCTGCCGTACGAACCGGTGGTGTGCTGCACCAGCAGGACGATGCCGATGGTCAGCATCGCGAAGGGCTGCCGCGCCAGGAAGCCGGGGAGCAGGAATGTCCAGGCGCCGGGTGTGCGCAGGAGCTGCCCGTATCCAGGACGGTGGTTGACCGTGGATGCCACGGTCCGTGCCTTTCTGCCGCCTGGTAGCGCTCCCCGGGTACGCGTCGTACTTGTGGTACGAGACGCACGTGAGCCGCCGAGAGCTGTCCTCTTGCGCGGAACTGCGGTAGATACCGGGGCCCACTGCGAGGGCTCCGCGGCCGCCATACGGTCGCGCCAGCTCTGCGTCAGGCAGAGTTGGTCGATCAGTGTGCCTTGATGCTACAGGGAATCTTCGATTCGTACCTGGGAAATAGCTCACACATTCCAAGATCGCCTGTGATTAGCCGGATCTTCCCGTGGATCTTCTTCCGGCGTTTCCGCCCGTTCCCAGCCAGTCGGCCAGCTTTCCGCCCTGTCCGACCGCCCGCAGTCGCCGCTCCGCGGCGTCCCGCACCGGATCCGTCGCCACCACCAGCAGCTCGTCACCCCGCCGCAGCACGGTGGACGGCAGCGGTACGAAGCTCTTTCCGTCGCGTACGACCAGGGTGACCGCGGCGCCCGCCGGCAGCCGAAGCTCCGCGACCTCCACGCCGTGCATCCTCGATCCCCTCGGGATCGCCACGGACAGCAGATGCCCGCGCAGCCGCTCCAGCGGCGCCGACTCGATGCCCAGATCGGCGGCGTCGGACGTGCCGCCGAGCCGCAGTGCCTTCGCCAGCCAGGGCAGCGTCGGTCCCTGGACCAGGGTGTAGACGACGACCAGGACGAAGACGATGTTGAAGACCCGGTCGCTGCCCTCGATGGAGGTGACCAGCGGGATGGTGGCGAGAATGATGGGGACGGCGCCGCGCAGTCCCGCCCACGACAACAGCACCTGCTCCTGCCACGGAATACGGAAGGGGAGCAGGCTGACGAAGACCTCCAGTGGCCGCGCCACCATGGTCAGCACCAGACCCACCACGACCGCGGGCCAGAAGTCGTCGAGCAGCTCGTGCGGCGTCACCAGCAGACCGAGCAGCACGAACATGCCGATCTGCGCGATCCAGCCGAGGCCCTCCGCGAATCCGCGGTTCGCCGGCGCGTGCGGCAGCTTGGAGTTCCCGAGCACCATCGAGGCGAGATAGACGGCGAGGAAGCCACTGCCGTGCGCCATGGCGCCGGCCGCGTACGCCACCACCGCGATCGCCATTACCGCGATCGGGTACAGACCCGAGGCGGGCAGCGCCACATGCCGCAGCCCGAACGCGCCCAGCCAGCCCGTCGCGAGGCCGATGCTCGCGCCGATCGCCAGCTCCAGCGCGATCTTCCCGACCAGTACGTACCAGTCGTCGACCGGACCCGGCGTCGAGAAGGCCACCACCAGGATCACCACGGGGGCGTCGTTGAAGCCCGACTCGGCCTCCAGTACACCGGTCACCCGGGACGGCAGCGGCACCTTGCGCAGTACGGAGAAGACCGCCGCGGCGTCCGTCGAGGACACGACGGCGCCGATGATGAGCGCCTGCCGCCACTCGAGCCCGACCAGATAGTGCGCTCCGGCCGCCGTGATGCCCACACTCACCGCGACGCCGACGGTCGACAGCACGACCGCCGCGGGCAACGCGGGTTTGATCTCCTTCCACTTGGTGGCCAGGCCGCCCTCGGCCAGGATCACCACAAGTGCGGCATAGCCGATCACCTGCGTCAGTCCGGCGTCGTCGAACCTGACGTCGAAGATGCCGTCCTGCCCGATCGCGATCCCGATCCCGAGATACAGCAGCAGGCTGGGGAGCCCACTGCGGGACGAGATGCGTACCGCCGCGACGGCGATGAGCAGAACGAGCGAGCAGATGAGCAGGAGTTCGTTGAGCTGGTGGACAGTCAGTGGCCGATCCTTCCCTAGCGCCTTCACGCCGGATCGCTCATCCAGCCGGCGACACTTCGTTACCTTACCTAATCTTTAACGTTTCCTTGACGGGTCGATCATCCGTGCGAGCGAGGGTCCGGGTGTCGCCTTACGGATACCGCGTCCGGGCCGGTGGAGCGCTGCGCCTATGGTTGCTCCCAGCACTCCAGGACCAGCCTGCGCCTCGAAGGACAGCGATGCCCGCCAACACAACCGCCTCTTCCCCCAAGAAGAAGAAGGGGCGACGCGCCCGCCTGCTCGTGATCGTCCTGGTGCTGGCGCTTGTCGCGGGTGTCGGATATGGGACGTACTGGAGCATCAGTACCGTGCGCGCCTCGTTCCCGCAGACCACCGGAACGGTCAAACTCGACGGCCTCTCCGGCCCGGTCGAGGTCAGACGCGACAATTACGGCATCCCGCAGATCTACGCGGACAGCGACCAAGACCTGTTCCGCGCCCAGGGCTTCGTCCAGGCGCAGGACCGCTTCTGGGAGATGGACGTCCGCCGCCATATGACGGCCGGCCGGCTCTCCGAGATGTTCGGCTCGGGACAGGTCGAGACGGACGCCTTCCTGCGTACTCTCGGCTGGCGCCAGGTGGCGCAGAAGGAGTACGACACCCTCCTCACGCCCGCGACCAAGAAGTCCCTCCAGGCCTACGCGGACGGCGTCAACGCCTACCTCAAGGGCCGCGAGGGCAAGGACCTTTCGGTCGAGTACGCCGCCCTCGCCTTCAGCAATGACTACAAGCCCGAGAAGTGGACGCCCGTCGACTCGGTGGCCTGGCTCAAGGCGATGGCCTGGGACCTGCGCGGCAATATGCAGGAGGAGATCGACCGCTCGCTGCTGACGAGCAGGCTCAGCGAGAAGCAGATCAAGGACCTGTATCCGGCCTATCCGTACGACCGGAACAAGCCGATTGTCGACAGGGGCGCTATAGACCCCGCGACCGGGAAGTTCGACCCGGCAGCCAAGCCGTCCGACAGGTCCAACGGCGGCAGCGGCGGCGGGAACAGCGCGGCGGGCGCAGCCGAGGGCCTCAACTCCCAGCTCTCCGCGCTCTCCAAGACCCTCGACACGATCCCCGCCCTGCTGGGCCCCAGCGGCAGCGGCATCGGCTCCAACTCCTGGGTCGTCTCCGGCAAGTACACGACGACCAACAAACCGATGCTGGCCAACGACCCGCATCTCGCGCCGTCGCTGCCCTCGCTCTGGTACCAGATGGGCCTGCACTGCCGGACCGTCTCGGCCACCTGCCAGTACGACACCGCCGGCTACACCTTCTCCGGCCTGCCCGGCGTGATCATCGGTCACAACCAGGACATCGCCTGGGGCTTCACCAATCTCGGTGCCGACGTCACCGACCTCTACCTCGAGAAACTCACCGGCGACCGCTACCAGGTGGGCAACGAGGAGAAGGCGCTGACGACCCGCAAGGAGGTCATCAAGGTCGCGGGCGGCTCCGCCAAGACGATCACGGTGCGCTCCACCGGTCACGGCCCGCTGGTCTCCGACCGCAGCGGCGAGCTGGAGAAGGTCGGCCAGAAGGCCCCCGTCCCGAACGCCGCCCCTGACCGTGGCGCCGGATACGCGGTCGCGCTCCAGTGGACCGCGCTGCAGCCCGGCAAATCCATGGACGCGGTCTTCGAGCTCAACCGCGCCAAGGACTTCAACTCCTTCCGCGCGGCCGCCAAGAACTTCGAGGTCCCTTCGCAGAACCTCGTCTACGCCGACGTCAAGGGCCATATCGGCTACCAGGCTCCCGGCAAGATCCCGGTCCGCGCCGAGGGCGACGGCACGAAGCCCGTTCCCGGCTGGGACCCCCGGTACAAGTGGAAGCGCTACATCCCCTTCGATGAGCTTCCGTACGAGTACGACCCCGAGCGCGGCTACATCGTCACCGCCAACCAGTCGGTGATCGATGCGAAGAAGTACCCGTACCTGCTGACCAAGGACTACGCCTACGGCGCCCGCAGCCAGCGGATCAACGACCTCATCGAGTCGAAGATCCAGGGCGGCGGGAAGATCTCCACCGAAGACATGCGCACCATGCAGATGGACAACAGCAGCGAGATCGCCAAGCTGCTGACGCCGTATCTGCTCAAGATCGATGTCTCGGACAGCTACGTCCGCGAGGCGCAGAAGCTGCTGGAGGGCTGGGACTACACCCAGGAGCCGGACTCCGGTGCGGCCGCGTACTTCAACGGGGTCTGGCGCAATGTCCTCAAGCTTGCTTTCGGCAACAAGCTGCCCAAGGAGCTGCGGGTCGAGGGCGAGTGCCTCAACGTCCGCCCGGCCGACAGCTCCGCCCCGGACGACCAGCTCAGCGAGCGGGTGCGGGAGTGCGGCCAGCGCGACGCGGAGTCGGCGCAGCCGGACGGCGGTGACCGCTGGTTCGAGGTCGTGCGCAGGATCCTCAAGGACGAGAACAACCAGTGGTGGCATTCCCCGGCCAGCCGTACGGACGCGGCCACCACCACGCGGGACCAGCTGCTCGCCAGGGCCATGGAGGACGCCCGCTGGGAGCTGACGGCCGAGCTCGGCAAGGACGCCTCCAGCTGGAGCTGGGGCAGGCTGCACCAGCTGACGCTGAAGAACCAGACCCTCGGTACCGAGGGTCCCGGCTTCCTGCAGTTCGTCCTCAACCGCGGCCCGTGGAACCTGGGCGGCGGCGAGGCGGCGGTCAACGCCACCGGCTGGAACGCGGCGGGCGGCTACGGCGTCATCTGGGTGCCGTCGATGCGGATGGTCGTCAACGTCGGCGACTGGGACAAGTCACGCTGGATCAGTCTGACCGGTGCGTCGGGGCACGCGTACAGCGCGCACTACACCGACCAGACGGACAAGTGGGCCAACGGTGAGCTGCTCGACTGGGCCTACGGCGAAGCGGCCGTGAAGGCGAAGACCGTCGACACCCTCAAGCTCACTCCGTAAAGCGACTGACGGCCGTGGGTGTCACCACCGCGTGCACGGGGTGGTCGTGCGGTTCCTCCGGGACCCGCGCGAGCACCTCGTTCGCGTACAGCAGAACCACCAGCGCGGGGTCGGCACCGGCGGCTGCGAGACGGGAGAGGACTCGGTCGTACGAACCGCCTCCGCGGCCGAGTCGCATACCGCGCGCGTCCACCGCGAGCCCCGGAAGGAGCACGGCATCCGCTTCGAGTACGGCGTCCACGCCCAGCCGCTCGCCGTCCGGCTCCAGCAGCCCGCGGCCCGCGCGCACCAGATGCTCCGAGCCCCTGTAAACGCCCCAGTCCAGGTCGTTGTCCGCCTTCAGGACCGGCAGCAGGACGCGTACGCCCCGCTCGCGCAGCGCGTCGAGCAGCGCGCGCGTGCCGGGCTCGCGCCCCACCGAGACATATGCGGCGACCGTGTCCGCTTCGGTCAATTCCGGGAGACCCAGGGCCTGTCGCGCGAGAACCGCGGCGGCCTTTTGGACGTCCTCAGTGGACAGAAGGCCCCGGGCGTCGAGGAGTTCACGTCGTACCGCACTCTTTCCGGACAAGTCGCCGCTCATGCCACCTTCACAAACCTCGCGTATGCGCCTCTATGAGCACGAAGTTAACCGGAGGCTCATCTTCAGCCCATACTTACCGGATAGTGTGCATCGCATGACTCAGTCGCACCCCAGGATCAGCAAGGCTGTTATCCCTGCCGCAGGCCTCGGAACCCGGTTCCTGCCTGCCACGAAAGCCACTCCCAAAGAGATGCTGCCTGTCGTCGACAAGCCTGCTATCCAGTACGTCGTCGAGGAGGCGGTCTCGGCCGGCCTCTCCGACGTACTCATGATCACAGGCCGCAACAAGCGCCCGCTCGAGGACCACTTCGACCGCAACTACGAGCTGGAGAGCGCGCTCACCCGCAAGGGCGACGCCGAACGTCTGGCGAAGGTGCAGGAGTCGAGCGACCTCGCCACCATGCACTATGTGCGCCAAGGCGACCCGCGCGGCCTCGGCCACGCCGTGCTGTGCGCCGCCCCGCACGTCGGTGACCAGCCCTTCGCGGTCCTTCTCGGCGACGACCTGATCGACCCGCGCGACCCGCTGCTCGCCCGCATGGTCGACATCCAGGAGCGGGAGGGCGGCAGTGTCATCGCGCTGATGGAGGTCGACCCCGCCCAGATCCATCAGTACGGCTGCGCGGCCGTCGAGGCCACCGGCGAGTCCGACGTGGTCAGGGTGACCAAGCTGGTGGAGAAGCCCGAGCCGTCCGAGGCGCCGAGCAACCTCGCCATCATCGGCCGCTATGTCCTGGACCCCGCGGTCTTCGAGATACTTCGGCAGACCGAGCCGGGCCGCGGAAACGAGATCCAGCTCACCGACGCCCTCGAGAAGCTCGCCGAGGACGAGAAGCTGGGCGGGCCGGTGCACGGCGTCGTCTTCAAGGGCCGCCGCTATGACACCGGCGATCGTGGCGACTATTTGCGGGCGATTGTCAGACTCGCGTGCGAACGTGAAGACCTGGGCCCGGAGTTCCGGACCTGGCTTCGCAGTTATGTGACCGAGGAGATGTAGCGCTGTGAGCAGCACGATCTGGTCGGTGGACGACCATCTGGAGGACATCCTCAGCGCGATCCGTCCGCTGGACCCGATCGAGCTGCAACTGCCCGACGCCCAGGGCTGCGTCCTCGTCGAGGACGTCACGGTGCCGGTCGCCCTGCCGCCCTTCGACAACAGCTCCATGGACGGGTACGCGGTCCGTACGGCCGACGTCTCGGGCGCCAGCGAGGAGTTCCCGGCGGTCCTCGCGGTCATC
The DNA here is from genome assembly GCF_042736455.1 of Streptomyces sp. NPDC060064. Taxonomy (NCBI): domain Bacteria; kingdom Bacillati; phylum Actinomycetota; class Actinomycetes; order Kitasatosporales; family Streptomycetaceae; genus Streptomyces; species Streptomyces sp. NPDC060064. The sequence goes on from NZ_JBHWWF010000001.1 coordinate 294,487, forward strand.
GGCGATGTGGCGGCCGGCGGCGGCGGTCTGCCCACGGTCGGCCCCGGCCAGGCCGTGCGCATCATGACCGGCGCCCCGCTGCCGCCCGGCGCGGAGGCGGTCGTCCCGGTCGAGTGGACCGACGGCGGTACGGGCGGCGGAGCGGCCACCACGATGCGCCCGGCCGGCGAGGCCCCCGAGGGTGCGAGCGGTGAAGTCCGCGTCCACCGCCCGGCTGAGGCAGGGGCCCATGTGCGCCGGCGCGGCAGCGACGTCCAGGCGGGCGATCTGGCGCTGGAGGAAGGCACGGTCCTCGGCCCGCCGCAGATCGGACTGCTCGCCGCGATCGGCCGCGGCACCGTGCGCGTACGGCCCCGTCCGCGTGTCGTCGTGCTCTCCACCGGCAGCGAACTGATCCAGCCCGGCGAGAAGTTGGGCGAGGGCCAGATCTACGACTCCAACAGCTTCGCGCTGTCCGCCGCCGCACGTGACGCCGGCGCCCTCTCCTACCGGGTGGGCGCGGTCACGGACGACGCGGAGACCCTGCGCGCCACCATCGAGGACCAGCTGATCCGCGCCGATCTGCTGGTCACGACGGGCGGCGTCAGCGTCGGCGCGTACGACGTGGTCAAGGAGGCCCTCTCGTCCGTGGGCGACGAGGACGTGCCGGGCAGCGGGATCGACTTCCGCAAGCTCGCCATGCAGCCCGGCAAGCCGCAGGGCTTCGGCTCGATCGGCCCTGAGCACACCCCGTTGCTGGCGCTGCCGGGCAATCCGGTCTCGTCGTACGTCTCCTTCGAACTGTTCGTACGTCCCGCGATCCGTGCCCTGATGGGCCTGAAGGACGTCCATCGGCCGAAGGCCCGTGCCGTGCTCAAGGCCGACAAGGCCCTGTCGTCACCCTCCGGCAGGCGGCAGTTCCTGCGGGGTACGTACGACCCCGAATCGGGCACCGTCTCCCCGGTCGGCGGATCCGGCTCCCATCTGATCGCGGCGCTCGCCCATGCCGACTGCCTGATCGTCGTCCCGGAGGCCGACACCTCGGTCGAGCCCGACGCGGAGGTGGAAGTGGTCCTCATCGGGTGACCTGCGTGCGGTGGCGGTACCGTGTCTGCCCACACAGGCCCTGAGGGCCCGGACCGGGAGCGCCGCACCAATGAGCACGCACGACAGGCTGACGCACATCGACGAGGCGGGGGCGGCCCGCATGGTCGACGTCTCCGGAAAGGACGTCACCTCACGTACCGCCCGCGCCAGCGGCCGGGTCCTGGTGTCACCGCGGGTCGTGGAACTGCTGCGCGGTGAGGGCGTCCCCAAGGGCGACGCACTCGCCACGGCCCGTATCGCGGGCATCATGGGCGCCAAGCGCACGCCCGATCTGATCCCGCTCTGCCACCCCCTCGCGGTCTCCGGCGTGAAACTCGATCTGAAGGTCGCGGACGACGCCGTGGAGATCATCGCGACGGTGAAGACGACGGATCGCACGGGCGTCGAGATGGAGGCCCTGACGGCGGTCTCGGTCGCCGCGCTCACCGTCGTCGACATGATCAAGGCCGTGGACAAGGCGGCGGTCATCAGCGACATCCGGGTCGAGGAGAAGACGGGCGGCAAGTCCGGCGACTGGATCCGCTCATGAGCCCCGCACCGCGGGCCGGAGAGGTGTACGGCCACAGCCACGGGCCCGGCTCCGAAGCCGCCGACCTCACAGCCGCCGACCTCGACGCGGCCGGCACCCGGGCGACCGCCCCCGAGGCGACCGACGGCGAGGCGACCGAGCCGGTCGCGCCGTACCGGGCCCTTGTTGTGACGGCGTCGAACCGTGCCTCCGCCGGGGTCTACGCCGACAAGGGCGGCCCGATCCTCGCCGAGGGCCTGTCCGCGCTCGGCTTCCAGGTCGAAGGCCCGCGCGTCGTGCCGGACGGCGACCCCGTCGAGCAGGCCCTGCGGGACGGCGTCGCCGCCGCGTACGACGTCATCCTCACCACCGGCGGCACCGGCATCTCGCCCACCGACCGGACGCCCGACGTCACCGCCCGCGTCCTCGACCACGAGATCCCCGGCATCCCCGAGGCGATCCGCGCGTACGGGCGCGAGAAGGTACCCACCGCGGCCCTGTCCCGCGGCCTCGCCGGTGTCGCCGGCCGGACCCTGATCGTCAACCTCCCCGGCTCCACGGGCGGAGTACGCGACGGACTCGCCGTACTGGAGAAGCTCCTGATCCACGCCGTCGAACAGATCCGCGGTGGAGACCACCCCAGACCCATCCCCCGGACTCCGTCCGGGGGGACCCCCGGGAGCCCAAGCTGAACACCCCGTTCTGGCCGGTGATCCTGGCGGACGGCGATATCGCCCTTCGTCCGATAAAGCTGCGCGACCAGCGGGCCTGGCGCGAGGTCAACCGGCGCAACCGCGACTGGCTGCGGCCCTGGGAGGCGACGATTCCGCCGCCGGCCCCCGGCAGCCCGGTCGCCCAGCGCCCCACCTACCGCCAGATGGTCCGCCATCTGCGCGCCGAGGCCAACGCCGGGCGGATGCTGCCCTTCGTCATCGAGTACCGGGGACAGCTCGTCGGTCAGCTGACGGTCGCCGGGATCACCTGGGGCTCGATGTGTTCGGGGCATGTCGGCTACTGGGTCGACCGGGCGGTGGCGGGCCGCGGCGTCATGCCGACGGCCGTCGCCCTCGCCGTCGACCACTGCTTCCGTACGGTCGGACTGCACCGCATCGAAGTCTGCATTCGCCCGGAGAACGGCCCCAGCCGCCGGGTTGTGGAGAAACTCGGATTCCGCGAAGAGGGACTGCGGCCCCGCTATCTCCACATCGACGGTGCGTGGAGGGACCATCTGGTCTTCGCGCTCACGGCCGAAGAGGTACCGGAGGGACTGCTCCGCCGCTGGCACCAGGCACGACCCGGAACGCCACGGGAAATAAAATAAATGTTCGAAATTGATCGCCGTCAGCCATGAACTGATCTGAACAATCACAAAAAAAGTCCGTGATATCAGCCAGATCGTGCGACACACCGGGCCAATTGGCGGATGCCCTCATGCGAACCCCTCTACGGTGTGAAGTGTGAGCAGCAGTGGCCTCATCTACGCAGTCATCGTCGGGGCCTGGGCCGCCTACTTGGTGCCGATGTGGCTCCGCAGGCAGGACGAGCTCAATGAAGCCCGTCCGACGGAACGCTTCTCCACCGCCATCCGGCTGCTGTCCGGACGCGGGGCGATGGAGCGCCGGTACGCCAAGGAGCTGCGAGAGCGCGCGGCCGAGGAGGCCGGGGCCGACGTGGACCCGGACGCGGCCACGGACCGTTTGAGTTCCGTGGACGTCCGGGCTTTCGCCGCGCCCCCGGCCCGTACCGAAGCCCGGCTCGACGTCCCGGCCCGCCCGGTGCCCGCGCAGGCGGAACCGCCCCAGGCCCCGGCGCAGTACCGGCCGTCGGCCCGGCCCGGCGCCCGGCGTCCGCGTCCGAACGGCGCCGCCGCCGAGCGCGCCCGCCGTACCAAGGTCCTGGCCCGCCGCAGACGCACCATCGTGGTCCTCTTCTTCGCCTTCACCCTCGGCGCGATCGTGGCCGCGGTCGGCGGGCTCGGACTCCTGTGGGCCCCGGCCCTCCCCGCGGTGCTCCTCAGCGTGTACATCGTGCATCTGCGCGGTAAGGAGCGGCGGCGCTTCGCGTTCACCATGGACCGGCGCCGGGCGGAGGCCGCGGCGCAGCGGCTGCGCGAGAACCATCCGCGCCGGCACCAGGCCGCGGCGGGGTCCACCGTCGAGCCGGACGAGGAGCAGGAGACGCGCCCCGAGCCCGAGCCCGCCGTCACGCTCTCCCCGCAGGAGGCAGGACGCCGCGCGCTGGTCGAGCAGACGGACCACGCGGAGTGGGTCGACCAGCAGCGCGAACGCGGCCCGGCGCGCGGCGACAGCTGGGACCCGGTCCCGGTCCCGCTGCCGACGTACGTCACCGCTCCGGTCGCCCCGCGCGCAACGAGCGGTGTGGACTTCAGCGACCCGGAGACCTGGAGCTCGGCGCGCTCCTCGACCGCGGAGCCGACCCAGGAAGCGGAGCCGCCGGCCGATGCGCCTCCGCGCCAGCGGACGTCCTCGCCCCGCCGCACCCGCGACCGCGGCCGTACGCCGCTCTTCGACCAGTACGCGGAAGAAGACCGGCCGCGCGCCGCCAACGAGTGAGAGCGGACGCGTCCCGGCTCCGCCGGGCTGCTTCCGTGACCAGCGAGGGAACGGATTTCCAAGCACCCCAATGGGGGTGCTAAGGTTTCACTCGTTGCAAGGGCCTGTGGCGCAGTCTGGTAGCGCACCTCGTTCGCATCGAGGGGGTCTGGGGTTCAAATCCCCACAGGTCCACAACAACGCTGTTCACGAGATCCCGGTCAGACGGTCACCGTCCGACCGGGATCTCGTCGTTCGCGCCTCTGCTTGTCGAAAGTCACCGGATTCGCGCGGTGTTCGACGCAAGAGACCGAGGAAAGAGCCACACCACGTTGGACGATGTCCTGGCCCGCTGTCGCGGCACGCGCAACCCGATCGAGCGGATCCTGAATCATGCCGCCCATGAGCGCCGAATGAGCCGGGCCGCAGGAACACGAAGGCTGACAGGGGCTCTGTCAGCCGGTCTGATGCTCGCAGTGCTGACGGCGTGTTCGCCCTCGGACGACGCCGCCGTGCGTTACGCCGAGGACTACGCCAACCATGAGCCACTGAGGGTGGTCGGCTACCCGTCCACCGGTTCACTGGAAGTGACGCAAGAGATCGTCTGGCGGATCGCTGACGAGCGGGCCGAAGGGCTGCAGTCGCTCGCGAGCAGCGACGGCACCGAGGACGAGACCAAGAAGACGGCCGCCAACTGGATCAAGGAGTTCGGCAAGGGCGCCCGGGGGAAGGTCACGGCGGACTTCTACGACGAGGGTTCCGACCGCCAAATGGTGGTGCTGTACTTCCACGACACCGGACAGATCAAGGACATTGACGTCCGGCTCGACGGCAACGGCGGCCAGGACGGTTGGCGCGCCCTGATGCGCGAGCCCGATCCGAAGCAGGTGGCGGCCGTACCCGGTTGGGTGCCCAGAAGTCCCGGCGCACTCGGCTCCACGCATCCGAAGTGAGCTGAGCATCCGAAGTGAGCTGACTCCGACCAACGCTCAAGGAGCGCCTTCCACACGGAAGTGCGCATGCCGTGCGGTCGGATCGGGCTTTTAATGCTGAATGTTCGCTGTGTCTTTCTCTGGACCGGTGTCGGAGAGAGCACCTCCAGACCTCGGCAGCCATCCGTGCGCCGGTTCTCGTCGGGAGAAAGGCATGTCGTTGGCTCAGCCTCCGCACGACTCCCCGGCCGCGTCCTCCACCTCCGCCTCTGCCCCCGCACCCGCGGCCCGCAAAGGCCTGCTGCGGCGGCTCGGTGAATGGTGCGCCCGCCGCTGTGCGGTCGTCGTCCTGGCCTGGCTCGTCGCACTCGCGGGCCTTCAGGTTCTGCAGCACGCGTACGGCGGCGACTACTCCGACAACTTCTCGCTGCCCGGCGTCCAGTCGACGGAGGGGCGGGAGGTGCTCAAGGAACACGATCCCGCTGCCGGCGGTTACGCGGCCCAGATCGTCCTGAGCGACACGGCCAAGCCGCTCACCGGCTTCGCCTCGCAGATGTCCACGGTGATCGGCAACCTCCAGAAGCTGCCGCATGTGCTGTCCGCGCAGAACCCGTTGCCTCCGCCGGGCTCGACGCGGCCCCCGCAGCAGCCGTCCGGACAGAACATCGGCCCCCTCTCCACGGACGGCGCAACCGCGTACATCACCGTCCGCTTCGATGTGCAGCCGTCCACTCTGGAGAAGTCGTATCTCGACGGTGTGGACACGGCCGTCCAGCCGCTGCGCTCCGCCGGGGTGGATGTGGAGTACGGCGGCCTGCTGGGTGAGCTGGCCAGGCCCGCGGCCAACGACCGGATCAGTGAGCTGATCGGCTTCGGCGTGGCGATCCTCGTACTGCTCATCGGTTTCGGCAGTGTGCTCGCCGCCGGTGTGCCCCTGCTGACGGCGCTGATCAGTGTGATCTGCGGGCTCGCCTGCCTCGGGCTGCTCGCCGCCGCGTTCACCTTCGCCACCGTCTCACCCACGCTCGCCACCATGATCGGTCTCGGCGTGGGCATCGACTACGCGCTGTTCCTGATCACCAGGCACCGGCAGAACCTCATGAACGGCGCCGATCCGGTGGTCGCCGCGGGCAGGGCGGTGGCCACCAGCGGCCGGGCGGTGCTCGTCTCCGGATGTACGGTCATCATCGCTCTGATGGGACTGTCGGTCTCCGGGGTCAGCTTCATCTCCAAACTCGGGGTGGCGGCCGCCGTCACCGTGATCACGGCGGTCGCCGGCGCGCTCACCCTGGTGCCCGCGCTGCTGGGGCTGATCGGCCGGCGGATCGACACGTACCGGGTGCGCAAGCCGGTCGCGGAGACGGACGCCGTGCCGGGCGCCGTGCCGGGCGCCGGGGAGCACGGCAGCTGGCGCCGGTACGCGCAGCGCGTCGAGCGCCGGCCGTGGTGGTTCCTGACCGGCGGGGTGGCCGTCATTGCCGTGCTCGCCATCCCGCTGTTCTCCATCCAGCTCGGCCACATCGGGGACGGCGCCGACCCGAAGTCCTTTACGGACCGGCGGGCGTTCGACCTGATGTCCGACGCCTTCGGCCCCGGGTCCAACGGGCCGATGACCCTTGTCATCGACCAGACCTCGGTGCCGGCCGCCGACCGCGCGGCGCTCGCGACACAGGCTCAGAAGGCGCTCGCCCATGTGCCCGGGGCCGCCGCGATCAGCCCGCTGAAGCCAACTCAGGACGGAGACGTACTGGTCGGCACCGCCTATTCGCAGCAGGCGCCGCAGGACGAGGTCACCACCGAGCTGGTCAACCGGCTGGACGACGACGTCCTGCCCGAGGCCGTCAACGGCACCTCCGCACAGGGCTATGTCACCGGGACGACCGCGGCCCAGGTCGACTTCCTGGACATCGTCTCCAGCAGACTGCCCCTGATCATCGCCGTGGTGGTCGCCCTCGCCTTCCTCATCATCCTGATCGTCTTCCGCGGGCTGCTGGTCGCGGTCAAGGCGGCCGTGCTCAACGTCCTGTCCATCGCCGCCTCGTACGGAGTAGTGGTGGCCGTCTTCCAGTGGGGCTGGGGCGGCCCGGCGCTGGGGGTGTCGGGCAAGGTGCCCATCGAGAGCTATGTGCCGATGATGATGTTCGCGATCGTCTTCGGGCTGAGCATGGACTACGAGATCTTCCTGCTCTCCCGCGTGCACGAGGCCTGGCTGCGTACCGGCGACCCGAAGGCGAGCGTCGCGCACGCGCTGGAAATCACCGCACGCGTCATCACCTGCGCCGCGCTCATCATGGTGAGCGTCTTCGCCGCCTTCGTGGTCAGCGACAACATCGTGGTCAAGATGCTGGGACTGGGCCTGGCCGTGAGCGTGCTCATCGACGCGACCGTGGTGCGGCTGCTGCTGGTGCCGGCGGTGATGACGCTGATGGGGCGGGCGGCCTGGTGGACGCCGCGGTGGCTGGACCGGATCCTGCCGCATGTGGACACCGAGGGCGAGGACGAGGACGAGATGGCGGGCGCGTCCGGTGACGGCGTGCCTGCGGGCAGCGGGCGGCGCTGACCCGGCCCGAACGCGCCGGGCGGGACCGGCGGGGGGCTGAGCGGCCCCCGCCGGCTCCCGAAGGGATCAGGAGGTCTGGGCCTTGTCGTAGACGGCCTTGGCCTCATTGCCGAAGTACGGGCCGAACATCCGGTTCGGCAGGAAGGTGTAGCCGAAGCTGTTCACCGATGCCTGCAGCCCGGTGCCGGTGGCCTCGCTGAACGAGGTGAACCAGGGGCCGCCGCTGGAGCCGCCCGTCATATTGCAGCCCAGGCTGTGGTCCTTTGAGAACAGGAAGTCCTTCGAGCTGTTGCCGCTGCAGTAGATCAGCTTTGTGCCGTCGTACGGGGCGGCCGCGGGGAAGCCGAAGGCGTACATGGGCTTGTTGTAGCCGCCGTTGAAGCTCAGGCCCTGCGCACCGACCGTATCGGCGAGCTTGTTGCCGTTCAGCGGGGCGACGACGGCCAGGCCGACGTCGTAGTTGATGTCCTCGCTCGCCACCCACTGGTCCGTCGAGAACGTCTTGGTGGCGGACCACTGACCGTACGGCGCCTGGCCGTTGTTGTACGCGGGCACGAAGACCCAGTTGGTGTGCCAGCTGCCCTGGTACTTCACGCAGTGGCCCGCGGTGATCACTGTGCTGCCGTTCTGGCTGGTGACCGAGTCGCCGGAGCAGGATGCCGTACGGCCCTGGAAGGTGAAGAACACCCGGCCGGACGTCTTGACCACGGCGCCGCCGCCCGTCCACGCGCCGCCGGCCTGCGGGAAGGCGGTGGGGGACACGGCGGTCGGCGGGACGACCGTCTCCTTGCTACCGGACCGCGGGGCTCTGACCGAGCCGGGAACGGCCTGGATCAGATCGAGCGGAGTGGCGTTGCGCATCCGCTCCGCGGTCCAGAAGCCCTGTGTCTGCTGCTGGTTGAAGACAGCGGGTGCGGGGGACGGAGCGGGGGCTGCGCCTGCTGTGGTGGCGGACAGCGCTCCGGTGAGCAGGGTGCCGACGGTCAACAGGATCCCGGCGGCGGTGCGATGGCGTCTCACGCATGTCTCCTTCTGCCGTGCCCGCGCATGGAGTCGCGCGGGCAGGGTGGGGGATGAGGCGGTGCGGATCGGCTTGCGTGAGGCAGAGTGCCACGGGAATCGTGTTTATGTCAGGGGCGCGACAAAGGCTTGGCGAAGCAGCGGCTCTCGTCGTAATGGCGGTAGTGGCCGAATTTGGCGCACGGCAGATAGCCGGACGAGGTGTAAAGGGCGATCGCCTCGGGCTGCTTGGTGCCGGTCTCCAGAACCATCCGGGTACGGCCGGCGGCGCGGGCGTCGTCCTCCAGCGCGGCGAGGATCCGGCGGGCGAAGCCCAGGCCACGCGCCTCGCGGATCACGTACATGCGCTTGAGCTCCGCGTCTCCGTCGCTGTAGCCCTCGCCGCCTGCTTCCTGCGAGCGCCAGCCGCCGCTGGCGACGGGACGGTCGTGATCGTCGTACGCGAGAAGATAGAGGCCGCGCGGCGGCAGGAACATCGTGGCGTCGAGCGGTGTGACATCGCCCTCGCTCTGGTATCTCTCGGCGTATTCGAGCTGCACCTGGTCATTGAGTTTGACGGCATCGGGGTGGTCGAAGGGCACTTGGCGGAAAATCATGCGGACGATCGTACATGTATGCGATGCGGGCTGTCGGTGTGGTGCTCGGTAGGGTGCCGGGATGCTCACCGTGACAACCGTGAATGTGAATGGTCTCCGCGCCGCGGCCAAAAAGGGCTTTGTGGAGTGGCTGGCCGGTACCGCAGCCGACGCCATCTGCCTCCAGGAGGTACGGGCCGAGGCGCACCAGCTCCCCGACGAGGTCCGCGAGCCGGAGGGCTGGCACACGGTGCACGCTCCGGCCGCCGCGAAGGGCCGCGCGGGCGTGTCGCTCTACACGCGGCGTGAGCCGGACCAGGTGCGGATCGGGTTCGGGTCGAGCGAGTTCGACGCGAGCGGTCGGTATGTCGAGGCGGATCTGCCCGGCGTCACGGTCGCCAGCCTCTATCTGCCGTCGGGCGAGGTGGGGACGGAGCGGCAGGACGAGAAAACTCGGTTCATGGCGGAGTTCCTGCCGTACCTCGCCGAGCTGAAGGCGCGGGCGGCGGCTGACGGACGCGAGGTCGTGGTCTGCGGCGACTGGAACATCGCGCACCAGGAGGCCGACCTCAAGAACTGGAAGGGCAACAAGAAGAACTCCGGCTTCCTGCCCGAGGAACGGGAGTGGATGACCCGGGTCTTCGACGAGGCGGAGTACGTCGACGTGGTGCGCGCGCTGCATCCGGACGAGGAGGGTCCGTACTCCTGGTGGTCGTACCGGGGACGGGCTTTCGACAACGACGCGGGCTGGCGGATCGACCTGATCGTCAGTTCACCTCGCTTGGCCGAGCGCTGCGTGAAGGCGTACGTGGAGCGGGCGGCGAGCCACGCGGAGCGGTGGAGTGACCACGCGCCCGTCACCGCCGTGTTCGACCTGTAGGGAGCGGCAGCGGAAAGCCCCGCCCGGCTGTGTTGCTCGCCGTCGCCGGACGGGGCCGCTTGGTGGGGCGTTACGCGCGCCGTACGTCGCTGGACGGGACCAGCCACTCTCGGCCCCCACCCTCGGGCCGCAGGAACGCCGTGGGGCGCTTGCGGCGAGTTCCGGGGGATTCGGCGGGATCTTCGTAGTCCGGGATCACGTCACGCAGGATGCCGACCCGTCCAGCGTGGTCCCTGACCGGCTTGCGGATCGACTACCAGGTGGCGACGCCGCGTCTGGCGAAGCGCGCGGTGAAGGCGTGGGTCGAGCGGGCGGCGACGCACGGGGAGCGGTGGAGCGACCATGCGCCGGTGACGGCGGTCTACGAGCTCTAGCGGTGCGCGAGCGGTAGCGGTCTACGGGCTGTGGCGGTGCACGCGCTCGGGCGGTGCGCGAGCGGGGGCGGCCTACGGGCTGTCGCCGTACCGGCAGTCGTCCGCGGCGCCGGTCCGGCGGGGCCGTGCCCTGCGGCCGCTACCGGTCGGGTGTCTTGCGCAGAAGGCGGTCCATCGCCATCGAGAGCTCCGCGTCCACGACGCTCTTCGCCAGCGGACGCAGCCGGTCCGCACCGCCCTCCGTGGTGTGGGCGCTCAGCATCCCGACGAAGAGTTCGGCAAGAGCGTCCGCGTGGGTGCGGACCCGGCGGCCCGCGTCCAGGACCACGGCGAGCGGTACGCCTTCCCGTACGAGTGCCGCCGAGACGTCCAGCAGGCGGCGGCTGATGTGGACGATCTCGTCGCCGTCCGTCGCCAGATAGCCGAGGTCCAGCGCGGCGGCCAGGTTCTCGGGAGTGACCTCGCCCTCGAAGTAGTCGGCGAGCTCTTCCGGGCTGAGCCTGACCGGCGTCTCCTCGGTGGGTTCGCCGAGGCCGAGCACCTCGCCGACGTCGCGTCCGCTCTCGAAGGCGGTGGCGAGATCCGCGATGCCGTTGAGCGTGTGGCCGCGTTCCAGCAGCGCGGCGATCGTACGGAGCCGGGCCAGATGATGCTCGTCGTACCAGGCGATACGGCCCTCGCGGCGGGGTGGCGGAATCAGTCCGCGCTCGCGGTAGAAGCGCACCGTGCGCACCGTGATGCCTGCCTCCTTGGCCAGCTCCTGCATGCGGTACTCGCGCCCTGCTCGTCCTTCTGCCACGTCGGTCAGCCTATGTTGTACCGGCAGTAACTCGCCCGGCCCGACCCCTACCGCTGGGTATGTTGCTGCTCTACTCTCCCAACTGTGCCAGTGATCGCTGGCATGGTTGTGACGTTCAGCGGGAGGCGGCGGCATGGGCCAGCACGAGCACGTACGAGTGGCGGTGATCGGATCCGGGTTCGGCGGCCTGGGGGCCGCGGTCCGGCTGCGCCGCGAAGGGATCACCGACTTCGTCGTCCTGGAGCGGGCGGACTCGGTCGGCGGGACCTGGCGGGACAACAGCTATCCCGGATGCGCCTGCGACGTGCCCTCGCATCTCTACTCGTTCTCCTTCGCGCCCAACCCCGACTGGCCGCGCACCTTCTCCGGGCAGCAGCACATCCGCGCCTATCTGGAGCATGTCGCGGACACCTTCCGGCTCCGCTCCCACATCCGCCTCAACCATGAAGTGCTGATGATGCACTGGGACAAGGACGAGCTGCGCTGGGAGATCGAGACCTCGAAGGGGATGCTGACCGCCGATGTCGTGGTCTCCGCGACCGGGCCGCTGTCGGACCCGAAGATTCCGGAGATTCCGGGGCTCGCCGACTTCCCTGGCAAGGTCTTCCACTCCTCCCGCTGGGACCACGACTACGACCTGCGCGGCAAGCGCGTCGCGATGATCGGGACCGGTGCGTCGGCGATCCAGATCGTGCCGTCGATCCAGCCGGAGGCCGCACAGCTGACGCTGTTTCAGCGGACGCCGCCATGGGTGCTGCCGCGCATGGACCGCGCGATCACCGGTGCCGAGCGATGGTTGCACCGCCGGCTGCCGTTCACCGGCGCCGCGCGCCGCGGGCTGCTCTGGGGGATCAGGGAGTTGCAGGTCAGCGCGTTCACCAAGCGGCCGAACGAACTCGGTCTCATCGAGTCGATCGCCAAGCGCAACATGGGCCGCTCGATCAAGGACCCGGTGCTGCGCGGCAAGCTCACGCCCTCGTACCGCATCGGCTGCAAGCGGATCCTGCTGTCGAGCGAGTACTACCCGGCCCTCGCGCAGCCGAATGTGGACGTGGTGGCCTCCGGGCTGGCGGAAGTGCGCGGGTCGACGCTGGTAGCGGCGGACGGCACCGAGACCGAGGCCGACGCGATCATCTTCGGTACGGGCTTCCGTGTGACGGACATGCCGATCGCCGAGCGTGTGGTGGGCGCCGACGGGATCACGCTCGCCGAGGCGTGGAAGGACGGGATGGAGTCACTGCGCGGCGCCACCGCGGCGGGCTTCCCCAACTGGATGACGATCATCGGCCCGAACACCGGGCTCGGGAACTCCTCCATGATCCTGATGATCGAGTCGCAGCTGAACTATCTGGCCGACTACATGCGGCAGTTGAACGTTCTGGGCGGACGCGCGGCGCTCGCGGCCCGGCCGTCCGCCGTGCACACCTGGAACCGGCGGGTGCAGGAGCGGATGGAGCGGACGGTGTGGAAGTCCGGCGGCTGCAACAGCTGGTATCTGGACGCCAACGGCCGTAACACCACGCTCTGGCCGGGGACGACCGGAGAGTTCCGGCGGGCGACGCGTGAGGTGGACCTCGCGGAGTACGAGGTCGTCCGGGTGTCCGCGAAAGGCGCCGAGCCGGCTGTGGGCGCCGAGCCGGCAGTGGACGCCGAGTCGGCCGTCGAGGCCGTCGAGGCCGTGGAGCCCGCGCAGTCCCCGGAGGCCGTGCGATGAGCCGGCTGCTGCGGCGTACGGGCGCTCCTCCCGTCGCCGATCGCGAACTGACCGCCGTCTCCGCCGACGGGTCGCGGCTCCATGTCGAGGTGCACGGTCCCGAGGGCGCGCCCACCGTGGTGCTCGCCCACGGCTGGACCTGCTCGACGCACTTCTGGGCCGCGCAGATACGGGACTTGGCGGCCGATCACCGGGTGGTCGTCTACGACCAGCGCGGTCACGGCCGTACGCCGACTGCCGCGGTCGGTACGGATCTGCTCGCCGACGACCTCGAAGCGGTACTCGGAGCGGCACTGGCTCCGGGGGAGAAGGCTGTGCTCGCCGGGCACTCCATGGGCGGGATGACGCTGATGGCCGCGTCGGGCCGGGCCGCCTTCACGGAGCACGCGGCCGCTGTCCTGCTGTGCAGCACGGGCAGCGCGAGGCTGGTCGAGGACTCGCTGGTGCTGCCGCTGCGCGCGGGCCGGACCCGGACCCGGCTCACCCGGATGATCCTCGGGGCGCGCGCCCCGCTCGGCCCGGTGACACCGCTCTCGAAGCGCATTCTCAAGTACGGGACGATGGGCCCCGGTTCGGCGCCGGAGCGGGTGGCGGAGTGCGCCCGTATCGTGCACGCCTGTCCGCGGGCGGCCCGGGTGGCCTGGGCGCATGTGCTCGCCGAGCTCGATCTCGACGTGGGCGTACGGGAGTTGAGGGTGCCGACGGTGGTGGTGTCCGGCACGGCCGACCGGCTCACGCCGATCGTGCACGCGCGGCGGCTGGCCGCCGCGCTGCCCGAGTGCGTGGAACTCGTGGAGCTCGCCGGGATGGGACATATGACACCGGTGGAGGCGCCGGAGGTGGTCACCGCGAAGATCCGTGAGCTGGCCGGTACATACGTGAATGTGAACGCCAAGGGGGACGGGAACGTGACCGTGAACGCGAAGGCGACCGTGAAGCAGAATGCCAAGGAGGAGGCCGCATGAGCAGGACCAGCCTGGAGGGACAGGTCGCGGTCGTCACGGGCGCGGCGCGGGGTGTGGGTGAGCTGCTGGCCCGCAAGCTCTCCGCGCGCGGCGCGAAGGTGGCGCTGGTGGGGCTGGAGCCCGACGTGCTGAAGGAGGTCTCGGAGCGGCTGCACACCGAGAGCGACCACTGGTACGCGGACGTCACCGACCACGAGGCGATGGCCCGGGTCGCGGAGGAGGTCAAGGCGCGTTTCGGCAAGGTCGACATCGTCGTCGCGAACGCGGGTGTCGCCTCCGGCGGCCCGTTCGTCGACTCGGACCCGGCCGCGTGGCGGCGGGTGATCGAGGTCAATCTGATCGGGAGCGCGGTCACGGGCCGGGCGTTCCTGCCGGTGCTGGTGGAGAGCCGCGGCTACTTCCTGCAGATCGCGTCGCTGGCGGCGATCACGCCGGCGCCGATGATGACGGCGTACTGCGCGTCGAAGTCGGGCGTCGAGGCGTTCGCGCACAGCCTGCGCGCGGAGGTCGGGTACAAGGGTGTGCGGGTCGGGGTCGGCTATCTGTCCTGGACGGACACGGACATGGTGCGCGGCGCGGACCAGGACGAGGTGATGCGGGAGCTGCGGCAGCGGCTGCCGTGGCCCTCGAACAAGACGTATCCGCTCGGCCCGGCGGTGGACCGGATCGTGGCCGGGATCGAACGACGGTCCTCGCATGTGTACGCGCAGTGGTGGCTGCGGGGAATGCAGTCGGTGCGGGGTTATCTGCCGTCGCTGATCGGGGCGGTGGGGCAGCGGGAGATGCGGCGCTTCGAGCCTCGGCTGGGGGGCGTCGGGAAGGGGCTCGTGGGGGCGGGCGGGGCGGCGGACGAGGAGGCACGTACACAGCGTTATTGATCGAAATGCGAGGTATGTTCTTGCGTGCCACGCTGGTCGAGGCCCAGGGGGCGTAACAGCCCCCGACCCCCCTCACACCCTTCTAGGAGTGAATCTTCATGGGCATGAAGGACCAGTTCCAGGACAAGGCCTCGAAGCTCGAAGAGCAGGCGAAGCAGACCAAGCGGCAGGCGAAGCGACAGACCAGCGGTGCGAAGGACCAGGCGCCGGAGCGTGGGTCGCAGCCGCAGCGTGGTACTCAGCCGCAGCGTGGTTCGCAGCCGCAGCGTGGTACTCAGCCGCAGCGTGGTTCGCAGCCGCGGGAGGAATCCTCGGAGCGGATTTCGCGTGGCCGGGACCAGGACATGACCAGTAAGGCCATGCGGGACGCCGAGGACAAGTTCCACCAGGACTACGACATCTGACGCGAGCGCTTGCGCTGTGCCGCGTGGATGAGGGGCGCACCCGTGACGACGGGTGCGCCCCTTCCGCGTACGCGGCGCAGCGCTGTCCCCGCCCGCCTTTGCGTTGGGGCATGGGGTCACCCCATGCCTCGGTGGGGGTGGCAACCCGTCGTCATGAACGTGCCGTTCGCGGCGATGGTGCGCTGGTGACCGATACTCTCGCCAGGCATGAGCGACGACATCCAAGCCCGCGGGCCCGTCCGCGACGCCTCCGTTGTGGTGGCCCGGGACGCCGACGGCATGGTGGCCGTGCTGAGTGCTGACTTCCCCCGCCACGGCGGCGAGTACCTGTTCCTGCCGGGCGGTCGGAGAGAAGACGGCGAGACGGCCGAGCAGTGTGCGCGCCGCGAGTTGC
This sequence comes from Streptomyces sp. NPDC060064, assembly GCF_042736455.1. Lineage (NCBI taxonomy): Bacteria > Bacillati > Actinomycetota > Actinomycetes > Kitasatosporales > Streptomycetaceae > Streptomyces > Streptomyces sp. NPDC060064. Next base: position 310,128 of record NZ_JBHWWF010000001.1, read on the forward strand.
GGGAGGAGGCGGGCATCACCGCTGGGACATGGCGGCCGCTCGGCTCGTACGCCATCACCCTCGACTCGACGGCGCGGGTGCATCTCTTCGAGGCCCAGTATCTGACGTGCGGGCCGCAGGAACTCACCGCGACCGAGGATGATTTCAAGCTCTCCTGGTGGCTCATGCCTGACGCGATCAACGCGGCGTCGCAGGGCCGCTTCCTGCTCCCGGCCGGGCCGCTTGCTTTGGTTCTCGCCGACAGGTCGTCTCAGGGTCAGTGACTCCCGCCCTCAGTCCGCGACGGCTCCAGCATCGAGGGTGGTACGCGGCGCAGTTGCGGTGAGCGGCGCGTACCCCAAGGCTCAACGCTCCCTCACGCCCCCCGCGGTGGGAGCTTCGGGCGGCGCAGGTCCGGGGCGTTCTCGTAGCCGGGAGGCTCCGCCGGGGGGTGTGTCTTCAGCAGGTCCAGGCAGAGGCCGATCGCGTCGTCCATCTGGGCATGGCGGCCCTCCGCCCAGTCCAGTGGAGTGCGCAGCGCGTCCAGGTCCGGCTCCACGCCGTGGTTCTCGATCGACCAGTCGTACTCGTTGAACCAGGCCGCGTTCATCGGGACCGTGATCACCGTGCCGTCCACCAGGCGGTGGCGGCCCGTCATGCCGACCACCCCGCCCCAGGTCCGGCTGCCCACCACCGGGCCCAGGCCCAGGAGTTTGAACGCCGCCGTGATCATGTCGCCGTCCGAGGACGTCGCCTCGTCCGCCAGCGCGACGATCGGACCGCGCGGCGCATTGGAGGCGTACGACACGGGCTGGGCGTTGCGCGTCAGGTCCCAGCCCACGATCTTCCTGGTCAGCTTCTCCACCACCAGTTCGCTGATGTGGCCGCCGGCATTGCCCCGTACATCCACGATCAGTGCCGGCCGGGACACCTCGAGGCGCAGATCGCGGTTGAACTGCGCCCAGCCCGAGCCGCCCATGTCCGGGATGTGCAGGTAGCCGCATTTGCCGCCGCTCAACTCCCGTACGACCTCACGGCGTTTGGCCACCCAGTCCTGGTACCGCAGCGGCCGCTCGTCCACCAGCGGGATCACCGCCACCCGGCGCGAAGGACCCTCGCCCTCCGGCGGCTGGAAGGTCAGCTCGACCGTCGTGCCGCCCGCCGCCGCGAGCATCGGGTACGGACCGGCCACCGGATTCACCGGGCGGCCGTCGACATGCGTGAGGATCGCGCCCTCGCGGATACCCGTACCGGCCAGCGGCGATCGCGCCTTGGAGTCCGACGATTCGCCGGGCAGGATCCTGGCGAGCATCCAACTCCCGTCCCGGCAGACCAGATTCACGCCCAGCAGACCTATCGGCCGCTGGTAGTGCGGCGGCCCCTCGTTCCGCCGGGCCGGTGTGACGTACGCATGGGACGTACCCAGCTCGCCGAGCACCTCGCGCAGCAGATCCGCGAACTCGTCGGGCGAGGCGACCCGTTCGACCAGCGGACGGTACTGCTCCAGCACCGCGTCCCAGTCGATGCCGCACATCCCCGGCTCCCAGAAGTACGCGCGGATGATGCGGCCCGCCTCGCCGTACGCCTGGCGCCATTCGGACGGCGGATCGACATCGTGCAGGATCCGGCGCAGGTCCAGATAGACCGTCGAGTCGCTGTCGCCCGACTCCGTGGCCGGGACGGCCCGCAGCTCACTTTCGTCCACGACCACCAGTCTGCTGCCGTCGCCGCTCACCCCGAACCAGTCGAGATGGCCGACCAGTTCGGTCTTGCGGGCCTTGATGATGTCGAAGTGCTCGAGCGTGGGACGTCCGGAGGTGTCCGCCGGATTGGCGAAGGTCTCGCCGAGCGCGCCCGAGATCGGCCAGCGCAGCCAGACAAGTCCGCCACCGCTGACCGGATGGAGCGCGGAGTACTTGGAGGCCGTCACGGGGAAGGGCGTCACCCGGCTCTCCAGGCCCTCGATCTCGACCATCACCGCCGTACTGTCCTCGGAGTCGACCAGCGGGTCGAGTCCGCCGGCCGCGGGCCGTCCGTCCGGCGACAGCGCGAACGGCGACGGCGTCGCGGAGGACAGCGGTACGAGATAGGGGCGGCAGCCCAGCGGGAAGGACAGGTCCCCGGTGTGCACGTCGTACACCGGGTCGAAGCCCCGCCAGGAGAGGAAGGCGAGATAGCGGCCGTCCCTGGTGAAGACCGGATTCTCGTCCTCGAAGCGGCCGTTGGTGACGTCGACGATCGTACGGTCGGTGATCCGGGCCATCTTGATCTGCCGCAGCGAGCGGCCGATGCCCGGGTGCGACCAGGTCAGCCACGTACCGTCCGGTGAGAACGACAGGTCCCGCACCGGCCCGTTGGTGGAGTGGATCAGCTCCGTCACCGCTCCGCTCCCGGAGCTCTCGGCCGGGGAGGTGTCTCCGGAGCCTTCGGCCGTGGAGGTGCCCCCGGACTCCTCCGTGGCGTCGATCAGCAGCAGCCGCCCGTCGTGCGAGGCGATCGCGATCCGCTCACCGAGGGGGTCCGACACCAGCTCATGGACGCGGCCCAACTCGCCGGAGGCCAGCCGCCGCGGCTCCCGGCCCCCGCTCGCCCGTGGCAGATACGAGATCTCGATGGCGTCGGCACCGTCCGCGTCCGTGACATAGGCGACCTGGCCCGCGCTGCCGAGCATCTCCGGCATCCGTACCCGTACGCCTGGGGTGTCCGCGATCGTGCGGGCGGGACCGTCGCGGTGCGTGAGCCAGTACAGGCTGCCGCGTACGTTGACGGCGCTGGCCCGTCCCGTCTCGTCGACCGAGATCGCGTCGACGTGGCTGGCGGCCGGCACCTGGTAGCTGCGGCGTCCGGCGCGCGGGCCGCCGAGCCGTACCTCCAGCTTGCGCGGCACCGCGCCCGGGTCCGTCAGATCGTCGGCGATCCACAGTTCGCCCGCGCACTGGTAGACGACTCTGCGACCGTCGCTCGAGGCGTGCCGCGCATAGAAGGCGTCATGGTCGGTGTGGCGAAGGAGATCGGTTCCGTCGGGCAGACAGGAGTAGAGATTGCCGACGCCTTCGTGGTCGGAGAGGAAGGCGATCCGCCCCGAGACGAACATCGGACAGTCCAGATGGCCGTTGAGGTCGGCGAGCAGCCGCTTGCCGTGCAGCCACAGTCGGCCCGTCGCTCCGCCCCGGTACCGCTTCCAGGCGGCCGGTTCGTGCGGCGGCTTGCCGGTGAGGAGCAGCGAGCGGTGCTCTTCCTCGATGTCCGCGACCTGGAGGTCGGAGACCGGGCCCCAGGGCAGTCGTCGGCCGGGGGAGCCGTCGGTGGCCACCTTGTAGGCCCAGGAGAAGTAGGAGAAGGGCTGGCTGTGCGAGGAGACGGCCAGGATGTTGCCGTCCGGGTCCCAGCCGCAGACCCGGGTGTCGGCGGAGCCCCAGTAGGTCAGCCGGCTTGCCGGTCCGCCGGCGACCGGTGCGAGATGGATCTCCGGGTCGAGGCTGCGCCAGGTCGTGTACGCGATATGGCGGCCGTCCGGGGAGAAGCGCGGATGACCGACTCTGGTCCGGTCGACGGTGAGCCGCCAGGCCCGTTCCGGCCGGTGCCCCTCCGGCACCAGGGGCGCGACCCAGAGATCATCCTCGGCGGCGAAGCACAGCAAGTCGTCGTACAGATGCGGGAAACGGAGATACGCGACGTCACTCACCCTTCAATGCTTTCCGTGCCGGGTGGGTGCGGCAACTTGTGGGAGGGGGTGAACCCTCTTCGGATTCGTGACCGACACCACATGCGAAACGATTTCGTTTCGCTGAGGGGCTTGGTTATCGTGGAGCTGTACGAAACCGTTTCGTTCGCATGTGACAGGAGGTCGGCCATGACGCGCACCCGGCTCACGCCTGAGCGCGAGGCGGAGCTGTACGAAGCCGTCCTCGACCTGTTGCGCGAAGTCGGCTACGACGCCCTGACGATGGACGCCGTCGCCGCCAGGACCCGGTCCAGCAAGGCCACGCTCTACCGCCAGTGGCGGAGCAAGCCGGAGCTGGTGGCCAGGGCGCTGCGGCACAACAAGCCGGTGAGCGTCGCCGATATCGACACCGGCACCCTGCGCGGTGACTTCCAGGCGATGCTCGACCGCACCGACGACTGTCAGATGGAGAAGGACTCCGCGCTGATGCGGGGTCTGGCCCAGGCCATCCATGGAAACCCCGATCTCCACCAGGCCCTGCGGGAACTGCTGATCGAGCCCGAGATCACCGGACTCGACACGCTGTTGCGGCGGGCCGTGGAAAGGGGCGAGGTCAGGGTGGACAACCCCGCACTCGACTTCGTCCCGCACATGCTGGTCGGCGCTTTCGTCGCCCGGCAGCTGATCGAGGACCGGACCCCCGACCGGACCTTCCTCACCGACTACCTCGACGCCGTGTTCTTCCCCGCGCTCGGCGTCTGACCCGCAGACCTCCCCGCACCACCGGCTCCACCCTCCCCGCACCACCGGCTCCACCTTCCTGACGCGCGCCGCTCTCGTCGTCGGGCCGGCTCCCCATGCCCTGTTCACCCCACTCAACGGGAGTACGCCCTCGTGGCCACGTTTCTCTACAAACTCGGGCGGTCCGCCTTCCGGCGCCGCCGCCTCGTCGCCCTGTTGTGGGTGGCGCTGCTGGCACTCGCCGGGGTCGGCGCGGCCTCCGCGTCCACCGCCACCTCCTCGTCCTTCTCCATACCGGGCACGGAGGCGCAGAAGGCCTTCGACCTGCTGGAAAAGCGCTTCCCCGGGGCCAGCCCCGACGGCGCGACCGCCCGCGTCGTCTTCCAGGCGCCCGACGGCCGGAAGATGACCGAGCCGGCCAACAAAGCCGAGGTGAACAAGGCGGTCGCGGAGCTGAAGTCCGGCTCCGGCCAGATCGCCTCCGTCACCGACCCGTACGGCGTCAAGGCTGTCTCCAAGGACGGCAGGACGGCGTACGTGTCGGTCTCGTACAAGGTCAGCTCGATGGAGCTGACCAAGGAGACCCGTAAGGCGCTCGAGGAGACCGGCACCGAGGCGCGTGACGCCGGGCTGACGGTGGAGATCGGCGGCGACGCGCTGCAGGCCGTCCCGGAGACCGGGGCCGGCGAGATCATCGGCGTCGGCATCGCCGCGGTGGTGCTCGTGATCACCTTCGGCTCGCTGGTCGCCGCCGGACTTCCGCTGCTCACCGCGATCATCGGCGTCGGCATCGGGATCTCCACGATCACCGCGCTGGCGAACGTCCTGGACCTGGGCTCCACCACCTCCACGCTGGCGACGATGATCGGCCTCGCGGTCGGCATCGACTACGCGCTCTTCATCGTCTCCCGCTACCGCGCCGAGCTGGCCGAGGGCCGCGATCGCGAGGAGGCGGCAGGCAGGGCCGTCGGCACCGCGGGCTCCGCGGTCGTCTTCGCGGGCCTGACCGTGGTCATCGCGCTCGTCGGCCTCGCCGTCGTCAATATCCCGATGCTCAGCAAGATGGGCTTCGCCGCGGCCGGCACGGTCGTGATCGCGGTCCTCATCGCGCTCACCCTCATCCCGGCGCTGCTCGGCTTCGCGGGCAAGCGGGTACTCGGCCGCAAGGCCCGCAAGGGCCGGCCGGTCAGCGACAAGCCGAACATGGGCACCCGCTGGGCGCGCTTCGTGATCCGTCGGCCGGTCGCCGTGCTGCTGGTCGGTGTCGTGGGCCTCGGTGCCATGGCCGTACCGGCCGCGTCGCTGGAGATGGGTCTGCCGGACGACGGTGCGCAGCCGGTCAGCACCACCCAGCGCAAGGCGTACGACCTGCTGTCCGACGGCTTCGGCCCCGGCTTCAACGGTCCGCTGCTGGTGGTCGTCGACGGCGACAAGGCCGCGGCCGACCGTACGGTCAAGGAGATCAAGGGCCTCGACGGCGTCGTGGCCGTCACCCCGCCGGCGTTCAACAAGGCCGGCGACACCGCGATGGTCACGGTCGTACCGAAGGACCGGCCGTCCTCGGCCGAGACCGAGGACCTCGTCCACTCCATCCGGGCCGGCAGCGGCGACGACGTGCTGGTCACCGGCGCCACCGCGATGAACATCGACTTCTCGCAGAAGATGAACGACGCGCTGGTGCCCTATCTCGCGCTCGTCGTCGGTCTCGCCTTCCTGCTGCTGATGGTGGTCTTCCGCTCGGTGCTGGTACCGCTGAAGGCGGCACTCGGCTTCCTGCTCTCCGTCGTCGCGGCGCTGGGCGCGGTCGTCGCCGTCTTCCAGTGGGGCTGGCTCGGCTCGCTCTTCGGCGTCGAGCAGACCGGCCCGATCATGTCGATGATGCCGATCTTCATGGTGGGCGTCGTCTTCGGTCTCGCCATGGACTACGAGGTCTTCCTGGTCACGCGGATGCGTGAGGCGTACGTCCACGGCGAGCGGCCCGGCGAGGCGATCGTCACCGGCTTCAAGCACGGGGCCCGGGTGGTCACCGCAGCCGCGGTGATCATGATGGCGGTCTTCTCGGGCTTCATCGGCTCCAGCGAGCAGATGGTGAAGATGATCGGCTTCGGTCTCGCGATCGCGGTCCTCTTCGACGCCTTCGTGGTCCGGATGGCGATCGTGCCCGCGGTGCTCGCGCTGCTCGGCCACAAGGCGTGGTGGCTGCCGCGCTGGCTGGACCGGGTGCTGCCCAATGTGGACGTGGAGGGCGAGAAGCTGCACAAGGAGCTCGCCGACAGTCCCGAGGACCCGGACGAGGAGCGCGCGTTGGCGCGCGTCTGAATCAGGCTCTCTCAGAGAGCGCAAAGCCCCGGGGGCGCCGCTTGAGCGGAGCGTGCGTCCCCGGCAGCGCGTCGGCACCGTGGGGACGGGGGCCGCCGCGGAACCCGGTGGCCGTGCCCGTCAAGCTGTGGTGGCGGGTGCGGCCACCGCGTATGTGTGCCGCAGAAAGCGGATCAGCGACGTGGTGTCGAACTGCACCACCGCTACACCGTCCGGGGTATGGAACTCCACTATCGTCTGGACCCGGCCGCAGGGCCAGACCTCGATGTCGCCGAGGCGGGCGGGTGAGCGGAGCCCCGTCTCCAGCAGTGCGCGGGGGAAGGTCCAGTCGCGGCCGCTGGGGAAGGCGAAAGACACCGCATCCGGGTGCTCCACAGGCTCGTAGCGCAGTGCGACGCGGACGGAGCGGAACTGTGGAGCATCGGTGACGATTCGGGCCCGTGCATGATCTTCGACGGCTGGGGTCATTGGCCGGCTCCTCACACTCGCCCGATATGCCCTCTAATGTCCCATATTTTGGGCCGAAGGCGCCAGTTCATTTGTGACAGACCCGCTCTTGCAACTGATGTGCAATAGGGCACTATCATTGAACACTTATTCATCTGTCCGAAGCGGAGTCGTCCATGCATGTCCCCGACGGATTCATCAACGCACCTGTGTCGGTGGCCGCCGGAGTCGTTGCCGCCGGTGCCGTTGCCGTCAGCCTGCGCGGCGCCCGCCGTGAGCTCGGGGGTACCTCCCATGCCGAAGGCCATGGGGGAGAGCGCACCGCGCCGCTGGCCGGCCTGGTCGCCGCCTTCATCTTCGCCGTACAGATGCTGAACTTCCCCGTCGCGGCCGGCACCAGCGGACATCTGCTCGGCGGCGCGCTCGCGGCCATCCTGGTCGGTCCGTACACAGGTGTGCTCTGCATATCCGTCGTCCTGCTGATGCAGGGCATCCTCTTCGCGGACGGCGGCCTCACCGCCCTCGGCGTGAACATCACCGTCATGGGCGTGGTCACGGTCGTCGTCGCCTACGCGCTCTTCCGCGGCCTGGTCACGGTGCTGCCGCGGAAGCGCCGCTCGGTCACCGTCGCCTCCTTCGCCGCCGCGCTGATCTCCGTACCGGCCGCGGCCTGCGTCTTCACCGCGATCTACGCGATCGGCGGGACCACCGACGTCGCCGTCGGCAAGGTGCTGACCGCGATGGTCGGTGTCCATGTCCTGATCGGCGTCGGCGAGGCCGTGATCACGATGCTGACGGTCGGCGCCGTCGTCGCCGTACGCCCGGACCTGGTGTACGGAGCCCGGGGCCTGGCCGCTCCGCTGAAGCTGCGTGTCGGCGGCGAGCTGGTCGACGCCCCCGCCGCCCGGCCGGTCCCGGCCGCCGCCCGCTCGCCGCGCGTGGTCTGGGCGACCGGCCTGGTCACCGCCCTCGTCCTCGCGGGCTTTGTCTCCTTCTACGCCTCCGCCAGCCCCGACGGCCTGGAGAAGGTCGCCGCCGACAAGGGCATCGACAAGAACGTCGAGGAGCACGCCGCCAAGGACTCCCCGCTCGCCGACTACGGCGTCAAGGACATCGCCGACGCCCGGATCTCGGGCGGCCTCGCGGGCGTGATCGGCGTCGGCGTCACGGTCGTCGCGGGCACCGGCATCTTCTGGTCCGTGCGCCGCCGCCACACGACGGACGCCGCGCCCACCCACGTACCGGAATCGGTCTGACATGGGCGCGGGCCACACCCACAAGCTCTACCGGCACGGGCACTCTCCGGTCCACGACCTGCCTCCGCACTGCAAGCTCGCCGCCGTCTTCTGCTTCGTGCTGGTGGTGGTCTCCACGCCGCGCGAGGCGGTCTGGGCCTTCGGGCTGTACGCGGTGCTGCTCGCCGCGGTCGCCTCCCTGGCGCGCATCCCCGTCGGATTTCTGCTGCGCCGGCTGCTCATCGAGATCCCGTTCGTGGCCTTCGCGGTCCTCATGCCGTTCGTGGTCCCGGGCGAGCAGGTGTCCGTACTCGGCATCTCGCTGAGCGTCCCCGGCCTGTGGGGCGCCTGGAACGTCCTCGCCAAGGGCACGCTCGGCGTCGCCGCCTCCGTGATCCTGGCCTCGACGACCGAGCTGCGCTCCCTGCTGCTCGGCCTGCAGCGGCTCAAGCTGCCGCCGATGCTGGTCCAGATCGCGTCCTTCATGATCCGTTACGGCGATGTCATCACCGACGAGATGCGCCGTATGTCGATCGCGCGCAGGTCACGCGGGTTCGAGGCGCGCGGCGTGCGCCACTGGGGCGTCCTCGGCAAGTCCGCGGGCGCGCTCTTCATCCGCTCCTACGAGCGCGGCGAGCGGGTTCATCTGGCGATGGTGAGCCGGGGATACGCCGGGACCATGCCGGTCATCGACGAGGTGACCGCGACCCGTGCGCAGTGGACCGGTGCCGCCGCACTCCCGCTGACCGCCCTCGCGGTCTGTCTGCTTGGCTGGACCCTATGACCGCGCCCTTGTCGTCCACGTCGTCCACGTCCTCCGCATCGTCCTTGTCCTTGGAAGTCTCCGGCCTCGCCTACGCCTACCCCGACGGCCACCAGGCACTGTTCGGCGTCGACCTCACGGTCGGACGCGGCGAGCGCGTCGCCCTGCTCGGCCCCAACGGCGCGGGCAAGACCACGCTCGTGCTGCATCTCAACGGCATCCTGGCGGGCGGCGTGGGCTCGGTGTCGGTCGCGGGCCTGCCGGTCGCCAAGGCGAACCTCGCCGAGATCCGCCGCCGGGTCGGCATCGTCTTCCAGGACCCGGACGACCAGCTGTTCATGCCGACGGTCCGCGAGGACGTGGCCTTCGGCCCGGCGGCGGCGGGCATGCGCGGTGCGGAGCTGGAGGCCCGGGTCGTCTCGGCCCTGACGCAGGTCGGCATGGCCCCGTTCGCGGACCGGCCGCCGCACCATCTCTCCTTCGGCCAGCGCCGCCGTGTCGCGGTCGCCACGGTGCTGGCGATGGAGCCGGAGATCCTGGTCCTCGACGAGCCCTCGTCCAACCTCGACCCGGCCTCGCGCCGCGAACTGGCCGACATCCTGCGGTCGTTGGACGTCACCGTACTGATGGTCACGCACGACCTTCCGTATGCGCTGGAGCTCTGCCCGCGCTCGGTGATCCTCAGCGAAGGCGTGATCGCGGCGGACGGGCGTACGCAGGACCTGCTGGGCGACGAGGAGCTGATGCGGGCGCACCGCCTGGAGCTCCCGTTCGGTTTCGACCCGAAGTCCGTGACAATGGGCTCGTGAACGAGGAAACGAGCGGAACGGCGGCGGCATCGCTGCTCCTTGACGACCAGCTGTGCTTCGCGCTGTACGCGGCCCAGCGCGCGGTGACGGCCGTCTACCGACCGCTCCTCGACGAACTGGGCCTGACCTACCCGCAGTACCTGACGATGCTGGTGCTGTGGGAGCGGGGGGAGATCCCGGTCAAGGAGCTCGGTGCCGCGCTGCGGCTCGACTACGGCACTCTCTCGCCGCTGCTCAAGCGGCTGGAGGCGGCGGGTCTGGTGCGGCGTGAACGCTCGGCCGCCGACGAGCGTTCGGTACGGCTGGTGCTCACCGACCAGGGCGAGGCGCTGCGTTCACGCGCCGAGCGGGTGCCGGCCCGGCTGCTGCTGAGCACCGGTCTCGAGGCGCCGGAGATCGCGCGGTTGCGCGGTGAACTGCACGAGCTGACACGGCGGGTCGCGGTGGCGACGGATTCGGCTACCCCCGAGTAACACCGCGTCAATGCCCTTCGATACATTGTGCGCAATGTACTTATCGCCTTGCGATCAACTCGGGGACGCACAGTGAGCGACCGCGCCGACGCCCGGCCGACAAAGATCATGTACGTGGCGGAGGCCACCGCGCACGGCGGCCGGGACGGCTATGTGACCAGCCATGACGGGCAGCTCGAGCTGCGCGTCGCGATGCCGCGGGCCCTCGGCGGCGACGGTCAGGGCACCAACCCGGAGCAACTCTTCGCAGCCGGCTACAGCTCCTGTTTCCACAACGCACTCGTCCTGGTCGGCCGCAGGGCGGGCGTGGACCTGACCGGATCCACGGTCGCCGCGAAGGTGGGGATCGGCCCCAACGAGGCGCAGGGGTACGGGCTCGCGGTCGCGCTCAATGTCTCGCTGCCGCTGGTCGACCAGGAGCTTGCCGCAGACCTGGTGACGGCGGCGCACCAGGTCTGCCCGTACTCCAACGCGACCCGCGGCAACATCGACGTCTCGATCATGCTGAGCTGACCCTGCCCGATCCGTGCTGAGCCGACCGGTCCGTGCTGAGCCGACCCGCGAGTCGGGTGGTCCGGACCACCCTGCACCATGGGGGGATGAGCGGCAGCGGGAGAGCAGGCGCGGTGGACGTCCGGGGCACGGTGGCAGAAGGCTTCGAGCCGGTTCACGACGCCTTCATACGCAACTTCGAGCAGCGCGGCGAGTGCGGCGCGGCCGTCGCTGTCTACCGGGACGGGCGCAAGGTCGTCGATCTGTGGGCGGGCAGCCGCGACGTGGACGGTCATGCGCCGTGGGCCGTGGACACCGCACAGGTCGTCCGCTCCGCCACCAAGGGCGTCGCGGCGGCCGTGGTGCTCCTGCTCCACCAGCGCGGCCAGATCGACCTGGACGCCCCGGTCGGCACGTACTGGCCGGAGTTCAAGGCGGCCGGCAAGGAGCGCGTGGTCGTACGCCAGCTCCTCTCGCACCGCGCCGGGCTGCCCGTCCTCGACCGCCCGCTCACCCCGGCCGAGGCCGCGGACGGCGCGAGCGGCCCGGCCGCGCTCGCCGCACAGCGCCCCGCCTGGGAGCCCGGCACGGACCACGGCTACCACGCGCAGACCTACAGCTGGCTGCTCGGCGAACTGGTGCGCCGGGTCACCGGCAGGACCATCGGCCGCTGGGTCGCCGAGGAGATCGCCCGCCCGCTCGGCCTGGACTTCTGGATCGGGCTGCCGCAGGAGGAGGCCCACCGGGTCGGCCGGATCGGCGCCGTCGACGAGCCGCCCACGGCGGACGGCGGCGGCCTCAAACTGCGCCCCAAGCGCGCGGTCTCCGAGGCCTACGCCAACCCCGAGTCGCTCAGCCGCCGCGCCTTCGGAGTGATCGACCCGCTTCCGGACGAGAACGATCCGCTGTACCGCGCCGCCGAACTCCCCGCATCCAACGGCATATCCACCGCCCGCGCGCTGGCCCGCTTCTACGCGGCGACGATCGGTGTGGTCGACGGCGGACCACGGCTCTTCGCCCCGGCCACCGTGACCCTCGCCCGCACCGAGGAGTCCGTCGGCCCGGACCGCGTTCTGGTCGTGGCCACCCGCTTCGGCCTCGGCTTCATGCTGCACGGCCCGGCCTGCCCCCTGCTCGGCCCCAGCTCCTTCGGCCACCCGGGGCGCGGTGGCTCGCTCGGCTTCGCCGACCCGGAGTCGGGCATCGCGCTCGGCTACGTAACCAACGGCATGCGCAAGGGAGTTACGGCCGATCCGCGGGCCCAGGCGCTGATCAGGGCGGTACGTTCAGCGCTATGAGCAGCGCTATGACACGTTTCGAGGGTTACGGCGTACTGATCACGGGCGCGGCGCGCGGTATCGGTGAGGCGACCGCCCGTCGGCTCGCCTCCGAAGGCGCCCGCGTCCTGGTCACCGACGTGGACGCGGAACACGCCGCGAAGACGGCCGGGTCCATCCCCGGGGCCGACTCCTTCGGCTGCGACGTGGGCGACCGTACGGCGGTCGAAGCGGCCGTCGCGTACGCCGTCGAACGCTTCGGCACCCTCGACGTCCTGGTCAACAACGCGTTCTCGTGCAGCCCCGACACCCCGCTCGTCGAGGACCAGTCGGACGATTCCTGGCACCGGGACCTGGACACCAGCCTGACCGGCGCCTTCCGGTGCGCCCGCGCCGCACTGCCCCATCTCGCCGCCGCGGGCGGCCGGGGCGCGATCGTCAACATCGGCTCCGTCAACAGCGAGCAGGACTTCGGCAACCACGCCTACAGCGCGGCCAAGGCGGGCCTCGCCTCGCTGACCCGCACCCTGGCCGGCGACGCTGCCCCGCGCGGCGTCCGCGTCAACCAGGTCAACCCGGGCACGGTCCGTACGCCCTCCTGGTCGGGCCGCGAGGCGAGCCTTGACGCGCTGAGCCGCATCTACCCGCTGGGACGGGTCGGAGAGCCGGAGGACATCGCGGCGGCGGTGGCGTTCCTGGCCTCGCGCGACGCGGCCTGGATCACGGGCACGACGCTGCGGGTGGACGGCGGACTGCTCGCGGTGAACACGTCGTTCGGGCAGATCATCGCCCGGGAATGACCCGGTGGCCCCCGAGCCGGTCCCTCGGCGGGTCCTTGGCGGGTCCTTCGGCCGGATCCCTAGGCGGGTCCCTCGGCCGGATCCCTAGGCCGGATAGCTAGGCCTGGCCCGCGGCGACGCAGAACTCATTGCCCTCCGGATCGGCCATCACGATGTGGTGCCCGTCGACCTCCTCCCGGACCGTCCCGCCCGCCTTCACCAGCCGTTCGGACTCGGCCCGGATCCTGGCCCACCGCTCATCGGGACTGCCGTGGCCCGGCACCCGGATGTCGATATGGAGCCGGTTCTTCGCCGTCTTCGGCTCGGGGACCTTGAGGATGGAGAGCCGGGGGCCGACGCCGTCGGGATCGCACAGCCACGCCCCGTCGTCCTCGGAGTCGTCCTCCGGCAGGTCGAACTGCGCGAGCCACTCCTCGCGGGTCTTGAACGGAGCGGGCGGGGGCTCGTCCACATATCCCAGCGCCAGCTTCCAGAACTCCGCGAGCAGCTGCGCGTCCGCGCAGTCGAGGGTCAAATCGATTCTGGCTGCCATGACTGGACCGTACTGCCCGCCTATGACAATCGGGGTGCCGCGCGGCGCTGCCCGGCCGCCAGCACGAAGGTGACGCTGATCAGCAGCGCCCATGCCCCGAACTTCGCCACGGACACCGGCTGCCAGCCGCTCAGCTGGTCCGGATAGCTCCAGGCGCCCGCGTACGTCGCGATGTTCTCCGCGACCCAGAGGAAGAACCCGATGAGAACGAACGACAGAGCGAGCGGCATACGGTGCTCCTGCGCCCCCACCCGGTAGTGCACCCAGGTCCCGGCGGTCGCCAACAGCAGCGTCGCGGCCAGTGCCCAGCGGAGGTCGGGCAGCCAGTGATGGCTGAAGAAGTTCAGATAGACGGCACCGGCCAGCACCGCCATGATCCGGGGCCGGTAGCCGTCCAGGCGCAGCTCGAACAAGTGCCAGGCGCGGCAGACGTAACTGCCCACGGCCGCGTAGAGAAAGCCCCCGTACAGCGGCACACCCGCGACCTTCGTCAGCGCCTCCTCCGGATAACTCCAGGACCCCATCCGCACCTTGACCAGTTCGAAGAGCAGCCCGATGAGATGGCAGCCGGTGATCACAGCCGTGTCGCGTGCACTGTCCCAGCCGAGTTTCCTGGCCGCCACCGCGAGCAGGATCCCGTAGATCAGCACGAGGTCGTAGCGCGCGACGGGCAGTGCGGGCAGTAGGCCCGAGACGGCGATGCCGCCGACGAGCGCGACGGCGAAGGCGCAGCAGCGGGCCTGCAACAGGCCGAAGCGGAGCAGCTGACGTATTCGGTGCGTGATCATCCCCATGCCGGGTGGGACGCCCGCAGCACCTCTTGCGGTTCAGCCCGCCCGCAGCATCAGTCCGATGCCCACCACCATCAGTCCCGCCGCCGCGATCCTCGGCGCACCGAACCGTTCCTTGAAGAAGAGCGCTCCGATCGCCGCGCCCACGATGATCGAGGTCAAGCGTTGCTGAAGCAGTAATTACTCCGGCCGCTGGCGTGGGCTGTCGTGCATCGCGAGTGATCCCGTGCGTGCGCCACGACCGCACAACGTGCTGAGGACCTTGAATGGCCAACTCGCACCATGGGCAACGATGCTGCTGGTGGCCTTTCGGTGCTGTTGCTGTCCGCCGGCAAACGGTGCCGTAGAGGCGGACAACCGGAACACGACGGAGACCTGCCCGCGTTCCGGTTGCTCCTCCGTCCGCACCGACGTGGATCGGTCGGAGCAGCGTCAGCCGTTCTTCACCTTGGCGCAGATGGCGTAGACGGTCAGGTCGACGGGAGTGGCGGCGTCAAGCGCGGCACCCACCCAGCCGCTACCGTTCGCAGCGGGGTAACTGCTCCGGACAACGACGGAATCGAGGCTGTTCACCCGGACGCCGCCACCGAAGACCTTCCATCCGGACGGGCACCAGACCGTGTGCTCTTCACCGCTGGGCGACTCCGGGAAGTCCTTCTGGACGATCTTGTACTTCAAGCCGCCGCCCTGATCGCCATCCCCGCCCGACTGCGCGTGGGCCGTGAGGCTCGTGCCCATCAGGGCCGCCGCCGTCAGTGCACAGACGCCGAATATGCGCGCGATACGCATGGATTCCTCCACTAGCTGCTGATGATCCGATTTGGATCATTTGTCACCCTAGCTGCGTGTGCACGCACCTGCTGAGTCCTCGTAGTACGAACGGAGCAACCCCCGCAGGGGCGGGCAACCGAGGAACCGCTTGCGCAGTCCCCGCACACGGCTGACGCACTCGCGGGAAGCCGGGCCGGCGCACCCGCGCGGGACCGGGCATGATCCGGGCCGGATCGCCACCGACCTGGCGGTGATGTTCGCCGATGGCGGCGAGGCCCTTGCGGATCTGGCCGTACAGCGGGACTAGGCAGGGGTGTTCGGTTCGGTCGCCTCGACACCGACGGCTTGGCGGCTGCTCGCCGACACCGATGAGAGGGCGCTGTCCTCTCTGCGCTCGGCCCGTGCCCAAGCCCGGAAGGTCGCCTGGCTGCAGGGCGCCGAGCAAGGCGAGGGCACTCCCGCAGCCCGGGCCGCGGGACGCATTCTGCCCGGGCTGGTCCTGGACCTCGACGCCACGCTGGTCACCGGCCACTCGGAAAAGGAACAGGCCGCACCGACCTATGAGGGCGGCTTCGGCTTCCATCCGCTGCTGTGTTTTTCTCGCGAACACCGGCGAGGCCGTGTCCGGCCGACTGCGGCCCGGCAACTCCGGAGCCAACACTGCCGCCGATCACATTGCGGTGCTGGACGGCGGACTGCTCGCGGTGAACACGGCCTTCATGCAGGCCGTCGAGGGCGACTGAGCTGTTACGCCGAACCGGCCGCGACGCAGAACTCGTTCTGCAGGACAACACTCCGGACGCAAGGAAGTCACTTGACCTGCTGATCAGGTCCGTCGGACAGGCCGCAGACGTACCAGTCGAATCGGTTGCCGTCCGCATCCGGAACTTGTTTGTCGTAGCTGAAGCCCGACCGTCGCGCGACCGCTGCCGACCCGGGGTTCTCCGGATCCACCTGGATGACTCGGCTTGTTCGTTGTGGCCGGCTTCGGCGCGGAGGCCGTGGCCTACTGGAGAACTCGAACGTCTGGGAGGGGAACACCCCGCGCGGTTCGGTGATCGTCAACTCGCCCGCAGCATCAGACCGATGCCCACCACCATCAGCCCCGCCGCCGCGATCCTCGGACCGCCGAACTTCTCCTTGAAGAACACCGCCCCGATTGCCGCGCCCACGATGATCGACGACTCGCGCAGTGCCGCGATCGGAGCGAGCGGCGCCTTGGTCTGCGCCCACAGCACCAGTCCGTAGGCCGATACCGAAAGCAGTGCGCCGAGGAGCCCGCGGGCCGCGTACGGGCGCAGCTGGGCGAGCAGGCCGCCCCGGTGGACGTACAGCGTGTATGCCGGGATCAGCGCCCCCTCCAGGATCATCAGCCAGGCGATATAGCCGAGGGGCGTGCCCGAGGCGCGTACGCCGACACCGTCGACCACCGTGTACGCGGCGATGGACAGACCGGTCGCCAGCGCGGCCAGCAGCGCCGGCCAGTGCGGATGGGCCTCCGAGCCCCTGATGCCCCACAGGGCCACGCCCACCAGTCCCGCCGAGGCGATCGCCACGCCCGCCAACTGCCAGCCGTTGAGGCTCTCGCCGACGAACAGCGCCGCGAGTACGGTCACCACCAGCGGCGCGGTACCCCGGGCGATGGGATACATCTGGCCAAAGTCGCCCAGAGTGAACGACCGCATCAGCAGAGCCTGGTAGCCGATGTGGAGCAGCGCGGAGGCGATCAGATACGGCCAGGCGGCGGCCTCGGGCAGCGGGGAGAAGCAGGCGAGCACGGCCCCGATCACCGTGCCGCCGCCGGCGATCAGTGTGAAGGCGACCAGCTGATCTCTGATGGTGTGGGCGAGGGCATTCCACGAGGCATGCGTGACCGCGGCTATCAGGACCGCCGTGGCGACGAGAACCGTCACGCCGTGCGCTCGCGCACGTCCACGACCGCGCCGCCCGCGTGCGCGATCAGCGTCTTGGGATCGAGCGGGAAGACCGCGTGCGGGGTCCCGGCCGCTGCCCACACCACGTCGTGGTCGAGCAGGGCGCGGTCGGCCAGCACCCGGGTCCTGGTGGCGTGCCCGAAGGGCGGTACGCCGCCGATCGCGTAGCCGGTGGTCTCCCGGACGAGATCGGCGTTCGCGCGCTTGACGGACTCGGCGCCCAGCTCCTCCCGTACGCGCTCGACGTCCACCCGAGAGGAGCCGTCCATCAGCACCAGGACCGGCACTCCATCCGCCTCGAAGATCAGCGACTTGACGATCTCGCTGACGTCACAGCCGATCGCGGCGGCCGCTTCGGCGGCGGTGCGGGTCGCGTCGGGGAAGCGACGGACCGGGACCTCGAGTCCCAGCTCGCGCAGAGCCTCGGCGAAACGGGGGTGCGCGTCGGTGTGGTGAGTGCTCATGGCCCGCACGCTAGCGGTAGCTGTACGGGCCATGCGAGCTGCTTTTCCGGTCGGCCGGCGGATCAGGCCGCCTGTTCTCTCGTCGGACGGCGGATCAGCGGGCCTGCAGCACCGAGGCGACCACCGGGCCT
This sequence comes from Streptomyces sp. NPDC060064, assembly GCF_042736455.1. Taxonomy (NCBI): domain Bacteria; kingdom Bacillati; phylum Actinomycetota; class Actinomycetes; order Kitasatosporales; family Streptomycetaceae; genus Streptomyces; species Streptomyces sp. NPDC060064. Next base: position 327,750 of record NZ_JBHWWF010000001.1, read on the forward strand.
GCCGCGTCGCCGCCGTGCCCGCCGGACTGTACGACCGCGGCCGCCGCCAGATCGTCGGCGTATCCGGTGAACCAGCTGTTGGACTTGCCCTGACCGTCGACTTCCGCCGAGCCGGTCTTGGCGCCCTTCTCGCCGCGGACCCCGGCCATCGCGGCCTGGCCCGTGCCGTACTGCGCGGTGGCGCTCATCATCTCGCGCAGCGCCCTCGCGATGGAGCCGGGCAGTGGCTGCGCGGTGGCCAGTTCACGGTGGTCGAGGGCCTGCGGGACGATCACCGGCTGGTGGAAGCCGCCGCTCTTCGCGGTGGCGGTGATGGACGCCATGTTGAGCGCGTTCATCGTGACCTTGCCCTGTCCGATGTACGAGGCCGCGGTCTCCGCACCCGCCGACTCGGGCACACTGCCGTCGACGGTGGCGATGCCCGTCTGCCAGTCGAGGCCGATGCCGAAGTACTTGCGTGCGGTCTCGCCCAGCGCGGTGCCGGCGATGTTCTTCTCGGTGAGGGGCTTGATCGCCTTGATGAAGGCGGTGTTGCAGGAGCGGCGGAAGCTGTCCTTGAGAGTGCCGTTCTTGATCTCGAACTTCTTGAGATTCTCGAACGTCACGCCCTCCCACGAAACGGTCTGCGGACACTCCACCTTGGCGCCGGGGCCCCGGACGATTCCGTTGTCCATCAACATCGTCGCGCTCACGATCTTCATCGTGGATCCGGGCGCCTGCGCGCCCTGCACCGCCGCGTTGAAGCCGCTCGCCGGGTTGTTGGCGATCGCCCGGATCTCACCCGTACTCGGTTTCACCGCGACGACCGAAGCCTGCGCGTACTTCTTCACCGCCTGCTCGGCGGCTGCCTGCACATCCGCGTCCAAGGTGGTGGTGAGCTTGCCCTCTTTGCCCTTGGTCAGGGTCAGCAGGGTCTGGTCGGGCGTGGAGGCGTTCGCGGACGAGATGACCAGCTCCACACCGGCGGTGCCGCCCGCGTCCTTGCCGTACTTCTTGCGCAGGCTGTCCAGGACGGGCCCGAGCGACGGGTACTTCTCCTTCGTCAGCTCCCGGTCACGGCTGTCGACGGCCTTGATCGGCGGGGCCGAGGCCTGGTCCGTCTTGAGACTGGTGCCCTTCGTCAGCTTTGGGTGAACCACGGTCGGCGCCCAGTCGACGAGCGGCCTGCCGGTGGTCTGCCCCCGCACCACGGTCAGCTCGGAGGCGTACGACCAGGGCTTGCTCTGCCCCTCGAACGTCACCGTCGCCTTGACGGTGAACGGCACCTTCGCGCCGACCGGCGTACCGGGAGTGATCACGGCGGCGGAGACACGCGCCTGATCGCGGTACCCGGCGAGCAACGGCTCGGCTTCGGCGGCGTTGTTGGTCAACTGCGCCGCTTCCGGAGCGTTGCCCCCGGCCCACGCCGCCAGGAAGTCCTTGGCGGTCTCGCTGATCTCGTCCGCGCTGGGCGGCCCGGTCTTCCTCGGCGCCGACGCGGTCTTGGCGTCGGTCCCGCTCTTGCCGCCATTGCCGGTCAGCCCGCTGTACAGGTTGTAGCCGCCGTAGCCCACGCCACCGGCGACCACCAGAAACACGCCGCCGACCACGGCGACTCTTGCTCCACTGCGCATTGCTGCGGTCCCCTCCCCCAGGAGCACATCTCCTTGACTGTGCCTATTGGAAAGCGTGTTCAAGAAGATGCATCGCGTGCACTCTACGGGACAGGAGTGACGGGGGCGGTGGCCGTTATCGGACCGCGACGATCGGGCCGGGAGCCGCGACGACCAGGGCGGGATCAGTCCGGCTTTCGGTGTGCGAGGTCCGGCAGGCGCGGCAGTCTCCCGGTTCCGCGGCGCACGCCGTCGGGCGGGAGACCGGCGGTCAAGGCGTGCCGTACGGCGGCGGCGCTGGCGTCATCTCGGACGCCCCGAACTTTCCGGCACGAGGTCCAGCTCGGCCCACACCGTCTTGCGCGGGACGGGCCCCGGTGTGACGCCCCAGCGATCGGCCAGCGCCTCGACGAGCAGCAGCCCGCGCCCTGACTCGCTGTCCGAGGAGGGCGGTTGGGCGTGAAGGCTCGGGAGGCGATCACCCCGCGTGTCGGTCACCTCGATCCGGAGCGCGCTGTCGCCTTCCGTCGTACGGAGGTCGAGGAGGAAGTCCCGGCCGGGCAGTCGGCCGTGCGTGGCCGCGTTCGCGGCGAGCTCGGCGACGAGGTGTTCGGCGTTCGCGACAACCCCGTACGGCAGGTCCCAGTCGCTCAGGTGCGCACCGGTGAGCAGGCGGGCGAGGAATGCGTACGGTGACTGTCGGGAGCTTGTCCGGCGCTGTCCGGGCTGTCCGGAGAGGGCGTACGGGTAGGGGCGTCCGGATACGGCGGTACGGGCGGAGGTGGCACGGGTGCGGGGGCAGGCGGACGGCACAGAGCGGCCCAGGGGCGAAGCGGACGAGCCCGGTTGGGAGGTTGACCCGGAGGACGAGTCGGGCGCGGCGGTCGTCGCGACGGTGGGGCGCCAACTGCGGCTGCGCCGCGAGGCGGCGGGGATGCGGGCGGCCGAGTTCGGGGTGGCGATCGGGTACGGGGAGGACCTGGTCTACAAGGTCGAGGCGGGCAAGCGGATTCCGCGCCAGGAGTATCTGGACAGGGCGGACGAGGTGCTGGGCGCGGGCGGTCTGATCGCCGCGATGAAGAAGGACGTGGCGGAGGTTCGGTACCCGAAGAAGGTGCGGGACCTGGCGCGCATGGAAGCGCGGGCGGTCGAGATCGGGGTGTATGCCAATCACAGCGTCCACGGGTTACTGCAGACGGAGGCGTACGCGAGAGCCCTGTTCGAGATGCGGCAGCCGGCCTACCCGCAGGACGAGGTGGAGCGCGGAGTGGTCGCACGCATGGCCCGGCGGTCGATCTTCGACCGGGTGCCTCCTCCTTCACTCAGTTTCGTCCAGGAGGAGGTGACGATGCGCCGCCCGATCGGAGGCACAATGGTGTGGCGCCAACAGCTCGAACGTCTGTTGGAGGTGGGCAAGTTGCGTAACGTCTCGCTCCAGGTAATGCCGACCGACCGTGAGATCCACGCCGGGATCGACGGCGTGATCGAGGTGCTGAAGTTCGGAGACGGTACGGCCGTGGGCAGGTCCGAGGGAGCGTTTGCGGCCCGCCCTGTCTCGGATCCGAGGCACCTCCGAATCCTTGAGCTGCGCTATGGCATGATCCGCGCCCAGGCTCTCACCCCACGGGAGTCTCTGGCCTTCATCGAGCAAGTGCTGGGAGAAACATGATCCGCAAGACTTCTGCCGGGGATGCCTCCAAGCTGGACTGGTTCAAGAGCAGTTACAGCGACAGCAGCAGTGGCAGCGAGTGCATCGAGGTGGCGACCACCCCGGGCACGGTGCACGTCCGCGACTCCAAGGACGCCCAGGGCCCGCAGTTCACCGTCAGGGCCGCGGCCTGGACGGACTTCGTGTCGTACGCCTCCCGGTGCTGACCTCTCAACTGCCCTCTCCCTGCTCTCGGTTGGTCGTGGTGCCGGTCAGTAGGGTGCGGGGATGACAGAGGTGGGGAAGGTCGGCCGGGCACCAAGACCCGTCGCTGATTTTCAGGGCGTGTACGACCTCCTGGAGGAGGTGCGGCTGCGCCCGGGGATGTGGGTCCGTCGTAGCTCGCTGCAGCATCTGGACTCCATGCTGACCGGGTATTGGGTCGCCTTGCAGGTTCACGGTGTCGAGGAGCAGTTCGACTTCTGGCGTACCGGCCCCTTCGCCGAGTGGTTGTGGAAGCGGCTGGGCATGTCGTATTCCAGTGCGCTGGGCTGGGCGGTCGAGATCGAGCGTGCGGCGGAGGCGGCAGGCAGGCCCGCGATGGAGATGTTCTTCGATCTGCTGGACGAGTTCCGCGCCGAAGGCGACGAGGCCGCGCAAGGGTCGTCCGCTGCTGATGGGTGATCGTTGATTCCCCCCGCCTATCACCACCTTGCGCCTGTAGGGCCTTGCTCCCGCAGTTGGAGCCGTGCAGGAGTATGCCGACGAGCTGTGTCTCTCCCACAGCTTCGGCAGTTCGGTCACCGTTGCGGCAGCTGGAACGGCTCTTTCGCTACCAGGCCGATCGCGGATCTTGGCGTTCTGCCGAGAGGCGTGCCGGCACGGTGCTGCCTGCGTCCGTCCGCCACAGATAGCCCGGGCTCGGCGGGTGGCCATCGGTCGGCGGCGCCGGATCGTAGAACCGCTGGGTGTGCGGGAGTGGTACCTCGACCAGTGCGCCGTCGTAAAGTATCCACAGGCCGAAGCAGTCGTCCTCCTCGTCATGGATCAGCACCTGCACCTTCCGGGGGTCGGGCCACGGAAGCGACTCCAGGTGCTTCAGCAGTCCGGAGCGCGGCCTCATCCGGTCGAACTCGATGACCCACCCGCCGACGAAGAGGTCGAGAGGCTCGAACTGACCCCGCCAGGTACGCGACTCGTCAGGCCGAGTCAGCGGTTCCATGACCTCGTCCGCGTCCATCGCCAACACGATGACCTGCGCGATTCTGCTCATGCCGGAGTATCAGGCCAGGCCACACGTACAGCCAACCGATTTCGGGTGCAGGGCCGGTAGTTCCGCTCGGGTCGTCGCGCCGCGGACCGATCTGCCAACCGAGTTCGGCTCGCTGTCGAAGGGTGACCGGACACGACCAGCAAGCCGGCGACGACCACGGCGGGCACAAAAGATGTGAGCGCCCGCCACCGTTCCTGCTACACCCAGGTGTCCAGCCACATCCGGTTGCGCCAGTCCTCCACCGGGATCGGTCTGCCCGTGTACAGCGGATAGAAGTAGATGAAGTTCCAGATGATCAGCAGCACCAGCACCCCCGCGCCGATCGCTCCGATCGCCCTCCTGCGTTCGTCCGAGCCCGGTGGACCGAGGATCGCGCCGATCATCATCGCGACCGCCAGACACAGGAACGGCACGAACACCACCGCGTAGAACAGGAAGATCGTGCGTTCCTGGTAGAAGAACCACGGCACCCAGCCCGCCGCGATGCCGCAGGCGATCGCGCCCGCGCGCCAGTCCCGGCGGAACAGCCAGCGCCACAGGATGTAGCAGATCGCGAAGCAGGCCGCCCACCACAGCAGTGGTGTGCCGAGCGCCAGTACCTCCCGGGCGCACTTGTCCCCGGCGTCCGGCGGGCAGCCCCCGGTGCCCGCGTTCGGGTCCTCGTAGAAGTACGAGACCGGGCGGCCCAGCACGATCCAGCTCCACGGGTTCGACTGGTACGTGTGGCCGGAGGTCAGATTGACGTGGAACTCGTAGACCTCGTTCTCGTAGTGCCACAGGCTGCGCAGCCAGTCCGGCAGCCAGGTCCAGCTGCCGCCCTTGCCATCCGTCCGGGCCCAGTTCCTGAAGTAGCCCTTGTCCGTGACGATCCAGCCGGTCCAGGACGCGATGTACGTCGCGATCGCGACCGGCACCGTCGAGACGAAGGCCGGCACCACGTCCTTCCTCAGCACCGTCTGGTACGGGTGCACCGCGCCCGCCGTCCGGCGGGCGCCCACGTCCCACAGGACGGTCATCAGGCAGAACGCGACCATCACATACAGGCCGTTCCACTTGGTGCCGGCGGCCAGGCCCAGCATCAGGCCCGCAGCCAGCCGCCATGGACGCCAGCCGAGGCGCAGCGTCTCCGCGACCGTCGCATCCGGGCGCAGCACGCCCTCCTCGTCCGTCGGCAGCGCCGCCGCGAGCCGTTGCCGCGCCCGGTCCCGGTCGACGACCAGGCAGCCGAAGGCGGCCAGCACGAAGAACATCAGCACCTGGTCGAGCAGCGCCGTGCGGCTCATCACGAAGTGCAGTCCGTCCACGGCGAGCAGCGCACCCGCCAGGCAACCCAGGAACGTCGAGCGGAACAGCCGCCGGCCGATCCGGCAGAGCATCAGCACCGACAGCGTGCCGAGCACGAAGACCATGAAGCGCCAGCCGAAGGGCGTGAACCCGAAGAAGTGCTCGCCGAGGCCGATGACCCACTTGCCGACCGGCGGATGCACCACATAGCCGGGGTCGGTCGGGATCGGGACGCTCGACGGATCCTTGAGGATCAGCTTGTCGACATCCTTCGGCCAGCTGCCCTCGTACCCCTGATTGATCAGGGCCCAGGCGTCCTTCGCGTAGTACGTCTCGTCGAATATCACCGCCTTCGGCCTGCCGAGGTTCCAGAACCGCAGCACGCCCGCGACCAGCGCCACCAGCAGCGGCCCGCCCCATGCCGCCCAGCGCAGCAGCGGGTTCACGACCGACGGCGGGATGCCGAAGACCGGCCACAGCCGCTCGGAGGGGCTCGTGTAGGGCGGCACCAGGCGTTCGCGCAGCCCGATCACGGGCCGGGGCACGTAGCCGAATCTGCGCAGCCGCTGCTGCCAGCCGGGTGGCTGCTGATCGGCGTCCTTGCCCTGCTGGGTCTGTGGCGCGGTACTGGTCACCGCGCCATCGTAGGGAACGCGACTGTGCGAGTCGTACGTCCGGTCCTGCGAGGATGGCGTATGTGACAACTGTGCTCTCCCGGGGGACGACCCCCGGACCCCCGACAGGCGTGCTGGTACTCGCAGGGACCCCCATCGGTGATGTCGCCGACGCACCGCCCCGGCTCGCCGCCGAGCTGGAGCGCGCCGACATCGTGGCCGCGGAGGACACCCGGCGACTGCGCAGGCTCACCCAGGCGCTCGGCGTGCACACGCAGGGGCGCGTCGTGTCGTACTTCGAGGGCAATGAGTCCGCCCGTACGCCGGAGCTGGTCGAGGCGCTGACCGGCGGCTCCCGGGTGCTGCTGGTGACCGATGCCGGCATGCCGTCCGTCTCCGACCCCGGTTACCGGCTGGTCGCCGCCGCTGTCGAGCAGGACATCAAGGTCACTGCGGTGCCGGGTCCGTCCGCCGTACTGACCGCGCTGGCCCTGTCCGGGCTGCCCGTGGACCGCTTCTGCTTCGAGGGTTTTCTGCCGCGCAAGGCGGGCGAGCGGCTCGGCCGGCTGCGCGAGGTCGAGAACGAGCGGCGCACTCTCGTCTACTTCGAGGCCCCGCACCGGCTCGACGACACCCTCGCCGCGATGGCCGAGGTCTTCGGCGCCGAGCGCCGGGCCGCCGTCTGCCGCGAGCTGACGAAGACGTACGAGGAGGTCAAGCGCGGCGGTCTCGGTGAGCTGGCGGCCTGGGCGGCCGAGGGCGTACGTGGCGAGATCACTGTCGTCGTCGAGGGTGCGCCCGAGTCGGGGCCCGGGGATCTCGACCCGGCCGAGCTGGTGCGCAGGGTGCGGGTGCGCGAGGAGGCAGGCGAACGGCGCAAGGAGGCCATTGCGGCGGTCGCCGCTGACGCGGGGCTTCCCAAGCGCGAGGTCTTCGATGCCGTGGTGGCGGCAAAGAATGCGGATCGGCCGGTCCCTGCGGACGGTAAAGGACTATCGTAAAAGGCAAAGGGTAGACCGTGTCCTGACCTTTTCTGCATGGGAACGCCAAAAACCAGACCATTAATCGACAGGCGCTGATGCGCTCCCGCCGGTATGGGCGTCCACTGGGTCAGTGGAGAGGAGCTGGCATGAGTGAGATCACAGGCACCGCCAAGGTCCACGAGGCGTATGCCTTCGCCTGCATGCGCTGCGGGCACGGCTGGGAGCAGTCCTACGAGATAGAGCACCACGTCGACACCAACGGCCAGGAATTCGTTGTCTATAAGGCCGCGGGCGCGCGAGTGCCGTCCCCGCTCTCGAGCCCGAACTGCATCAACTGCGGCGGACATGTCGTACGGATCATGCGGTCCGGACAGGTCTCCTCGGTACGGAACCTGATGTCGCCACCCGCTGAGAAGAAGTCCGTCCCGGCCGCCGCCGCGGCGCCCGTGGAGCGCGAGTCGGTGGAGAGGGAGTCGGCGGAGAGGGCGGTGCCCGAAGTGGCGGGCGCCGAGCAGGCCCAGCCGACGGAACCTCACCACTGGCACCTCTCCGACCTCCTGCACCCGTTCCACCGCAAGTGAGGCTGTTCCACCGGGAGTGAGACGCAGGGCGCGAGCCTCGTAGGATCGCGCCCATGAGTTCGAAGTCCGCACCACCGCCGCTGCCCGCACCGCTCGGCGTGCCGGTCACCGATTCGCACACCCACCTGGACATGCAGGAGGGCACGGTCGAGGAGGCACTGGCGAGGGCCGCGGCCGTCGGCGTGACTGCGGTGGTCCAGGTGGGCTGCGACATCAAGGGCTCCCGCTGGGCCGCGGAGACGGCCGCCGCGCACGACAGCGTGCACGCAGCCGTCGCCCTGCACCCCAATGAGGCGCCACGCATCGTGCACGGCGACCCCGATGGCTGGTCGCGGCAGGGTGTGCGGGAGGCGGGCGGCGACAGCGCGCTGGACGACGCGCTCACCGAGATCGACCGAATGGCCGCACTCCCGCAGGTGCGCGCGGTCGGCGAGACCGGCCTGGACTCCTTCCGTACGGGCCCCGAGGGCATGGCCGCCCAGGAACGCTCCTTCCGGGCCCATATCGAGATCGCCAAACGGCACGGCAAGGCGCTGGTCATCCACGACCGCGAGGCGCACGCCGATGTCCTGCGGATTCTCGCGGAGGAGGGCGCCCCCGAACGCACCGTCTTCCACTGCTATTCGGGTGACGCGGAAATGGCCGAAGTGTGTGCGGCCGCAGGCTATTTCATGTCCTTCGCCGGCAATGTGACCTTCAAGAACGCGCAGCCGCTGCGGGACGCGCTCGCCGTCGCCCCGGCGGAGCTCGTACTCGTCGAAACGGATGCACCGTTTCTCACACCGGCGCCGTACCGCGGTCGGCCCAATGCGCCCTATCTCATTCCGGTCACGCTGCGCGCGATGGCGGCGGTGAAAGGCCTCGACGAGGACACGCTGGCCGCGGCGATCTCGGCCAATACGGCTCGCGCATTTGATTACTGAGGGTTAACTCGGAGAGTGCCGCCGGCTCCGGCGGCGGGCTCGGCGCGGAAAATGTCACCACTCTGCGTAGTCGAGCCGCTTTGGAGAGTGACCACAGCTTCGCTAGTGTCCCGGCCCTGCAACGCCATCGCGCGGACCGGACCGGACCTACGGAGCGTCGTGAGCAATTCGCAGGGCAGTGACCGAAGAGGGCGCGGCCGTCGCCGCGCCACCGCCAGGACAGCGGAGCCGTACGAGGCGCCCGAGCCGTTTTACGAGGCGCCCGAGCCGATGCCGTACGACGTGCCCGAGCCGTTCTACGAAGCGACCGAGCCGATGCCGTACGAGCCGGCCGAGGTGTCGTACGACGTGCCCGAGCCGTTCTACGAAGCGCCCGAACCGCCGCCGCCGTACGACGTGCCCGAGCCCATGCCGTACGACGTGCCCGAGCCGCCGTTGTACGAAGCGCCCGCGTCGTCGCTGCCGAGCCGGAGCCCGGGTGCTGCCGTGCCGGCCATGGACGCCCCCGCCAGGGCGGGTGGCCGCGCCGAAGCCCGTCGCGCCGCCCGCCGCCGCAGGACCGTGGAGAAGCCCGGCACCCTCCGCCGGCTCGTCCCGCAGGCCCTCGTCGTCGCCTTCCTGGCCGGCGGCACCTCGGCCTTCGTCGCCAACGACAAGGCGGTACAGGTCAGCGTCGACGGCGTACCGCGCACCATGCACACCTTCGCCGACGATGTTCAGGAGCTCCTCGAGGACGAGGGCCTCGACATCACCGGGCACGACATCATCGCCCCGGCCCCCGGCGCGGCCCTCGCCAGCGGCGACCAGGTCATCGTCCGCTACGGCCGGCCCGTGATGCTCACCCTCGACGGCCGGCGTCGCCGGGTGTGGACCACCGCCCGCACGGTCGACGGCGCGCTGCGTCAGCTCGGAGTGCGGGCCGACGGTGCGTATCTGTCCGCCTCCCGCTCCTCGGCGATCTCCCGCACGGGCCTCGCGCTGGATGTACGCACCGAGCGCACCGTGACCTTGATGGCCGACGGGAGCGAGCGCACCATCCGTACGAACGCGGCGAGTGTGCGCGAGACGCTGGAGGAGGTGGGCATCGCGCTGCACGGGCAGGACACCACCTCCGTGCCGCTCACCAGCTTTCCGCGTGACGGCCAGACGATCAGCGTCACGCGGATCACCGGCGCCAAGGCGGTCCGCGAGGAGCCGATCGACTTCGAGACCGAGAAGACCGGGGACCCCTCGCTGGCCGCGGGCACCGAGGTCGTCGCACGTCCGGGGCGGCCGGGTGCGCGCCGGGTCACGTACGCCCTGCGGACGGTCAACGGGGTGCTGCAGAAGCCGAAGAAGATCGCCGAGGAGGTGGTGCGGGAGCCGGTCGCCCAGCAGGTGAAGGTGGGCACCAGGCGGCTGCCGGACTCCGTGGCGGGCGCGGACGGGATGAACTGGGGCGCTCTCGCGCAATGCGAGTCCGGCGGGCGGCCGGGGGCGGTCGATCCGTCGGGCGCCTACGGCGGGCTGTACCAGTTCGACACCCAGACCTGGCATGCGCTGGGCGGCGGCGGGCGGCCGCAGGACGCGTCCGCGGCGGAGCAGACGTACCGGGCGAAGAAGCTCTTCGTGCAAAGGGGGGCGAGTCCGTGGCCGCACTGCGGCCGTAGGCTGTATCGGTGAGCACCACTGAGCCCGACGCACTCCTCGGCCCCGCCGACATCCGTGAACTGGCCGCAGCGCTGGGCGTACGCCCCACCAAGCAGCGCGGCCAGAACTTCGTCATCGACGCCAATACGGTCCGCCGGATCGTACGGACCGCCGGGGTGCGGGAGGACGACGTCGTCGTCGAGGTCGGCCCCGGGCTCGGGTCGCTGACCCTGGCGCTGTTGGAGGCAGCGGACCGGGTCGTCGCCGTCGAGATCGACGATGTGCTGGCGGGTGCGCTGCCGTCGACGATCGCGGCCCGGATGCCGTCGCGCGCCGACCGCTTCTCGCTGGTCCACTCCGACGCGATGCTCGTCGAGGAGCTGCCGGGACCGCCGCCGACCGCGCTGGTCGCCAACCTCCCGTACAACGTCGCCGTGCCGGTCCTCCTCACCATGCTGGACCGCTTCCCGACGATCGAGCGGACGCTGGTGATGGTCCAGGCGGAGGTCGCGGACCGGCTCGCGGCCAAGCCGGGCAACAAGGTGTACGGAGTGCCTTCGGTGAAGGCGAACTGGTACGCGGAGGTGAAGCGGGCGGGCTCGATCGGCCGGAACGTCTTCTGGCCGGCCCCGAATGTGGACTCGGGCCTCGTGTCCCTGGTTCGCCGCACCGAACCGCTGAAGACAACGGCCTCGAAGGCGGAGGTCTTCGCGGTGGTCGACGCGGCGTTCGCGCAGCGCCGTAAGACGCTGCGGGCGGCGCTGGCGGGCTGGGCCGGATCGCCGGCCGCGGCGGAGGCGGCGCTGGTCGGGGCCGGGATCTCCCCGCAGGCGCGCGGGGAAGCTCTGACGGTCGAGGAGTTCGCACGGATCGCGGAGGCCAAGGCGTGAGCGTCACGGTACGGGTCCCGGCGAAGGTGAACGTCCAGCTGGCGGTGGGCGGAGCGCGGCCCGACGGCTTCCACGACCTCGCGAATGTCTTCCTGGCGGTCGGCCTGTACGACGAGGTCACGGTGACCCCGGCCGAGTCGCTGACGATCACGTGCTCGGGCCCGGACGCGCATCAAGTCCCCCTGGACCGTACGAACTTGGCGGCGCGCGCGGCCGAACTGCTCGCGGCCCGCCACGGACTGTCCCCGGACGTTCACATACACATCGCCAAGGACATCCCGGTCGCGGGCGGCATGGCGGGTGGCAGCGCGGACGGCGCGGGTGCACTGCTGGCGTGCGACGCGCTGTGGGGTCTTGGCTCGTCGCGCTCCGAACTCCTCTCGATCTGCGCCGAGTTGGGCAGCGATGTGCCGTTCAGCCTGGTGGGCGGCGCGGCGCTGGGCACCGGCCGCGGCGAGCAGCTGACCGAGCTGGAGGTCGGCGGGGACTTCCACTGGGTGTTCGCGGTGGCGGACGGCGGCCTGTCGACGCCGGCGGTGTACGGAGAGTTCGACCGCCTCAACGAAGGCATCGCCGTCCCCGAGCCGATCGCGTCCCCCACGCTGCTCGAAGCCCTGCGCACGGGCGACGCGACGGCGCTGGCGGGCGCGCTCGCCAACGACCTGCAGCCCGCGGCGCTCTCGCTGCGCCCTTCGCTGTCCGCCACCCTCGCGGCGGGCACGGCGGCGGGCGCACTGGCGTCCCTGGTCTCGGGCTCGGGCCCGACGACGGCGTTCCTGACGAAGGACGAGGACGCGGCGCGGGGTGTGGCACAGGCGCTCCTGTCCTCGGGCACGTGCCGTACGGCACGGGTGGCGCCGTCCCCGGCGAGGGGTGCGACGGTGGTCGGGGCCTGAGGGCCACGCCCGGACCCCCTGCCCCGCAAACCCCTGCCCCGCAAACCCCCTGCCCCGAAACCCCCGCGTGCGAGGACGGGTGGGTGGGTGGAGGTACTCAGATCCCGGTTGAGTACGAGCGCCCTCACCAGCCCCCGCGCCCCCGCGGCACCGTACTCGCATGGGATCAAGCGTTCGTGAGCTCGCCGCTGCCACGCCCGGGACCCGGGACCGGTACATCGACCTGTTGCGGGTCGCCTCGCTGGGGACCGTCGTGCTCGGGCACTGGCTGATGGCCGTCGTCACCGGGGACGGCGTCGGGAATCTCCTCGCCGTCGTGCCCGAGCTGCAGCTGCTCACCTGGGGCCTGCAGATCATGCCGGTGTTCTTCTTCGTCGGCGGCTTCTCGCACGCCCTCTCGTACCGCTCCCTCGCCCGGAAGACCGACGGCTCCGTCTACGCCGCCTTCCTGAGGGCCCGGCTGCAGCGGCTGCTGCGGCCCACCATGGTCTTCATCCTGGTCTGGGGCGCGGCCGCACTGATCGTCCAGCTTCTCGGCAGTGGCAGTGGCAGTGGCAGTGGCAGTGACTCGACCGGGTTGATCGGCGTAGCGTTGCGGCTCGTCGCCCAGCCACTCTGGTTCATCGGTATCTACCTGGCGATGGTCGCCTTCACGCCGCCGCTGCTGAAGCTGCACGAGCGGTACGGCTGGGGCGTCTTCGGCGCGCTCGTCGCCGGTGCCGCGCTCGTGGACGTGCTGCGCTTCCTCGGCGGGGTGCCCTTCGTCGAGTTCCTGAACTTCGCCTTCGTCTGGCTCGCCGTCCACCAGCTCGGCTTCCTCCGTGCCGACGGCCGGATCCGGATGCCCTCCGCGCTCGCGGCCGCCGGACTCGTCGGTGCCGCGGGGCTGGTCGCGTTCGGCCCGTACCCCCTGAGCATGGTCGGGATGCCCGGCGAGAAGGTCTCCAACATGGCCCCGCCGACCCTCGCGCTCCTCTTCCACGGACTGTGGCTGGTCGGCGCGGTGGAGCTGCTCCGTACGCCCGGTACACGCTTTGTGCAGCGGGCCAGGGTCTGGCGGGCCGTCGTCGCCGCCAACGGCATCGCGATGACCGCGTTCCTGTGGCATCTCACCGCGATGCTCGGTGTGTACGGCGCGATGCTCGCCCTCGGCATACCGCTGCCCGCCCCCGCCTCCGGCGCCTGGTGGGCGCAGGTCCCCGTCCGTATCGCGGTGGCCGCCGTGGTGACCGCGCTGCTCGTCGCTGCCTTCCGCACCTTCGAGCGGCCGGTGACCGCGGCCCCCGGAGCCGCCGGAAAGGGCGGATCGGGGCCCGCCGCCGCCCTCGGGATCACGCTCTGCCTGTTCGGCGTGCTCGGTCTGTCGATGGTCGGCTTCGGCGGCATGCTGGAGGGCAGGTCCGCGATGCTGGTCGCCGTACGGGTCACCGCGCCCGTCGCCGTCGCCATGGCGCTCATCGGCTGGCTGCTGGTCGAGACGGCGGGCAGAGGCCGCCGGACCGCTTCCTAGCAGCCGCCTCTTCCTACGACCCTTTCCCGGGAGCCGCTTCCCGGGAGCCGGGCTCAAGGGTGTGCCCGGTCGCGGCCCGGCTATGGGCAGGGCTGCGACCGGGCCCCGGATCAGGGAGCGCTGATCAGATCGTGCGGAGGCACCTTCACCGTGCGGGCACCGGGCTTACCGCCCAGTACGACCTTGCGGAGCGCGACGTTGTTCTTCAGGTTCGTCTCCTGGAGGCGGTGTTCGGGGTTGGCGATCACCTGGATGTAGTAGGTGCCGTTCGGCAGGTCGGTGACGTCGAAGGACTGGCCGGGACGGTACTGGGTGTACGTGTCGCCGGAACCGACGTCGAGGACTTCGCGCACGGACACCGAGTTCTGCTCGCCGCAGGCGGTCGACAGATCCGTGTTGTTCGGGTGCCAGTTGGCGTTCTTCACCGTGTAGTCGATGGCGTCGGTGTTGGCCAGGCAGAAGGCCTCCTTGCCGCTGCGCACGATCTCGGCCTGGTTGGCGCTGAGCAGGCGGTAGCTGGCGAAGTCCTTGAAGTGCCAGTGTTCGTGGCCCACTCGCGGGTCCCACTCCATGGCGCCCGTGGGCGTGTACCCGATCTGCTTGCCGTTGGCGTCGTAGAAGTACTGGTAGGCGTCCATCAGGTTCTTGCCGGGGCTGCGGAAGCCGTCGACGACCAGTGGCGCGGGGCCCGCGTTCCAGACGTTGGCGCTGAAGGCCAGATAGTCCTTGCCGGGGACGTCCCCGTCCTCGCCGTCGGAGATGGCGATGTCCCATGCCGGGAGCGAACGCAGGTCGGGCTTGGGCACGTTGGGCACGCTCGCCCGGCCGGTCGGGCGGTGGGCGTTGGGCTGCAGCGCGGGCGCGTTCCGGGAGCCGTCGGTGTGTCCGGGCCCGTCTCCCAGGTGCGTCGCCGTGCCGCGGTCCTGCAGAGCGTGCGACAGCGCGGGCGGGGCGGGGGCGTCCGCACCGCGTCCGTCGACGCCGTAGTGGCTCGCGTGGCCCGACGCCGCGGCGCCGTGATCGGCGCCGTGCCCCGAGCCGTGCGCGGAGTGCCCGGCCATCGCCGAGTGCGCCGAGCGCGAGGCCGCCGGCCCGCCCCCGCCCTCGGTGACTTTCCGTACCTTCACCTTGATCGTCTTCTGTTCGTTCGCCATGCCGAACAGGTCGCGGTAGGTCTTCGCCACGGAGACCTTGGCGGTGTACTCGCCGGGAGGCAGATCGGCCGGGGCGGATTCGCGGCCCCGGCTGGTGTTGGCCGCCCAGCCCTTCTCGACACCCCACACGGAGCCGAGCGTGAAGGGGTTCCTGGGGCATTCCTCGGGGTACTTCGAGGTGGCCGGGGCGTCCGGCCGGATCCGGCCGGCGGCGCTGTTCGGGCAGAACGCCTGGGTGGTGTCCAGCACCTTCGCGCCGGACGCCTTGCTGATCGTCACCTTGAGGAAGCCCGGCAGGCCGGAGAAGTCCTTCACCAGACCCGCCGGAAGGGGCTTGGTCCGCGTCTTCTTCCCCTCGTGGATGATCTGCGCGGCGGTCACGGGCTTCTTGTAGGACGGGCGCGTGACCTTGAACTCCAGCGGCCCCCCGTCGACGGTGAGGTACGTCCCGAGGTCCAGATTGACCCCGGGCTCGCCCTCATAGCGGTCGAGTGTCACGGAGTCGGCGGCGGCGATCAGCTTGAGCTTGGGTGCGGTGGTCGTCGGCGCCGCTCCGGCGACCGGAGCGGCCCCGGTCGCGGCAGCGACCGCGGCGAGTGCCACGGCGACGGCCGCTGTACGGCGTAGGCGGGTACCAGAGGATATGGGATGTCTGGTCATCGGTTCCTCGTCTGCGAGTGCCACGACGGCATCGGACTGGTCAGAGCCCACGGCCGAACCGGCCGGACACGCCCCCGATGTGCCCGCTCCCTCAGGTGTGGCCCGGTACGACCTGTGCGGCCTGTGAGAGTTGGGCAGGGGTGTCCTGGTTGCTCGCGACAGGAAGGCGCTGAACGTTGGCCGAAAACGGGCCACAGGTCGTCCACGGGCCGCCGGAACCCGGCGATCCTCGGCTGCCGGAAACAGGTCCGGCCGGGCGACTACCCTGGACGTCGATCCATCCCCCGTCCCAGGAGTGAAATGGCCGTCAACCTCGTCAATGTCGAGGCAGTCAGCAAGGTGTACGGAACACGTGCCCTGCTCGACAGGATCTCCCTCGGCGTGTCCGAGGGGGACCGCATCGGCGTCGTCGGCCGCAACGGCGACGGCAAGACCACCCTCATCCGGATGCTCGCCAAGCTGGAGGAGCCCGACACCGGACGGGTCACCCAGAGCGGCGGGCTGCGGCTCGGGGTGCTCACCCAGCACGACTCGCTCGACCCCGAGGCCACCGTCCGGCACGAGGTCATCGGTGACATGGCCGACCACGAGTGGGCGGGCAACGCCAAGATCCGTGACGTACTCACCGGGCTCTTCGGCGACCTGCACCTGCCGGGCTTCGAACAGGGTCTGGACACGGTCATCGGGCCGCTCTCCGGCGGTGAGCGCCGCCGGATCGCGCTCGCCAAGCTGCTCATCGCCGAGCAGGACCTGATCGTCCTCGACGAGCCCACCAACCACCTCGACGTGGAGGGCATCGCCTGGCTGGCGAAGCATCTGCAGGCGCGCCGCTCGGCGCTCGTCTGCGTCACCCACGACCGCTGGTTCCTCGACCAGGTCTGCACGCGGATGTGGGACGTCCAGCGCGGAGCGGTGCACGAGTACGAGGGTGGCTACAGCGACTACGTCTTCGCGCGCGCCGAACGCGAGCGCATCGCGGCGACGGAGGAGGCCAAGCGGCAGAACCTGATGCGCAAGGAGCTCGCCTGGCTGCGGCGCGGAGCCCCCGCCCGTACCTCCAAGCCGCGCTACCGCATCGAGGCCGCGAACGAGCTGATCGCCGATGTGCCGCCGCCGCGCGACACCTCCGAGCTGATGAAGTTCGCCAACGCCCGCCTCGGCAAGACCGTCTTCGACCTGGAGGACGTGACCGTCCAGGCAGGCCCGAAGGTGCTGCTGAAGCACCTCACCTGGCAGCTCGGCCCCGGCGACCGTATCGGCCTCGTCGGCGTGAACGGCGCCGGCAAGACCTCGCTGCTGCGCGCCCTGGCGGAGGCGGCCCGCAGCGACGGCGACAAGCAGCCCGCCGGCGGCCGCGTCATCGTCGGCAAGACCGTGAAGCTGGCCTACCTCTCCCAGGAGGTCGGCGAACTCGACCCGGCCCTGCGGGTACTCGAGGCCGTGCAGCAGGTACGCGACCGGGTCGACCTCGGCAAGGGCCGTGAGATGACCGCGGGTCAGCTGTGCGAGCAGTTCGGCTTCACCAAGGACAAGCAGTGGACGCCTGTGGGTGACCTCTCCGGCGGTGAGCGGCGCAGGCTGCAGATTCTGCGGCTGCTGATGGACGAGCCGAACGTCCTCTTCCTCGACGAGCCCACCAACGACCTCGACATCGAGACGCTGACCCAGCTCGAGGACCTCCTCGACGGCTGGCCGGGTTCGATGGTCGTCATCTCGCACGACCGCTTCTTCATCGAGCGGACGACGGACAGGACGTTCGCGCTGCTCGGCGACGCCACACTGCGGATGCTGCCGCGCGGTATCGACGAGTATCTGGAGCGCAGGCAGCGGATGATCGAGGCCGCCGTGCCGACGCCGGCGCCCGCCTCCGCCGCGGTGGAGAAGCCGGCGGCCAAGTCCGCGGGCGACGCCCGCGCGGCGAAGAAGGAACTGCAGAAGATCGAGCGGCAGCTGAACAAGATCTCCGACCGGGAGACCAATCTGCACGCCCAAATCGCCGATAACGCCACGGACTTCGGGAAAGTGGCGAAACTGGATGCGGAGCTGCGTGAACTGATCGGCGAGCGCGACGAGTTGGAAATGCGCTGGCTCGAACTCGCCGAGGACGCGTAAAGGAGCGGTGCAGAGCGCGTAACAACCGCATCACGGGCCGGTCCTCCCTTGGGAACAGGGGTGGACCGGCCCCTTGTTCGAGCATGGCCGAGTGATAGAAAGAAGCTCCGCTCGACTGACCTGAAACAGCGCAGTCCATGTCCGAATCGCTCCTTCTCGGAGCAAACGCTCGCCGGAACAGCGGGGGAGACCGGCTCAGGCAGTGGGCCGCACCAAGGGGGACGTACCGATGACTCAGCCGCCCGGCCAGCAACAGCCGCAGGGTGGCTTTGGCGTTTCCCAGGGCTCGCAGCACGGGTTTCCGCAACCGCCTGCCCAGCCTCCGCAGATGCCGCCCGCGCAGCCCGGCCCGTACAACCAGCCGCCCGGTCCGTACGGTCAGCAGCCGGGGCCGTACAGCGGCTACTCGACCCAGCCGCAGTACGCGGGCGGACCCACCCCGCCCGGCGGTGGCTCCGGCTTCTTCACGGGCAGGCCCGGAGCCATCATCGGCGCGGCGGTCGCGGGCCTGCTGGTGCTCGGCGGCGGTACCTGGTTCGCGCTCAGCGGTGACGGCAAGGACGGCGTCCTCCCGCTGCCTGCCCCACGGTTTCGCGGGCGGCACCAGGCTGATCGCCGCCGCGAGCTGCCCCACCAGCGACGCGGAGAACTTCAAGCAGGAGATCCAGGAGGTCGACCCGGCCACCGGCAAGGCCAGGTGGACGTACGCGCTCCCCTCCGACTGGGAGGTCGAGAAGGTCTACTCGGTCAGCCCGGTCGTCGTCTCCATCAGGCTGCAGATCAACGAGTCCCTCGACAACGTCAAACGGCGGGTCATCTCCCTTACGGACAGCGGAAAGCTGCGCTCGCAGCTCCAGGTCGGCAAGGACAAGTTCGAGCCGCGCTGCACCAGTTCGACCATCGCCTTCCGCGGGGACATCCAGGGGTGGTGCACCGGCGTCGCCGCGGACGCGTCCACCCTCTATCTGGCCACGGAGCCGGCCGAGACCAACGAGGTCGTGGCCTTCAGCCTGGACACTGGCAAGCCCAAGTGGCGTTCAACGGCGGGACTCGACCGCACGATGATGCCGGTCACCGTGGAGAACGGCAGCGTCGTGGTCTACATCGCCCCGACCTTCAGCCTGGGTGGCGCGGTCGCGACCGTCGCGCCGGCGGGCGGTGCACCGAAAGCCGTGCTGAAGCACCCGCTGTCGACCGCCGAGATCGAGGCCGGCTTCAGCGAACCGCGGACGGTGTATGCGGACGGCCGGTTCTTCCTCACCGCTACCAGGATCACCGGGCTCGACGATGCCAGGGAGAGGGAGACGACAACACTGATGGCCTTCGGCAAGTGACCGCGTTCTGAGTCGTTCGGACAGCCCAACTCCTTCTCCCATCTCCCCATTTCCAGAGGTAAACACTCATGACACAGCCGCCGAACCAGCCGCCGCAGCCGCCGAACCAGCCGCCACAGGGAGGCTTCGGCGCTCCTCAGCCGCCCGCGCAGCCGCCGCAGATGCCGCCCGCCCCGCAGGGGCCGCCGCCCGCGACTCCTCCCGGGGCGCCCGGCTACGGCTACCCGCAACAGCCGCCCGCCCAGCCGGGTTACGGCTACCCGCAGCAGGCCCCCGGCCAGCCGGGTCCGTACAACCAGCAGCCCGGCCCGTACAACCAGCAGCCGGGTCCCTACGGCGGCTACCCGACCCAGCCGCAGTACCCCGGCGCGCCCACCCCGCCCGGTGGGGGCGGCGGTGGCATCGGCGGCTTCTTCAAGGGCAAGCCCGGCGTCGTCGTCGGCGCGGCCGTCGCCGCGCTGCTGGTGATCGGCGGCGGCACCTACCTCGCCGTCAGCGGCGGTGACGACGAGAAGGACGACAAGCAGAACGTCAGCAAGAGCGACGACCCCAAGCCGACGGGCTCGGTGTCCGTCGACCAGGGCGACGGCAGCGGCGACGGCCGTCAGACCGACGACGACCTCAACGCCGGGCGCAAGCCGGGCGAGGCGAAGGTCCTGTTCCTGACGAAGAACGATGTCGACCTGCCGCGCAACGGCGCCGATGTGTTCGGCCCGTGGGTCGTCGGCGACACCGTCGTCAAGGGCATGTACAAGGAGGTCGTCGGCTACTCGGCGACCGACGGCAAGAAGAAGTGGAGTCTGCCGCTCGGCGCCGAGATCTGCTCCGCGCCCGCGCAGACCTCCGCCGACGGCAAGATCGTCGTGGGGGTCAAGGACGGTCTCACCGAGAAGTCCAAGTGCCTCAATCTGCAGATGATCGACCTCAAGACCGGCAAGGCGGGCTGGAAGAAGCCGATTCCCAAGGCCAGTGGCGCCTTCAGCTCGCTCTCCGACTTCACTCTGTCGATCAGCGGCAACACCCTCGCGGCGGGGGGCAGCGGCAACTCCTACGGCTTCTCGATGGCCGACGGCAAGCAGCTCTTCAAGGGCCCGAGCGAGGGCTGCAAGCCGTTCGCCTTCGCGGGCGGCCCCAAGCTGATCGCCGCGGCGAGCTGCCCGACGTCGGACTACAACAAGCCCAAGCAGCAGCTGTCGGAGGTCGACCCGGCCACCGGCAAGCCCAAGTGGACATTCAACGCTCCGGTCGGCTGGGAGATCGACAAGGTCTACTCGGCCAGCCCGCTGGTCATCTCCCTGACGCAGCGTGAGCCGAAGAAGTGGTCCATCGTCGCGCTGAAGGACAACGGCACGGTGCGCTCGCAGATCGACGGCGGCAAGGACAAGTTCCAGCCGCGTTGCGGCGGTTCGTTCGTGGTCTTCGGCCAGAACCTCGAGGGCTGCACCGGCGTCGCCGCCGACGCGAGCACGTTCTACATGTCGACCGAGCCGGCCCGGGCGGGCGGGGCCAACGAGGTCGTCGCGTTCAATCTCGACACCGGCAAGCCCAAGTGGCGTTCGCCCGCGGGCGGCGACACTTCGATGACGCCGCTGGGCATGCAGGACGGGAGCGTACTCGTCTACAAGGAAGCGTCGTACGACAAGGGCGGTGCGGTCGCCACGATCGCGCCGACGGGTGGCGCGCCGAAGGTGCTGCTGCAGCACCCGGCCTCGACCGCTGAGATCGAGAACTCCTTCTACTCCGCCAAGATGGTGTACGCGGACGGCCGGTTCTTCATCGCGAGTGGCCGCGTCAGCGCCAGCAACGACGCGGAGGAGAAGGAGACGAAGACCTTGATGGCCTTCGGCAAGTGACCGCGTCCTGAGTCCTTCAGGCCCAACTCCCCTTCTCCAGAGGTAAGTACGCCATGACGCAGCCACCACCCCCGCCGAACCAACCGCCGGGACCGCCGCCGAACCAGCCGCCGGGGCCGCCGCCGCAGGGCGGGTTCGGCGCTCCGCAGGATCCGCCGCCCGGCGGCTTCGGAGCCCCGACGCCGCCACCCGCGCAGGGCCCTTCGTACGGCTATCCGCAGACGCAGCCGCCCGCCCAGCCGCCGCAGGGCCAGCCCGGTTACGGCTATCCGCAGGCGCCGGGCCAGGCGCCCGGCTACGGCTACCCGCAGACGCCTCCGGCCGGACAGCCGCCGGCCCAGCCGGGCTACGGCTACCCGACCACGCCCATGCAGCCGCAGTACGCGCAGCCGCAGTACGCACAGCCCCAGCCCGGCGGCAGTGGCGGTGGCGGCGGCAAGAAGCTGAGCACGCAGATGCAGATCATCATCGCGGCGTCGCTCGCCGTGGTGCTGATCGTCGTCGGCGGCATCTGGTTCGCCTCCAAGGACGACGACGGCGGCGGCAAGAAGGACGAGAGCAAGAACAGCTCGGGCGGCGGCTCCGAGGGCTCCAACGGCGGTTCCACCGGCGGCGGCAAGGCCGCCGACGGCCCCGGCAAGGAGCAGGCGCCCGCGAACATCCACTCCAAGGTGGCCTTCCAGCTGCCGGAGCCCGTGCGCACCGACCTCACGAGCGTCAAGGGCTCCTGGGTCACCGACAAGGCCTACGTCAAGCCCGGGATCAATTCGATCGTCGGCTACGACGTGGCCAAGGGCACCCCGCTGTGGACCGTCCCGCTCCCGGGTCAGGTCTGCGCGGCCTCGCGCCATGTGTCCAAGGACTTCAAGGCCGCGATCGTCTTCGAGGCCGCCAAGCGGACTCCGCCGAAGAACTTCCAGCCGTGCACCGAGGTCGGCGTCGTCGATCTCAACACCGGCAAGCTGCTGTGGAGCAAGTCCGTCACCAGCGCCAAGTCCGGTGACTCCAAGGCCCAGTTCGGAGAGGTCACCCAGAGCGGCACCACGGTCGCCGCGGGCGGCACCGACGGCGGTGGGGCGTTCGACCTCAACAGCGGCGCGGTCCGCTGGAAGCCCACGGTCAACGGCGAGCAGTGCTACGACATGGGGTACGGCGGCGGCGAGGCGCTCGTCGCGGTCCGCAAGTGCGGTTCGTACGACAACGCGCAGGTCAGCATCCAGGGCCTGAACCCGGCCAACGGCACCCCGCTGTTCTCGTACAAGCTGCCGCCCGGCGTCGGCTACGCGAGCATCGTCTCCACCAAGCCGCTGGTCGTCGCCGCCAACGTCGGCGACACGGGCTCGGGCGGCATCTCGGACTTCTTCTCGCTCGACGAGAAGGGTGCGTTGCGCGCCAAGATCCCGGCCACCGGTGACAAGTACGAGGCGCGGTGCGATTCCACCGAGGTCGAGGAGTGCCAGAAGGTCGTCGTCGGAAACGGCAAGATCTACCTGCCGACCGCGGACCACGAGGGCACGGGGGAGTACGGCGACACCAACGAGATCCTCTCCTTCGACCTCGCCACCGGAAAGCCCACCAGCGACCGGGCCGACGCGGGCGACCGGTACACGATGTTCCCGATCCGGATGGACGGCGGCAACATCATCGCCTACAGGTGGCCCCCCTATGACAAGGGCGGCCAGGTCATCAGCATCGACGGCGCCACCTTCAAGCAGACGGTGCTGATGGACAATCCGGCCGACAAGCCGGTCCGTGAGGCGGAGACCAGCTTCTCCTCGGACTACGCCGAGTACCGCTACGCGAACGGCCGGCTGTACATCGGCGCGGTCCTGATGAGCAAGCCGACCTCATCCGGCGCGTCGTTCGGGAAGAAGTACCTGGCTGTCGCCTTCAGCACGGCCGACTGATTTCCGACCGGGCGCACGCCGCGCGCGGCACAACTCCGGTCAGTGGCCCGGCACATCGGTTCTCCGATGTGCCGGGCCTCAGTCATGACTAGACCTGTTGTAGCCCTGTTTGGCGAAGAATTCGGCATTCTGGGGGGCTTCTGCCGAGTTAGGGGCGCGCAACGTCGAACAAGCGTGTAGCTTGCCGGGGCAGGAGGGCCGGGGGGCCAGCTCGCGGGGATGGGGGTTGCTCGATGGGCGTGCGGCTCGTGGTGGTCGATGATCACCGACTGCTCGCCGAGGCACTCGCCTCGGCCTTGAAACTGCGTGGGCACCGGGTGCTCGCTGCTGCCGCTCCGGGGGCCGGCGCGGCCGAGCTGGTGGTGGCCAGGGCGCCCGAGGTGTGCCTGCTGGGCACGGCGGCACCCGCGGAACCGGGCGCCTTCGACCCGATCGTGAAGATCAAGCGGGAGCGCCCGCAGGTGGCTGTGGTGGTCCTCGGCCCGGTGCCGAGCCCGCGAGGGATCGCCGCGGCCTTCGCGGCCGGCGCCTCCGGATATGTGCGTCACGACGAGCGGATCGAGGGCGTCGAGCGGGCGATGGTCAAGGCGCGGGCGGGCGAGGCCGTGGTGGCTCCGCAGCTGCTGCAGGGCGCGTTCGCCGAGCTGCTCAACCCGGCCGCGCAGCCGGACGACGAGGGGCAGCGACTGCTGCAGCTGCTCACTCCGCGCGAGGTCGAGGTGCTGGTCAGGGTCGCGGACGGCGAGGACACCCGGCTGATCGCGGCCGGGATGGGGATAGCGCCGAGCACGGCCCGTACGCATGTGCAGCGGGTGCTGATGAAGCTGGGAGTGGGCTCCCGGCTGGAGGCCGCGGCGCTGGCGGCGCGCACCGGACTGCTGGACCGGGCGACGATCGCCTCGTCGTCCGGGCCGGCGGCGGAGTAGGCGTTACGCGTCCTCGAGGTCTGTGGCCTCGGGCGTGGTCACCGACGTCCTCGTACCGAAGGATCGGCACGGCCGGCTCGGATCTCACCTGGTTCGCCTGGTTCCCCTGGTTCCCCTCGTTCAATGGCTCATCTGGTTGAAATGTCCTAAGTAAGCGCATGCTGCATGCCCATTGACGATGGCTGTTGGCTTGTGATTTGTTATGTGCGGTTCTGTTTGCTGGGAGGCTGAGGGAGCTCCAGAGTGAAGAAGACGTCGACCCGGCTCGCCGACGGTCGTGAGCTGCTCTACTACGACTCCCGCGACGACGCCGTACGCGACGCCGTGGACCGGCGGCCGCTCGACCCGATCTCCACCACCTCCGAGATCCGCCGCGACCCGCTGCTCGGCGACTCGGTCGCCATCGCCTCGCACCGTCAGGGCCGCACCTACCATCCGCCGGCCGACGAATGCCCGCTCTGCCCGTCCAGGGACGGCCGCCTCAGCGAGATCCCGGCCGCCGACTACGACGTCGCCGTCTTCGAGAACCGCTTTCCGTCCCTGGCCGGCGACTCCGGCCGCTGCGAGGTCGTCTGCTTCACCTCCGACCACGACGCCTCGTTCGCCGACATCGGCGAGGAGCAGGCCGCGCTGGTGCTGGAGGCCTGGACCGACCGCACCGCCGAGCTCGCCGAACTTCCGCAGGTGGAGCAGGTCTTCTGCTTCGAGAACCGGGGCGCCGAGATCGGGGTGACGCTGGGGCACCCGCACGGCCAGATCTACGCGTACCCCTTCGTCACCCCGCGCACCGCGCTGATGCTGCGCTCGGCCGCCGGACATCGGGCCGAGACCGGCCGCAATCTCTTCGACGACCTGGTCGCCCGCGAGCGTGAGCAGGGCGTACGAATGGTGCTGGAGGGTGAGCACTGGGTCGCGTTCGTGCCGTACGCGGCGCACTGGCCGTACGAGGTGCATCTGTACCCGCTGCGGCGTGTTCCGGACCTTCGGGCGCTGGACGACGCGGCGCGCACAGAGTTCCCACAGATCTATCTGGAACTATTGAGACGCTTCGACCGGATCTTCGGTACGGGGGAGCCGCCGACGCCGTACATCGCGGCCTGGCACCAGGCGCCCTTCGCCGATGTCAACCGGAGTGACTTCGGGCTTCATCTCGAGCTTTTCACCATCCGCCGGACTTCCGGCAAGCTGAAGTTCCTCGCGGGTTCCGAGTCCGGTATGAGCGTGTTCATCAATGACGTGCCGCCGGAAACCGCGGCCGAGCGACTGCGAGAGGTAGCGAGCGAGTGAGTGGCATGCCGCAGAAGAAGTACCTGGTCACGGGTGGCGCGGGATACGTCGGCAGCGTGGTGGCGCAGCATCTGCTGGAGGCCGGCCACCGGGTGACCGTGCTCGACGACCTCTCGACCGGGTTCCTGGAAGGGGTTCCGGCGGGCGCCGAGTTCATCGAGGGCCGGATCCAGGATGCGGCCAAGTGGCTGGATTCCTCGTACGACGCGGTGCTGCACTTCGCGGCCTTCTCGCAGGTCGGCGAGTCGGTGGTGAACCCCGAGAAGTACTGGACCAACAACGTGGGCGGGACCATGGCGCTGCTTGCCGCCATGCGGTACGCGGGCGTGCGCAAGCTGGTCTTCTCGTCCACCGCGGCGACATACGGCGAACCCGTCTCCACGCCGATCACCGAGACCGACCCGACGGCCCCCACCAGCCCGTACGGCGCGTCCAAGCTCGCCGTCGACCACATGATCACGGGCGAGGCCGCGGCGCACGGCCTCGCGGCCGTCTCCCTGCGGTACTTCAACGTGGCGGGCGCGTACGGCCCGTCGGGCAACATCACCTGCGGCGAGCGCCACGACCCCGAGTCGCATCTCATCCCGCTGGTGCTTCAAGTCGCCCTCGGCAAGCGCGAGTCGATCTCGGTGTTCGGCGACGACTACCCGACCCCGGACGGCACCTGCGTCCGCGACTACATCCATGTCGCCGACCTCGCCGAGGCGCATCTGCTCGCGCTGGACGCGCCGACCGCCGGCGAGCACCTCATCTGCAACCTCGGCAACGGCAACGGCTTCTCGGTCCGTGAGGTCATCGAAACCGTACGCAAGGTCACCGGCCATCCGGTCCCGGAGGTCGTGGCCCCGCGCCGCGGCGGCGACCCGGCGGTGCTCGTCGCCTCCGCGGCCACCGCGCACAAACTCCTGGGCTGGCAGCCCAGCCGCGCCGACCTGGCGGGCATCGTGTCGGACGCCTGGGCCTTTGCCCGTGGGAGGGAGAACGCTTCATGAGTGACGGTGTGTGGGCGGCCCCCGGCCGGGTGAACCTGATCGGTGAACACACCGACTACAACGACGGTTTCGTGATGCCCTTCGCGCTGCCCCACACCACGGTCGTCACCGCGGCGCGCCGCGACGACGGCGTACTGCGGCTGCACTCGGCGAACGTCGAGGGCGGCGCGGTCGAGTTGCGCGTCGGCGACCTCGCGCCGGGGCGAGGGGCGGGCGGCTGGACCGACTACCCTGCGGGCGTCGTCTGGGCGCTGCGCGAGGCGGGCCACCCGGCCGCCGGCGCGGACCTGCACTACGAGTCCACCGTGCCCACGGGCGCGGGCCTCTCCTCCTCCGCGGCGCTCGAGGTCGTCACGGCTCTCGCTCTGAACGACCTGTACGAACTGGGCCTGGAGCGGTGTCGGATGGCCCGGCTGTGCCGGCGTGCCGAGAACGTCTACGTCGGCGCGCCCACCGGGATCATGGACCAGACGGCCTCGGCGTGCTGCACGGACGGGCACGCGCTGCATCTGGACACCCGGGACCTCTCCCAGCGCCAGATCCCCTTCGATCTGGCGGCGTTGGGCCTGGAACTCCTGGTCGTCGACACCCGTGTCAAGCACGCCCACAGCGACGGCGAGTACGGCAAACGCCGCGCGGGCTGCGAGGCGGGCGCGGCGGCGCTCGGCGTTCCCGCCCTGCGGGACGTTCCGTACGAGGGCCTCGCCCGGGCGCTGGACCGGCTGGACGATCCGGAGGTGCGCGGCCTGGTGCGGCATGTCGTGACCGAGAACCACCGGGTCGAGCGGGTGATCGGCCTTCTGGAGGCGGGCGAGGTGCGCGCCATCGGCCCGGTGCTGACCGAGGGGCATGCCTCGCTGCGGGACGACTTCCGGGTCTCCTGCCCGGAACTGGACCTGGTGGTCGACACAGCGCTGGCGGCGGGCGCGCTGGGCGCGAGGATGACGGGCGGCGGCTTCGGGGGCTCGGCGATCGTCCTGACGGATGCGCCGACGACGCCGACGGTGACGAAGTCGGTCCTGGAGGCGTTCGCGTCCGCCGGTCACGCGGAGCCGAGGATCTTCCCGGCGACGCCTTCCCGGGGCGCGACGCGGGTGTCATGAGCCCTCGGCCCGCTACGCCAGCCGCTTCGTGAGGATGAACTCCGTTGCCCCCGGCGGGTAGTCGTCCACCCTGCCCACCACCTCGTACCCACGCCTGCGGTAGAACTCCGGCGCCTGGAAGTCCCAGGTCTCCAGGCGTGCGTACACGCAGCCCCGGTCCTGCTTCGCCGTCCGTTCCGCCTCGCCCAGCAGCCGGGTGCCGAGGCCCGTGCCGCGGTGGGCGTCCGCGACCCACAGCAGATCCACATGGAGCCAGCGTCCCCAGGTCAGTGCCGTCAGCCCGCCCGCCAGCTCGGCCGTGCCCGGTTCGAGCGCCCAGACCTCCAGCGGCACTTCGTCGTCGTGCGGTGTACCCCGCAACCCCCGTATCGCCGGTGACCGCCCCGAGTTGCTCTGGTCCAGCCGCTCACCGAGCAGCATCCGCCGATCTTTGTCGACTTCTGTCGCAATACGAAACATGCGGCCCACCCTAAACACCCTGGCCAATCAGTTCTGCAAATAGCCTTCCGCTCCGGCCCCCCAGCCGTACGCTGATGCTCAGCACCGGTGGGGGCCGGTGTTGATCAGGGGGCGAGACAGTCGGGTACGACGCCCGGGGCGGGGTATCAGTCACAGCACGGCGGCGGCCGAGCGACCGCTGAACTACCCCGAATACCCGGGCGGCGTACCCGCGCCGGTCCGTCCTCCGACACTGGGGGTGTCTGTGGTTCGTATCCGGGTTCTGGTGGTGGACGACCACCGCATCTTCGCCGAGTCACTCGCCGCCGCTCTTGCGGCCGAGCCCGATGTGGATGTCGCCGCGGCCGGCAGCGGCCCCGCCGCGCTGCGGTGCCTGGAGCGGGCGGCCGCCGACGGCCGCAGATTCGATGTGATGCTGGTCGACGCCGACCTCGGCGCCCTCGCGGTGCCGGGCGGCCGTGCCGTAGCCGTCGCCCGTGCCGTGTCCGACAACGGCGAGGAGGGTGTCGTCGACGGCATATCCCTGGTCGCCGGCGTCCGTTCCGGCCATCTCGCCGTCCGTACGGTCGTGCTCGCCGAGAAGGACGACCCGCGCCGCGCCGCGCTCGCTCTCCAGGCCGGCGCCTCCGGCTGGGTCGCCAAGGACTGCTCGCTGCAGCGGCTGCTCGCGGTGATACGGGGAGTGCTGAGGGACGAGACCCACTTGCCCCCCGCCCTGCTCACCGGCGTACTGCGAGAGCTGACCGCGGCCCGCAAGCACCGCACCGAGAGTGAGCAGCTCGTCGAGTCGCTCACGCCGCGCGAGCGTGAGGTGCTGCGCTGCATGGTCGCGGGCCTGGGGCGCAAAGCAGTGGCCGAGCGCCTCTTCCTGTCTCCGCACACCGTTCGTACGCATATGCAGAACGTTCTGGGGAAGCTGGGCGTGCACTCCACGCTCGCCGCGGTCGCTCTCGCGCGCCGCGCCGGGGTCGGTCCGGTCGACCTAGCCGGGAACGTTGTCGAACGGGGCGGTCAACTGGCGTAGCAGCGCGGCCAGTTCGGCCCGCTGTGCCCGGGAAAGCTCGGAGAGGATCGCGCGCTCCTGCGCGAGCAGCCCGGCCAGCGCCTGGTCGGCGCGGTCCCGCCCCTCGGGCGTGAGGCGCACCAGCACACCGCGCCGGTCGCTGGGGTCGGGCAGCCGCTCGACCAGGTCTTTCTTGGCGAGCCGGTCGATGCGGTTGGTCATGGTGCCGGAGGTGACCAGGGTCTGGGTCAGCAGCTGTCCCGGTGAGAGCTGATACGGAGCCCCCGCGCGCCGCAGCGAGGTGAGTACGTCGAACTCCCACGGCTCCAGATTGTGCTCGGAGAAGGCGAGCCGCCGGGCCCGGTCGAGATGGCGGGCGAGCCTGGAGACGCGGCTGAGTACCTCGAGCGGTTCCACGTCGAGGTCGGGGCGCTCACGGCGCCATGCTGCGACCAGTCGATCGACCTCGTCCTCCATGTCGATCAGTGTAGAGGGTCTGTCGACGTGAAGTCTCTTGACATCAAGATATATTCGGGCGCAGGCTTGGGCATGGTCGGGCCGGAACCTCATTCCGCTTCGGCACACCGTTCCTGCAAGGGGGCTCGAACATGCATTCCGCACCAACCTGGGATCCGGAGCAGTACCTGCGCTACGCCGGGCACCGCACACGACCATTCGTGGACCTTCTCGCCCGAATACCCCGGCTGCCCAATGGCGACCGTCCCGCCCGTATAGCGGACATCGGCTGCGGACCCGGCAATGTCACCGCACTCCTCGCCGACCGCTGGCCCACCGCCCACATCACGGGCTTCGACTTCTCCCCGGAGATGCTCGCGATCGCGGAGAAGGAGCACGCAGGCGCCACACCCGGCGGCGGCTGGCTGGACTTCCGGCCCGCCGATGCCGCGTACTGGACGCCCGACGAACCGTACGACCTGATCGTCTCCAACGCGGCACTGCAGTGGGTGCCGAACCATCCCGAGTCCTTCCCGGTCTGGATCGAGGGACTCGCTCCCGGCGGCACCTTCGCCTTACAAGTCCCCGGCAACTTCACCTCCCCCAGCCACGCCCTCCTCGGCGAGCTCTGCGAAGCCCCGCAGTGGCGCGGCCGGCTCGGCGACCGCGGGCGGCGCTTCGTCCACATCCTGAACCCTGCCGACTACCTCGCCCGCCTGGTGGATCTCGGCTGCGAGGCGGACGTCTGGGAGACCACGTATCTCCAGCTCCTCGCCGGGGAGGATCCGGTGCTGGACTGGGTCAAGGGCACGGCGCTGCGTCCCGTCCTCACCGCGCTCGGCGACGACGCCACGGCCGAGGCCGAATTCCTGGGCCAGTACCGCGATCTGCTCCGCAAGGCGTATCCGCCGGGCCCGCACGGCACGGTGTTCCCGTTCCGCCGGATCTTCGCCGTCGGGCGAAAGGGGTTCTGATGCTCACCGCCGTCGACCACGTCCAACTGGCCGCGCCGCCCGGCTCGGAGGACGCTCTGCGCGCGTACTACTCCGATGTCCTGGGTATGACGGAAATCCCCAAGCCTCCCGTGCTTGCGGCCCGCGGCGGCTGCTGGTTCCAGCAGGGTCCCGTCCAGCTCCATCTCGGCATCGAGGCGGACTTCCGGGCCGCCAGGAAGGCCCACCCCGGACTGCGGGTCACGGGCATCGAGGCGTACGCGGCGCGGCTGGAGGAGCGCGGCGCGAAGGTGGTCTGGGACGATGGCCTCCCGGGGCACCGCCGTTTCTACTCGCAGGACCCGGTCGGCAACCGGCTGGAGTTCCTGGAGCCGGCGTAGCAGCGGGCATGCGCGGACCGACGCGCACCACGGTCGGCGAGGGGTTTTCCCTGGAGTAGGGCTTCAGGGAAGGCCCCTCGCCTTGGTGCGGTGCGACGTCAGCCGCTCAGACCGACCGGATCAGCCGCCGGACGGGCAGCCGGACCGGTCAGGGGACAGGCAGCCGGATCAGCAGCCGCCGAGACCCGCGAAACGCGCGGTGATGGCCACGGTCTCGGAGTGCCAGTGGCCCGGCCCGTAGGTCTCACAGGGGCCGTCGGTGTGCCGGTCCCACTTGAAGTAGTAGCGGTACGTCCCACGGCAGTTGTTGGTCACCCGCGTCGTCGTGGTGGCCCAGCTCGACGTGTTCTTGATGGTGATGCACGACGGGACGGCGGTGGCCTGGGCAGGCGCGGCGGCTGCCGGAGCGACACCCATCACTCCGGCGATCGCTCCAGTGGCCATGAGGACGGCGGCAGGGCGCGCCAGTGACGTGAGGTTCTTGGGCATGCGAATTCCCCTCTTCATTCGGGTTGGTCGGACCCGTCCTCGGGTTGGTCGGGCCCGAGCGATGGCGAAGGTACGTCTGTGGCGTGGGGGGACGAAAGAGTTCCGAATGGCCTATGTGTAGTTCAGTGGCCAATGGTCGAAAAGTGGCCTACGGAACGGCGGGTAAATGGCCTGTACAGAGCCACGGTTGGCTGAATGCTGGTGGGGGCAGGGGCCGGAAAAGAATCTCCGACTTCCGTGAACCGATCCGACCCGCCCGTCCGATGAGGGGATGTGGCGTACGTGGAGGAGCAGCACCCCAGTGACGGGGACCTGCTGCGCGCGGTGGAGGACGGCGACAGCCGTGCCTTCGAGCTGCTCTACCGGCGCTACGAGCCGTGGTTGGTCGCCCGGCTCCAGTACCGGTGTCCTGATCCCGGCGTCGTCGACGACGTCGTACAGGAGACCTTCCTCGCCGTGTGGCGGGGCACCGCGCGCTACCGCGAGGAACACGGCGCGGACGCGGCCGGCTGGCTGTGGCGCATCGGATCCCGCCGGCTCGTCGACATCCAGCGAGGGCACGGCGCACGGCAGCGGCTTATCCGGGCACTCGGCCGGTTCCGGCACCAGGAACAGCCCTCCGCCGAGGACGAGGCGCTGCACGGCATCCCGCACGGCGAACTCGCGCACGCCCTGGAGAAGTTGCCGGCGGAACTCAAGGCGGTGCTGCAGGCCACCGTGGTCGACGGCCTCACCACCGCCGAGGCCGCGAAAGTGCTGCGGATTCCGGCAGGCACCGTCAAAACCCGTGCGATGAGGGCACGCCAGCGGCTCCGGAAGGAGCTGGCATGAGCGGATCAGGAGAGGACATGAGGGGCGCAGGAGAGGAGCAGGCGATGACTTCCCCGTGGGACACCGGCAGCCGGGGGAGCCCGGGACGCCCCGTACCGCACAGCCGCGTACACCTCCCGGACGCCCTGCTGCGCGACTACACCGCCGGGGAGCTCGGCCCGCCCGCTCTCGCCGGCGCGGAAGGGCACCTGGCGCAGTGCGCGCACTGCCGGGCACGGCTCGCCGCGTACGCCGACACCTCCCGCACCGAGGCGGGATGGGCTCGGCTGGCCATCGCCAAGGACGTGCCCCGGCCAGGGCCCGCCGAACGTGCGCTGCACCGGCTGCGGGTACCCGGCCACACGGCACGGCTGATCACCGCGACACCCGCACTGCGCCGCTCCTGGCTCACCGCAGCCGTGGTCACGCTGCTGCTCGCCCTGGTCGTCGCCCGGCTCGGGCACGCGGCCTCCGCCTCGCTGCCGTTCTTCGTGGTGGCGCCCGCGCTGCCGGTGATCGGAGTCGCCCTCTCCTTCGGCCCGCGCAGCGATCCGATGTACGAGATCACCCTCGTCACCCCCGTGTACGGACTGCGGCTGCTGATGCTGCGCACGGTCGCCGTGGTCACCACGGCCCTGGTCCCGACGGCCGCCGCGGCCGTGGCGCTGCCCGGCCCCGCCCTGGAGACACTCGGCTGGCTGCTGCCCTCCCTCGCGCTGACGTCGCTCACGCTGGCGCTGTCGGCGCGCATCGACCCCACCGCGGCGGCCGGCGTCGTCGGCGGAGCCTGGACGCTCTGCCTGCTGGCGGCCTTCGGGCCCGTACAGGACGCGCTGCTGAGCGCCGCCGGACAGCTGTCCGCGGCCGGAGTGCTCTTCGCCGCCGCCCTCTCCATCACCCTGACCCGCACCCGGTACGACCGGGACACCCAGCACGCACGCGCGTGAACCGGAAGGAAATCCCGATGAGCCCAGCCGCGGTCACCGTCCGTGAACTCGCAGTGAACTACCGGAGCTTCAAGGCACTGGCCGGGGTGTCCTTCACCCTGGGACCCGGCGTGACCGGGCTCCTGGGCCCGAACGGCGCCGGTAAGACGACCCTGTTGCGGACACTCGCCACCGCGGCGCTGCCCGACGGCGGTGACATCTCGGTGCTCGGCATGGACCCGCGGACGCCCGAGGGGCGGCTCGGGATCCGGCGCCGCCTCGGCTATCTGCCGCAGGACCCCGGCTTCCACCCGGCCTTCACCGCCTTCGAGTTCGTCGACTACGTCGCCATCCTGAAGGAGCTGACCGACCGCGCCGCCAGGCACCGCGAAGTCCTGCGGGTACTCGACGCGGTCGGGCTGCCGGGCCGGCGCGGCAAGAAGATCAAGCAGCTCTCCGGCGGTATGCGCCAGCGCGTCGCGCTCGCCGCGGCACTCGTCGGCGACCCCGAATTCCTCATCCTGGACGAGCCGACCGTGGGCCTCGACCCCGAACAGCGGTTGCGATTCCGGGAGTTGATCGCCGACCTCGGCGACGGCCGCACCGTACTGCTGTCCACCCACCAGACCGAGGACGTCGCCGCGCTCTGCCGCCGCGTCGTCGTACTGGACCACGGAACCGTGAAGTTCGACGGCGAGCCGCCCGCGCTCGCGGCCGTCGCCGCCGGCCGCGTATGGAGCAGCGCCGAACGGGACCCGCGGGCCCTCGCCGGATGGCGCACCGGAGTCGGAACCGTACGGAACATCGGCACCGCCCCCGCCGGCGCGCCCCTCCTCGAACCCACCCTGGAGGACGGCTACCTGCTGCTCCTCGACGCCACCGCCCAGAAGGAGCACGCGGCATGACCGTCGTCGGCGACGCCCGCCGTGGCAAGACGGACCGGGCCGCAACCCCGGCCGGGCAGAGCGGGACGCGCGGCGCGGTCCTCGCGCTGGCCCGCGTGGAAGCGCTGCGCCTGCTGCGCCACCCGGCGATGCTCGGCGCCCTGGCCGGCTACCTCGCGCTATGGGGCTACGCCCTGGCGACCGGGGACGCGGCGAACCGCTACCCGGTCCTGCAGGACAGCTCCCGCTACATCCAGCTGCCGACCCTGCTGCTCGCCGCAGGCACCCTGCTCGCCGCCGACTTCGGTGTGCTGCGGGCCGTCCGAAACGGCGTGGAGCCGGTGTACGAGGTGCTTGTCGTCGGCGCCCGCGGCCGCTCCCTCGCCCATCTGCTGGCGGTGCTCCCCGCGGTCCTGCTCTGCGCGGGCCTCAGCCTCGCCAGGATCGGCTACCTCGCCGCCGAACCGGGAGCCGTCGGTACCGTCCAGTGGCTCGAGGTGGCGACCGGCCCCGCCGTGGTGCTCCTCGCCGGAGTCCTCGGGGTGCTGCTCGCGCGACTGTTCCCGGCTCCCGCCGCGGCCTCGCTCGCACTGGCCCTGCTCGCGGTGTTCACCTTCATCGCGGCCGTCCAGAACACCGCGGGCTGGCGCTGGCTGGCTGTCGTCGCCATGGAGGACGAGTTTGTGCAGCCGCTGCCGTCGGCGCTGGTCGGCAGGCCGGCCGGGTTGCATCTGCTGTGGCTGACCGGCCTCACCGTGCTGCTCGCCGCGTGCGCCCTGCTGCGCGGCCGGCCGGGCGCGGCGCCCGGACCGCCGCGCCGCGGCACACGTCCGCTGTGGGCGTGCGCCGCCGTGGCAGCGGCCGTGGCGGTGGTCGCGGGCGCGCTGCAGATGCGGCCGCTGCCCGACAGTGTCGTACGGGCCAGGGCCGACGTCACCGAGCACCCGGCCGCCGGCCAGCAGTGCGTGACCAGGAAGAGCGTCACCTACTGCGCGTTCCCCGAGTTCAAGGGGCGGGTGACCGAGTGGGACGGCGTGGTGCACGGCGTTCTCGCCCGTACCCCGGACGCCGTGGCCGACGCCCGCTACTCCGTACGCCAGCGGATCTTCCGGGACGGCATCGAGGCACACGCCAACAAGCCGCTGCCGTACACCGCCTGGGACGCCGACGACCGCCGGGAAGGGACGCCGGGCGCCGTGCCCGTCGGCACCTGGTGGAGCGCGGGCGATGCGGGACAGGACGCGGAGAGCGACGCGGTGGCGGAGTTCTCGGCGCTGTTCGCCTACCGCGTGGTGACGGGCACGCTGCCGCGGGAAGAGGGCGGGACCACCGTCTGCGGCGCCCGCGCCGTACTGACCCTGTGGCTGGCCGGTCAGGCCACCGGCGACTCCGAAGCCGCCCTCAAGGACCTCACCGGCCGCACCACCGGCGGTCTGAGCCTGCTGGTTCTCGAATCGTCCAGCGGACTCGACTTCGACGCCAGGGAACGGGAGTTCGCGCTGAAGCTGCTGGACGGTCCGTCCGACCGGATCGGCGAGCGGGTGAAGGCGTCATGGCGCGAACTGACCGCGACCGGGACCACCACCGACCGTGCCGCGGAGCTCCTCGGAGTACGCGCGCCGGCGCAGGTGCCGGCCGGCGAGCGGGCCTGCGCGTGAGGCCCCGAAGGCTGTTCCCGCTGCTCCTGCCGTACGCGCTGCGCTCCGCCCGCACGCTGCCGCTGCTGATCGCCGTGACGGCCGCGGTGCTGCTGGTGGGCGTCCCCGCCCTGGTCTCCGGCGGCATGCGGCTCATCGACGTCGTCCTGCTGATCCGTTCCGCGGCCGTGCTGATCGCGGTGGGTGCGGCTTTCCTGCTGGACGACCCGGCCGCCCGTACGACGGAAGTGGTGCCGACTCCGCGCTGGGTGGTGCACGGGCTGCGGATCTTCGTCGCGCTGCTCGGGGCGGCGGCCGGCTGGACGGCGGTGCTGCTCCTGGGCGCCATGGCGGTGAACCCGGACGAGCGGCCACTGCTCCCGCAGCCCGGCCTCACCCTGGAGGCGGCGGCACTGCTGGCGATGGTGATCGCGCTCGCCGCGCTCGGGTTCAGGCTCAGCACGGGCAACGGCACCGGCGCGGGCACCGGCGGCGGTGCGCTGGCGGCCCCGGGGGTGGTGATGGGCGTGATCGTGTCGGTGCTGCTGCCGCTGCCGGACGCCCTGGATCCGTTCGCCCAGCCGCTGTCGGCGGGCTGGGATCCGTCGCGCCGTGTCTGGGCCCTGGTGCTGTGCGTCGCGGTCGTCGCGGCGGTCGCCCTGTGCCGGGAGACGGCCCCCGGACGGCGCGCCGTCGGGTGGCGCGCTCCCGGACGGCGCGGCTGACGCCGCGCGCCTGTGCTCGCCCCGGGGCCGGAGGCGGCGCCGCTCAGTTCTTGCGGTGCCCTATCAACCGCGGCTTCGCCTCCAGGCTGCCCAGACCGTGCCAGGCCAGATTCACCAGATGCGCCGCGACCTCCGCCTTCTTCGGACGGCGGGCGTCCACCCACCACTGGCCCGTCAGCGCGACCATGCCGACGAGCGCCTGCGCGTACAGAGGCGCCAGCTTCGGATCAAAACCGCGGGCCTTGAACTCCAGACCCAGAATGTCCTCGACCTGGGTCGCGATATCGCTGATCAGCGACGCGAACGTACCGGTCGACTGGGCGACCGGAGAATCGCGCACCAGGATGCGGAAACCGTCCGTGTACGTCTCGATGTAGTCCAGCAGCGCAAAGGCGGCCTGCTCCAGCAGCTCGCGTGGATGCCCCGCGGTCAGCGCGCTCGTCACCATGTCCAGCAGCTGGCGCATCTCGCGGTCCACCACAACGGCGTACAGACCCTCCTTGCCACCGAAGTGCTCGTACACCACGGGCTTGGAGACACCGGCCTTCGCGGCGATCTCCTCGACCGAGGTGCCCTCGAAGCCCTTCTCGGCGAAGAGGGTGCGGCCGATGTCCAACAGCTGCTCCCGGCGTTCCGCCCCCGTCATACGGACGCGGCGCGCTCGCCGGCTCCCGGAGGGCCGGTTCTTGTCCGTGCTGCTGGTACCGCCGTCGATCGCCACGTCGTCAATCATGCCGTCTCGGCGGCGTCAATCCTGCGCCGGGCGTCAATACGTGACGCATCCGGCCAGCGCACGTCGTACGCCCAGCCCAGCTGCTCGAACCAGCGGATCAGCCGGGCGCTGGAGTCGATCTGGCCGCGCAGCACGCCGTGCCGCGCGCTCGTCGGCTCGGCGTGGTGGAGGTTGTGCCAGGACTCGCCGCAGGACAGCACCGCCAGCCACCACACATTGCCCGAGCGGTCGCGGGACTTGAAGGGGCGCTTGCCGACCGCGTGGCAGATGGAGTTGATCGACCAGGTGACGTGGTGGAGCAGGCAGACACGGACCAGCGAACCCCAGAAGAAGGCCGTGAACGCGCCCCACCAGGACATCGTGACCAGGCCGCCGACCAGGGGCGGGATCGCGAGGGACAGAATCGTCCAGTAGATGAAGTGGCGGGAGATGAGACGGAGCGCGGGATCCTTGATCAGATCCGGTGCGTACTTGTGCTGGGACGTGCGCTCCTCGTCGAACATCCAGCCGATATGTGCCCACCACAGGCCCTTCATCAGCGCCGGCACGGTCTCGCCGAAGCGCCACG
Organism: Streptomyces sp. NPDC060064; assembly: GCF_042736455.1. Classification (NCBI taxonomy): domain Bacteria; kingdom Bacillati; phylum Actinomycetota; class Actinomycetes; order Kitasatosporales; family Streptomycetaceae; genus Streptomyces; species Streptomyces sp. NPDC060064. Next base: position 364,924 of record NZ_JBHWWF010000001.1, read on the forward strand.
GCGAGTGCGGGTCGCCCTCCGCGTCGGAGAACTTGTGGTGCTTGCGGTGGTCCGCCACCCAGCGGACCAGCGGGCCCTCGACCGCCAGCGACCCCATGATCGCGAGAGCGATCCGGAGAGGACGCTTGGCCTTGAAGGAGCCATGGGTGAAATAGCGGTGGAAGCCGATCGTGATGCCGTGGCAGCCGATGTAGTACATCGCCACCAGCAGGCCGAGATCCAGCCAGCTCACACCCCAGCCCCAGGCCAGAGGCACCGCGGCGAGCAGCGCGACAAAGGGCACCGTGATGAACAGCAGCAGGGCGATCTGCTCCAGCGACCGCTTTTTGTCCCCGCCCAGCGTGGCGAAGGGGAGATCGTCGGCTGCCGACGGCTTCGGGGCGTCGTCCAGCAGATGCGGGCTTGTGGCCATGAGGGTCCCCTGTGGGGTGAGAGATGGGACTGAAGATCGAGGCTACGGATGCGTAACCTACGCCATCGTAAGTATGCAGGTGTGCGGCCCCGCGGCAAGAGACCTGTGGATAACGTCAGGGAAATGGACACCTATCCTGGGTGTCGTCGGACAGCGCGGTCCGCAGCCTCCAGACCCCTCCAGACGTGCTCAAACACTGCAAGGAGCCGCACCTGTGAGCAGTGCCGACCAGACCCCCACCGCCAGCGCCGAGCTGCGCGCCGACATCCGCCGACTGGGCGATCTGCTGGGCGAAACCCTCGTCCGGCAGGAGGGCCCCGAGCTCCTCGAGCTCGTCGAGCGGGTCCGCGCACTGACGCGCAGCGACGGTGAGGCCGCAGCCGAGCTGCTCGGCGACACCGACCTCGAGACCGCGGCCAAGCTGGTACGCGCCTTCTCCACCTACTTCCACCTCGCCAACGTCACCGAGCAGGTGCACCGCGGCCACGAGATGCGCGAGCGGCGCGCCGCCGAAGGCGGACTGCTGTCCCGTACGGCGGACATGCTCAAGGACGCCGACCCCGAGCATCTGCGCGAGACCGTCAGGAACCTGAACGTCCGGCCCGTGTTCACCGCGCACCCCACCGAAGCGGCACGGCGTTCCGTACTGAACAAGCTCCGCCGTATCGCCGAGCTCCTCGAGACCCCCGTCATCGCCGCCGACCGGCGCCGGCACGATCTCCGGCTGGCCGAGAACATCGACCTCATCTGGCAGACCGACGAGCTGCGCGTGGTGCGGCCCGAGCCCGCCGACGAGGCACGCAACGCCATCTACTACCTCGACGAGCTGCACGCCGGCGCCGTCGGCGACGTGCTGGAGGACCTGTCCGCCGAGCTGGAACGAGTCGGCGTCGAACTGCCCGCAGGCACCCGGCCGTTGACCTTCGGCACCTGGATCGGCGGCGACCGCGACGGCAACCCCAACGTCACCCCCGCGGTGACCTGGGAAGTGCTGATCCTCCAGCACGAGCACGGCATCACCGACGCGATCGCGGTCATCGACCATCTGCGCGGACTGCTCTCCAACTCCATCCGCTACGCGGGCGCGACGGAAGAGCTGCTGACATCACTGCAGACGGACCTCGAGCGGCTGCCCGAGATCAGCCCCCGCTACAAGCGGCTCAACGCCGAAGAGCCGTACCGCCTCAAGGCCACCTGCATCCGGCAGAAGCTCGTCAACACCCGCGAGCGCCTCGCCAAGGGCACACCGCACGAGGCGGGCCGCGACTACCTCGGCACCGCCGAACTGCTGCACGACCTCACCCTCATCCAGACGTCGCTCCGCGCACACCGCGGCGGACACTTCGCCGACGGCGGCCTGGACCGCACGATCCGCACACTCGCCGCCTTCGGACTGCAGCTCGCCACGATGGACGTACGCGAGCACGCCGACGCGCACCACCACGCGCTCGGGCAGCTCTTCGACCGGCTCGGCGAGGAATCCTGGCGATACGCCGACATGCCGCGCGACTACCGGCAGAAGCTGCTCGCCAAGGAACTGCGCTCACGACGGCCGCTCGCCCCGACGCCCGCGCCGCTGGACGCCGCGGGACAGAAGACCCTGGGCGTCTTCCACACCGTCAAGGAGGCCTTCGAACGCTTCGGGCCCGAAGTCATCGAGTCGTACATCATCTCGATGTGCCAGGGCGCGGACGACGTCTTCGCGGCGGCGGTGCTCGCACGCGAGGCCGGTCTGATCGATCTGCACGCCGGCTGGGCAAAGATCGGCATCGTGCCCCTGCTGGAGACGACCGACGAGCTGAAGGCCGCGGACGTCATCCTCGACGCGATGCTCGCCGACCCCTCGTACCGCAGGCTCGTCTCGCTCCGGGGTGATGTCCAGGAGGTCATGCTCGGATACTCCGACTCGTCCAAGTTCGGCGGCATCACCACCTCGCAGTGGGAGATCCACCGGGCGCAGCGGCGGCTGCGAGATGTGGCACACCGGTACGGCGTACGGCTGCGGCTCTTCCACGGTCGCGGCGGCACCGTCGGCCGCGGCGGCGGCCCCTCCCACGACGCGATCCTCGCGCAGCCGTGGGGCACACTCGAGGGCGAGATCAAGGTGACCGAGCAGGGCGAGGTCATCTCCGACAAGTACCTCATCCCGTCGCTCGCCAGGGAGAACCTGGAACTGACAGTCGCGGCGACACTGCAGGCCTCCGCGCTGCACACGGCGCCGCGCCAGTCCGACGAGGCGCTGGCCCGCTGGGACGCGGCGATGGACACCGTGTCGGACGCCGCGCACGCCACCTACCGGCGTCTGGTCGAGGACCCGGACCTGCCCGCGTACTTCTTCGCAGCCACCCCGGTGGACCAGCTCGCCGACCTCCACCTCGGCTCGCGCCCCTCCCGGCGGCCGGACTCCGGCGCCGGTCTCGACGGCCTCCGCGCCATCCCGTGGGTCTTCGGCTGGACGCAGTCACGGCAGATCGTGCCCGGCTGGTTCGGCGTCGGGTCAGGACTGAAGGCGCTGCGTGAGGCCGGCCTGGACACGGTCCTGGACGAGATGCACGAGCAGTGGCACTTCTTCCGCAACTTCATCGCCAACGTCGAAATGACGCTGGCGAAGACCGATCTGCGTATCGCCCGCCACTACGTCGACACGCTCGTGCCCGAGGACCTCAAGCACGTCTTCGCCACCATCGAGGCCGAGCACGCGCTGACGGTACGCGAGGTGCTGCGGATCACGGGCGGTGAGCAGCTGCTCGACTCCCACCCCGCGCTGCAACAGACGTTCGGCATCCGGGACGCGTACCTGGACCCGATCTCCTACCTCCAGGTCTCACTGCTCGCCCGCCAGCGCGCGGCGGCAAAGCGCGGCGAGGAGGCGGACCCGCTGCTGTCGAGGGCGCTGCTGCTCACGGTCAACGGTGTGGCGGCCGGCCTGCGCAACACGGGCTGACGCCCGCGGCCAGACATGAATGGCGGATGCCCCGCGCCGGTGAGGCCGGTGAGGTGCGGGGCATCCGTCGTCCCGGTGCATTCCGGGGGCTGCGCCCCACACCCGTTGCCGCGCGGCGGGACAAGCACCGGTATGCGATACGGGGTGCCCCCGCCGGAGTTCTCCAGGCGGGGGCGCCCTTCTCAGCGCCTCTCAGCGCTTCTTAGTGCCGCTGGGCCGTGCGGCGACGGGCCAGCAGATAGCCGCCGCCCGCGACCAGCGCGACCGAGAGCGTCGCGAGCAGGCCGATGGGCGCGCCGTTGCCGGTCTCGGCGAGGTCGCCGGAGGTGCCGTCGGCGCTCGGCGCCGCGCTCGGCTTCGAGTCGCCCGCGGCGGTCGGGGCGGTCGGGGCAGTCGCGGCCGGCGTGGACGGCTGCTCACTCGGCTGCTCGCCCGGCTTGTCGCTCACCGTGGCGCTCGGCTTGTCGTCCGGCTTCGAGTCCTCGCTTCCGCAGTCGGTCCAGAAGACCTTGTGCTTGGCCCGGCCGTGCTCGCCGTCGAAGTTCCAGAACAGCTTGTAGTGGCCGTCGGGCAGACCCAGATCCGTGGTCCTGCCGTGGCCGTCGCCGTCGAGCGTCAGCGAACCGGACTGAACCGTCTCGCCCTTGACGTCGGCGGTCGGGGCCCAGGCCTCGATGCGCCAGTCGACCTGCTGGCGGGCGTCAAAACCGAAGGCGTCGAGATAGAAGGAGCAGACGTGCGGCTCGTTCTTGCGGAGTTCCTCACCGGTCTTGGCATCGTGGATTTTCACGGTGCCGTTGTCGCCGGGAGGGGTGGCGAGCGCGGAAGGCGCGGCCAGCAGCGAGAGAGCCGCTGCCGCCACCAGTGCGCTGGAGGACGTGAGGGTGCGCATGGGCAATCCAACGTGAGAGAGGACGGATGCCGTGGGGGGCGGCTCAGCGTCCTGTGAACTCGCGGGCCGGTCAAGACACCTCGTGACGCATCCGCCCCAAGCGCTGACACTTGTCCCAATAGTCCTGGATAACGATCAGGTGAATGCGACGTTCCGGTAAGGGAGCCGGATCGTTCAGAGCGCGAAGAACGCCCCCACCAGCAGCGCCCCGCCCGCCGCCGCCGTTGCCCAGGCCACGCGCGTCAGCCGCAGTCCGCCGCCGATCACCAGACCGGCCAGAACCAGCGCGCCGCCGAGCGGGAGCCAGGCGAACAGAGCACCCGCCGTGCCCGTCCGCACCACCTCGTGCGTACCGGGCTTCACCACGACCGCGAGCTTCGCGCCCTTCCGCACGGCAACCGACTTGTCGATGGTCACGCCGGAGCGGGGAGGGGCCGGGTCCTCGGGCTCGTACGGGCCCGTGCAGGTGTCCTTGCCGCAACTGGCGATCTTCAGGGTGCCGTGTTCACGGCCCTTGGCCAGCAGGACGTGTTGAGCCGTGCCCCAGGACGACCAGACGCCGGCGACGAGCAGCAGTGCGGCAACGCACGCCATCGCCGCCCGTTGGCCGTAAAGGAGCATGCGGGTCCGCTTCGGGCTCATGGGCCGCGATCCTTGGCCATGCACACGCGCCCGGTCAACTCGCGGCCCGGCTTTATCAGGAGTTGTACGTACTTTGAGCCCGCTCCAGGCCCTCAGTCACCAGACACTCCACCGCATCCGCCGTGCGGTCCACGAGATACGCAAGCTCCTTGCGCTCCGTGGACGAGAAGTCCTTCAGAACGAAATCCGCGACCTGCATCCGGCCCGGCGGACGGCCGATCCCGAATCGCACCCGGTGGTAGTCCGCGCCCATCGACTTGGTCATCGACTTCAGACCGTTGTGCCCGTTGTCTCCGCCGCCGAGCTTGAGCCGCAGCGCGCCGTAGTCGATGTCCAGCTCATCGTGGATCGCGACGATATTCGCGGTCGGCACCTTGTAGAAGTCACGCAGCGACATGACCGGACCGCCGGAGAGATTCATGTACGACATGGGCTTGGCCAGCACAACCCGACGGCCACTCGGACCCGGCGCGCCGATCCGGCCCTCGACGAGCTGCGCCTGAGCCTTCTGCGCACGCTTGAACTTGCCGCCGATGCGCTCGGCGAGGAGGTCGGCGACCATGAACCCGACGTTGTGCCGGTTCGCGGCGTATTCGGGCCCGGGGTTGCCGAGGCCCACGACGAGCCAGGGGGCGTTCGCGTCGGACATCTGCGCTGCGTCTCCTCGCATACGGCATACGTACAGCAGGTACAGGTACAGGTACAGGTACAGGTACAGCAGGTACAGGTACAGATACAGGAAACGGGGTGGCGGGGCGCCGCCCCCCCCCCCCGCAAGCCCAGCCAGGCAGAGCCAGGCCAAGCCCAGCAGAGCGTACGGCCAGTCTCTTATAAAAAAAAGAAGCAGACCACGACCAAAGGGGGGTTGATCTCGGTGGTCGG